>DKNG01000264.1 GCA_002470185.1 Arcobacter sp. UBA7394 | reverse complement strand
CCAATGTCTAGGAAAAACTACAAGTATTTTGTAGCAATGTATCATGACCAAGGGCTAGCTCCATTAAAAGCTCTATATTTTGATCAAAGTATCAATGTAAGTCTAAACTTACCAATTATTAGAACATCAGTTGATCACGGAACTGCATTTAACATTGCATATAAAAAAGAAAAACTAAATACAAAATCTTATGTAAATGCAATTAAAGAAGCAGTTACATTAATAAATAATAAATGAAAACCCTAGAAGCTTGTTATGAAATTAATTTTTCAAAAATTAATTTCATGGAGCGAAAAATCAAAATTACTCACCCAAAAACAATAATAACTGGTGCTGCCAAAACTGGAAAAAGCTTCTTGATTTATGATTATTTATCACAATTTAAAACAACAGAATACCTCTATATAGACATAAAAGATTCAAGAAATAATATTTTAGAAATAGAAGAATTTTTAGATAGTTTTCTTAGACAAAAACAAATAAAAACATTAGTTTTAGAAAATTTCTCTTTTGAATTTGATTTACCATATTGTGAAAATATAATTATCACTACAAATATAGAAAAAAAATTAAAAGGTTATAAAAACACAATTGTAACCGGATTAGATTTTGAGGAGTATTTATTACATGATCATAGACACCAAAATATTACTCAAAGTTTTAATGTTTTTTTAAAATATGGGAATTTACCTGGGGTTCTCCATGTAGATGAATATAAAAAAATCCAAAGATTACAAGAGATATTAAAACTTCAATCTAATACAGATACACATTTTGAAATTCTAAAAATCTTATTTGAGAATATAGATGAAAAAAAATCTTTATTACAGATGTTTAATGCTTTAAAATCTAAAATAAAAATTTCTAAAGATAAGTTTTACGATACTTGTAAAAAACTAGAAACTAATAAAACAATATATTTTTTAGCGAAATATAATCAAGATAAAGCAACAAAAAAACTATATTCATATAATCACTCTTTTTTAAATGCAATTTCTCATAATAAAAAATTTAAAAATGAATTTTCAAATATGATTTTTTTAGAACTAGTGAACAAATATAAAGAGTTATATTATTTAGATAATATAGATTTCTACATAAAAACAAAAGCTTTAGCAATAGTTGCAATCCCATTTTTTAATACTTTCTTGATGGGTTCGACACTAAAAAAGATATATAAAATCATGGACGAATACGAAATAAAAGAATTAAATATTATAACAATTTCAAATGATGAGAAAATAACTCATAAAAACTTTGAAATATCTGTACTTCCATTTTATGAATGGGCACTTAGTTAAGTTTAATGTTAAACAAAGATTAATCAATTTTTAGATATAATCGCAAAATTGTAAAGGAATTATTGATGAATAAAAGAGTACTTGTAAAATTTTCTGGTGAAGCATTAGCAGGTGAAGAAGGTTATGGTATTGATACACAAATTTTGGATTATATTGCCGAAGAGATTAAAGAACTAGTCGACAATAATGTTGAAGTTGGTATCGTAATTGGTGGAGGTAACATTATTAGAGGTGTTACAGCTGCAGCTGATGGCATTATTAAAAGAACAAGTGGTGACTACATGGGAATGTTAGGAACTGTTATCAATGGAATTGCAATGCAAGAAGCATTAGAGCATAAAGGCTTAAGTGCAAGATTACAAACTGCTATTAAAATGGAACAAATTGCTGAACCATTTATTGTAAGAAAAGCAATGAGACATTTAGAAAAAAATAGAGTTGTAATTTTTAGTGCAGGTACAGGTAACCCATACTTTACTACAGATACAGCAGCAACATTAAGAGCTACAGAAATTGGAGCTACTATGCTTATTAAAGCAACTAAAGTTGATGGTATTTATAATAAAGATCCAATGAAGTTTGAAGATGCTGTGAAGTTAGAAACAATTTCATACGATCAAGCATTAGAAGATCACATAAAAGTTATGGATGATACTGCTATTGCATTAGCAAAAGACAACAAACTTCCTATTGTTGTTGCAAACATGAATGAAAAAGGAAATTTACTAAAAATCATTTCTGGTGATTATAGTAAATGTTCTATTGTAAAATAAAAAATTTATTGAAGGACTTTTAATGAGATTAGAAGAAAGAATGTCACAAGCGTTAAAACAAGTAAATAATGATAGATATATTTTAGCTATTGCTGTTGGTCAAAGAGCTGATGAATTAAGTAAAGGTGCAAAACCTTTATTAGAGCAAAACACTCAAAATATGAAATATACAGACATTGCAATTGATGAAATTGCAACTGGATTACTTAAAATCGAAGGTCTTGTAGATAAAGAATAGTTATAAAAGCGAAAGCTTTTATAACTAAAGTTGGGGAAAATGGATCCATTTATACACAAAATTCAAAATATCAATACTGTTGAAGAAGCTCTAGAAGAACTTCAAAATCAAACTACTATAACTCCTAAATTACAAGATTTAATAAGCTTTATTATTGAAGCCCATGAAGGACAATATAGAAAAAGTGGTGAACCATATTGCGTCCATCCAATTCTTGTTGCTTGTATTACTGCACACTTTTCACAAGACGAACCTATTATTGCAACTGCCCTACTTCATGATGTAGTGGAAGATACTAACTTTTCATTATCTTACATTGAAGAGAGATGGGGAAGTGATATCGCACATATGGTTGATGGTCTTACTAAGATTGTCGAAATAAGAGAAAATGAGTTTATACCATCATCGAGCAATAATGATTCAAAACTAATATCTTCTGCTTTAACATTTAGAAAAATGCTAATTGCATCAATTGATGACGTTAGAGTTTTAGTTGTTAAATTATGTGACAGATTACATAATATGCTTACACTGTCAGCATTACCTGCTAATAAACAAAAAAGAATTGCAGAAGAAACTTTAGTTGTTTATGTACCAATTGCAAATAGACTTGGTATTTCAACACTTAAAAATACTCTTGAAGATTTAGCATTTTTTTATATTTATCCAAATGAATATAAAAAAATTGATACTTTTTTAAAAGAACAACAACACGCAATTCAGTTAACATTTAATAATTTTATATCTACTACAAAATCGCTTCTTGAAAAAAATGGTTTTGATTTAGAAAAAATTAAAATTTATAGCAGAATAAAACATCACTACTCTATTTACTTAAAACTGCAAAGAAAAGGAATTTCTATAGATGAAGTTCTGGATTTATTTGCAATTAGAATATTAGTTGAAGATGACATTGATTGTTACAAAGTTCTAGGTTTTATTCATTTAGAGTATAAACCTTTAATCTCTAGATTTAAAGATTATGTGGCAACACCAAAAGAAAATGGTTACCAAACGATACATACAACTGTTTTTTGTAATTCTAAAATTTATGAGATACAAATCAGATCTTTTGAGATGAATAAAGTAGCAGAATTTGGTATTGCAGCACACTGGAAATATAAATCAGGCGCAAAACAAACAACTAATCTAAACTGGTTAAAATCTCTAGAGTTTTCAAATGAAAATGTAGAAGAGTTTTATCAAGAAACAAAAGATGATTTACATGGGGAAGATATAGTTGTTTATTCACCTAAAGGAGAAACTTTTAGTTTACCTCTTGGTTCAACTGCATATGATTTTGCTTATGCTGTTCATACTGATATTGGTAAAAAAGCAACAACGTGTTATATCAATAAAATCAAGAAACCTCTATTAACGGAGCTTAAAAGTACTGATATTGTATCAGTTGAAACAAGTGATGAAGAAATAGCTAGATGTTCTTGGTATGATATGGTTAAAACATCTCGTGCAAAAAAACAAATTAGACTTTTATGTGCTCATAGACAAAAAGAGATTGATGTAATGTATGGAAAAAATATTATAGATACTATTTTTTCAAGATATCATAATGAAATTTCAAAAAAACACGAGATTGATACTCCATATAAAATACCTCAAATTCTTGACTATTTTAAACATGTAAAACAAACTATTGAGAAAAAAATAGTAAGAGATAAAGGAATAATGACTAGATTTAAAATCTTAACTAGTAAAGTTAAAGAATTTAAATTTGACAACATTCTAATATATTCTAATTTTAGTATAAATTCTGTATCATTTGACCACTGTTGTCACCCAAAATTTGGAGATGACATTGTAGCATTTAGAAACGGAAACGAAGCGATTATTCACCATAAAATGTGTGATAAAGCTTATGATAAAATTAGAACAAAACACCAAATGCTATTTTGTAAATGGACAAAGGACACATTGTACCAATACAAGATGGTTGTTAGTTTACCAAATACAAAAGGTGAATTAGCAAGATTATTAACATATATGTCACAATATGCTGGTTATATATTATCTGTAGATTATGGTAGACAAAAACATTCATATAGGCAATATTGTGATATAGAATTTGAAATAAATAAATCAAATATAGACGAAGTTAGAAAATTAGTAGAAAAAAAAGTAAAAGTTATAGAATTCTTTTCAAAAAAAGATGCATATAAAAATTAGGTAAAAGGATAGATGAAGTTAATGGAAAAGAAAGTTCAAGAAGCATTAAATGAAATACAAAGAGGAACATCAGAAATAATTGATATTGAAAGAATTGAGAAATTAATTACTAGATATTATGAAACAGGTGAAAACTTCTATGTAAAAGCTGGATTTGATCCAACTGCACCTGATTTACACTTAGGACATACAGTACTAATTCAAAAATTAGCAACATTCCAAAGATTTGGAGGAATTGTTCAATTTTTAATTGGAGATTTTACTGCAACTATTGGAGATCCAACAGGTAAAAGTGAAACTAGAAAAGTTTTAAGTGAACAAGATGTTTTAGATAATGCTCAATCTTATAAAGAACAAGTATTCAAAATCTTAGATCCTGCAAAAACTGAAGTTATGTTTAACTCTAAGTGGTTAAAAGAACTAGGTACTGGTGGATTAATTGCATTGGCATCAAACTTAACAGTTGCTAGAATGTTAGAAAGAGATGATTTCTCTAAAAGATATTCTACAAATACACCAATTGCAGTAAGTGAGTTTACTTATCCATTACTTCAAGGTTATGATTCAGTTGCAATGAAAACTGATATCGAATTAGGTGGGACAGATCAGAAGTTTAATTTACTTATGGGAAGAACACTACAAAAAGCTTATAACTGTGGAAAACAACAAGCAGTATTAATGATGCCAATTTTAGAGGGCCTAGATGGTGTTCAAAAAATGTCTAAATCATTAGGTAACTATATTGGTGTAACAGATGAAGCCTTTGATATGTTTGGAAAAGTATTATCTATTTCTGATGAATTAATGTGGAGATACTATGAATTATTATCTACAAAATCATTAAATGAAATTGAAGAATTAAAAGCAGGTGTTGAGAATAAAACTCTACATCCTAAAGATATAAAAGATTCATTAGCAATTGAAATTGTTGATAGATTCCATGGTGAGGGAAAAGGTGAAGAGTCAAAAGCTGAATTCAAAAAAGTATTTGCAAAAAAAGATATTCCAACAGAAATGGATGAATATACTTTTGAAGCAGGAACTTGGATTGGGGCAGCATTAGTTGATTCGAAACTTGTAAATTCTACATCACAAGCAAGAAGAGATATAAAAGCAGGTGCTGTTAAACTTAATCAAGAAAAAGTAACAGATGATAAGCTAAATTTAGAGCTAGGCGAGTATATTTTACAAAAAGGTAAAAAGAATTTCGCTAAGATATTAATAAAATAAAGGGCTAATTTTGAGAATAGGTAAATATGAAATAAAACACCCAATAATCCAAGGTGGAATGGGTGTTGGAATAAGTTGGGATCAATTAGCTGGAAACGTAAGTAAAGAAGGTGCATTAGGTGTAATTTCTTCAGTTGGAACTGGTTACTACAGAAACATGAGTGAAGATGTTCAAGTTGTAATGAAGAAAGACAAACCAAAAGATGCAATGAACTTCTATTCAAGAGACTCTTTTTTTGAGATTGTAGCAAATGCAAGAAAAATTTGTGGAGATGCTCCATTAGCTTGTAATATTTTATATGCATGTAATGATTATGGAAGAATGGTAAAAGATGCTTGTGAAGCTGGTATTAATATTATTATTACGGGAGCTGGGCTTCCTACAAATATGCCAGAATTTACACAAGATTTTCCAGATGTAGCATTAGTTCCAATCGTTTCAAGTGCAAGAGCATTAAAATTAATTTGTAAAAAATGGAAAAAATATAATAGAGTTCCAGATGCAATTATTGTTGAAGGCCCATTAAGTGGTGGACATCAAGGTTTCAAATATGAAGATTGTTTTAAAGAAGAATTCCAATTAGAAAACATTGTTGGTCCTGTAATCGAAGAAGCAAAAAACTGGGGAGAAGATATTCCTATTATTGCTGCTGGTGGAGTATGGGATAAAAAAGATATTGAAAAGTTCCAAGCTAAAGGTTGTACTGGTGTACAAATGGCAACTAGATTTATTGGTACTTTCGAGTGTGATGCTCACGCAAACTTAAAAAATGTATTATTAAATGCAAAAGAAGATGATATTAAATTAGGAAAATCTCCTGTTGGATTACCAGCAAGATCTGTTCGAACTAATTTACAATTCTCTATGGAAAATAACACAGCACCAAAAGTACAGTGTATTTCAAACTGTGTAGCTCCTTGTAATAGAGGTGTTGAAGCTAAAGCTGTTGGTTATTGTATTGCTGATAGATTAGGTGCAGCATACAATGGTGATGAAGATACAGGTCTGTTCTTCACAGGTGCAAATGGTTATAAAATTGACAAGATTATTTCAGTTAAAGAATTAATTGAAAAACTTACTCAAGGAGAATAAAAATTTTTAATAAATTTTTTATTCTTATATCCTTATCATTCATTTTCTCTTTTTCTGCTTTAGCACAAGAGGATCTGAAAGATGAGTATCATTCTTCACGAATGAACTATCTCAAAGCAGTTCTAAAAAAAGATCATGAAACAAAAATTAAAGAACTAAAAAAACTAATAATTCTAGGTGAACAACTAAACAAAAACACGACTCCAGATAAAAAGAAATTAGAAATTTTAATAGAAAGAGAAAATAAAACTCTAGGGAAAAAAATTGCCCCTATAAAAATTGAAAAAAGTGTTCTTGTAAAAAATACTACGAATAAAAAAACTAATTACAAATTTAATCCGATTCAATCAATTTATACTTTTGAAAATACTATAGTAATAAATTATACACATAATATTTCCAAAGATATAGTTCGTTTCTTTGAATTAAAACAAAAACCACAACACAAAGATGTATATGATTTAAAAGGTGCTTACTCACATGTAAGAGGTACTAAATTAAAAATCAAAGGTGTAGAGAAAATTGTTGTAGGACAATTTAAATCAGATACCTTAAGAGTAGTAATAGCAAATAAAAAAAACCTCAAAACATCATATTCAGTAAATAATAAACAAGTTGTAATTTCAATTGATGATTTAAAGAAAACAAAACAAACACCAGCAAAAATAACAAAAGCAAAAAGCAATGCTGTATTTGTAAAAAAAACTGATGATTTTAAAAATATTTATATTGATAGAAATAATTCAATAAAAACTGTATTTACTAACAATAATACAATTGTAGTTCAATTTAATAAAAACCTTTATAAAAAAGATTTAAAATATACAGCATACAAGTCAAATAATAGATATCAGGACATCTTTGATATAAAAGGTAAGTTCAAGTATGCAAAACCTATTAAACTTAAAATAAACGGTCTAGAGAAAATCTCTATAGGTCAGAAAAACAACTCAACACTTAGAATTAGACTTAGCGATAAAAAAGACTATAGAGTTATTTACACTTTGAAAAAAAGAGAATTGGTAATCAAAATTCTTAATTTAAAAACTACAAAACAGGCAAGCAGCACGCCTACCCTACCTTATGCAAACTTTTCAAGTAAAACAATAGTTATTGATGCAGGACACGGAGCAAAAGATGTAGGAGCTGTAGGACCTAATAAAAGATATGAAAAAGTTGTTACTTTAAAAGTAGCAAAATATTTATACAGCATATTAAAACAAAGAGGTCATAAAGTTTTCCTTACTAGACACAAAGATAGATTTATTAAAGTAAATAATAGAACTATTTTAGCTAATAAGAAGAATGCTGACATATTTATATCTGTCCATGCAAATTCAGTTCCTAAAAGTAAAGCTCATAGAATTCAAGGAATTGAAACATTCTTCTTAAGTCCAGCAAGAAGTGAAAGAGCTAAAAGAGTTGCAGCAAAAGAGAATAGAACTGATATTAGAAAAATGAGTAACTCAACTAAAAAAGTATTTTTAGAGTCATTAAATAGACCAAGAATTACAGCTTCTCATAAACTTGCAATTGATACACAAGCAGGAATGCTACAATCAGTTAAAAAAAGCTTTAAAGGTGTAAAAGACTCAGGAGTAAGAGAAGGACCGTTTTGGGTTCTTGTAGGGGCTCAAATGCCTTCTATTCTAATAGAGTTAGGATATATTTCACATCCTATTGAGAGTAAAAGGCTTTATAATACTAAATATCAGAAATTATTAGCAAATGGAATTGCTAATGGTGTAGATTCTTACTTTTCAAAAAACCCTTAATTTCTTTTATTAAAGTTACTTGTTTCTTCTTTATAGGAGGCAAGTCATCTAAGGAGAAAAATTTCACTTTAGAGTTTTCCCAAGATAAATGATTACTCTTTAATTTATACTCAGTGAACATTTCATCTAAATTTTCAAGATTAGCAGAATTTACTAACCAAACGCCAATGTCTTTTTCTAAGTTAATTTGTTCAAAATAGTCTTCAAATAAAGCTATTTCAACATCAATAGAGCTCTCTTCCAAAAACTCTCTTTTAGCACACTCAAAAGCTGTTTCATCTTTAATTCTAAGACCTTTTAAACAACCCCAGTTTTCCCTACTCATTACAGATTTACATAATAAAATCTTTATATCATTTTTCTCAACTAAATAAGGAACTACACCATATGCTTTGATATGTGACTTCATAAATATACCTTTTAAGAGTTCATTTTTTTTCTATAAAATATTAATGCACCAAGTACCCATAATACCATTGGTAATAGGATTGAAAATTCTGG
>DKNG01000155.1 GCA_002470185.1 Arcobacter sp. UBA7394 | reverse complement strand
CCAAACAAAAGCAAAAAAGAAGTAGAAGAAGAACTAAAATATCTTTTAGGATTAGAAAAAATAATTTGGTTAAAAGGTATCAAAGGCAAAGATATTACAGATGGACATACAGATTTTTATGCAAGATTTATAAGTAGTGATGAGATTATCGTAGCTTATGAACCATATGAAGAATCGTATGAACATGAACTTACAAAAGAAAATATCTCTATTTTAGAAAAAGCTACAAATCTAAAAGGTGAAAAATTTAAAATCACATTATTAGAAAACCCACAAGAAATAAATGAAAAATATGGAATAGAAGATTTTGCAGCGGGATATATTGGATATTATTTATGTAATGGTGCTGTGATTATGCAAGGTTTTGGTGATGATTATGCTGATAAAAAAGCAAAAGATACTCTACAAAAAGCATATCCAAATAGAATTATTGAACAAATAAGAATAGATGGAATTGCTTCTGGTGGAGGTAGCATTCATTGTGCTACACAACAAGAACCTATTGATTTACAATAATTGTATTATCGTTTTTGATATTAAATTTAATTTTATTTTTGACTAATGCATTTACGATACTATCATACTCTTCGAGTAGTTTAATCGTATTTGTATTAAAATAGTTTCTTATTTGAAAAGAATTTTTGTTGAAGTTGTACTTGTATATAGTACAGTCAATTTCTGATAGAATTTCATTATTTAGCGCCATCGTAAACTCCTATATAATATATAGATTCATTGTAATTAAAAAATAGATATAAATCAAGTGACCAAGGTCAAGAACATGGAAGAAATACACATTCAATGCCCATACTGTTTACAAGCAGTAACAGTTTTATTAGATACAGGTGTATATGAATATACAACATTAATAGATGATTGTGAAGTTTGTTGTCGTCCAATAGAAATATCATATACCACTGAAGATGGTGTGATATCGAGCTATTCATACAATAGTATTGAAGGCAATGAGAACTAAATACAAATTTGACTATAATTGCGAAAAATAAATAAAAGATATAAAATATGATAAAAAGAGAATTCTTTCAAAAACACAAAAGTTTAGATTTTAAGTTCTATCAAAATGTAGATGATTTTGTGGTTGAAGAAGTGCCTATTAAGTTCACAGGCAAAGGTAATTTTATAATTGCTAAAATTAAAAAAGAAAAATTAGGTACTTGGGACTTAATGGAAGCTCTAAGCAAAGGGCTTAAAATATATGAAAACGAGTTAGGATATGCAGGTCTAAAAGATAAAAATGCAACTACAACTCAATATATTTCTATTCCAAGAAAATATGCAAAAGATCTAAAAAACTTTAGACATCCAAGAATAAAAATATTAGAAACAACTCTACATAAAGAGAAGTTAAATATTGGAGATTTAATTGGTAATAAATTTGAGATTAACTTACATGAAGTAAAACAAGAAGATGTAGGTAAAATCGAAAAATATATAAACCAAGTTGCTAAAAAAGGAATGCTTAACTATTTTGGATATCAAAGATTTGGACATGATGGAGCAGAAAACTTAGAAAAAGCAAAAAAATATATCTATGGTGACTTAACAATCAAAGATAGAAAACTTTCAAAAATGTTAGTAGCTGCTTATCAAAGTGATTTCTTCAATAAATGGTTAGTTGAAAGACTAAACATGAGTGAAGATTCTTTTAAAGTATTAGATGGAGATGTTTTTAGAGTTTATGAAACAGATAGATTTTTCACTCCTAAAAACCTGACAGAAGCAATGGAAAAAGATTTTAAAGATAAAAAAATTGTACCAAGTGGATTATTACCGGGTAGAAAAGCATTTAGAGCTATTGGAAAAGCTAAAGATATTGAAGAGAAGTATGATGATACATATATTCAAGAAAAAGGTTATAGAAGAGATGCTCTTGTGTATCCAACTAATATCAATATCAAATACAATAAAGAAACACAAAAATGTAAAGTAAGATTTACACTACCAAAAGGTTCTTACGCAACTGTTTTAATAGAAAATATTGCAAACAGAAACTTAAAAGCTTAAATAAAAGAGATAATCTCTTTTATTTACATTTATTATAATTATCTCTTACTCTTACGAGTTCCTCAAAATTATTTAAAAAAATATCTGTTAATTGAGGATCAAATTGTTTCTCTCTCTCACTTTTATATAATTCATATATTTTATTATTGTCCCATGAATCTTTATATACTCTAGGAGAACTTAATGCATCAAATACATCTGCAATTGCTGTAATTCTTCCAAATAAATGAATGTCTTCTTTCGCTAAGTTATTTGGATAGCCTTTTCCATCCCATCTTTCATGATGTTGGTGAGCAATAGTTGCTGCAGCTTTTAGTATTGGCTTGTTTGAATGTTTTAACATATTAAAGCCGATTGTAGTATGGGTTTTTATTAATTCAAATTCTTCTTTTGTTAGTTTTCCTGGTTTATTTAAAATTAAATCAGATACAGCAATTTTCCCAATATCATGCATAGGACTAGCATAATTTAAAAGTTCATTTTCATTTTTATCTAATGAAATCTTTTTTGCAATAAAATCTGAGTAAACAGCTACTCTTTTCACATGATCTGAAGTCTCTTTTGAACGATACTGTACCATTTCTCCCATTGTGTTTATAATTTCTTTATTAAGATTATATACATTATTTTCATAAGATTTTTTTTTAACTTTAAATGAATTTTCAGGTAAAGATAATATCATACATGAAAGACCTTCTTGATAAATTGTACTATTATTAAAATCTGCTGCACTTGTGATAGTTATAGGGACATATCCTTTATTTTTAATGATTTTATTAAGTCTTTCATGGTCTGTTTTTATAGAATTCCAGCATATTAAAAATGTATGATTATTTAATGCAGGGAATAGCTCATTCTCTATAGTGATAAGATTATTATAGAAAGATTTTTGTATATTCATAAAGTACCTTTATCTTTAAATGGTGTTATTCAGAAATGTAGTTAAGAATAATAATTTTAATGACAAAAAATATAAAAAAAATCGAATATTTTTTAATTTAATAGATTTTAGACTTTTTATATATTTATATGTTATATAATCTATAAAATAATTTTTAAAGGTTCCATATGAAAAAGTTAAAGACTGTAAATCATAATATTTTAAATATTAGTTTTATATATTTATTTACAATTATCATATTTAGTTTCTTATCTTATAGTTTTATTATTATGGATTATGAAAAACTGGAAAAAGATAAGAATTTAAAAAATATAGAAATGTTTCTAAAGTCTATTAATGAGGAGCTTTCTCGTGTTTCTATTCTTGCAAAAGATTATAGTAAATGGGATGAAACTTATGAGTTTATTCAAGGTGGAGATAATAACTTTATATATGAAAACTTTAGAGAAGGTACTAATACTTTAGAAGATTTAAATATCAATTTTATGTATTTTGTTAATAGTTCTAATAATCTTGTTTATTCTATTTACAATAAAAATAATAATATTAAAATCAATAGAAAAGACTTAGAAAAGTTTTTAATAAATAGTTTTAAAGACAAAAAGGAATTTGATAGTTTAATAAGTTTTGAAAAGAATGTATTATTTATTTCAAAAAAAGAAATTAAAAATAGTGATCAAACTTCAAACTCTAGAGGTACTTTATATGCAGGAAGATTTTTAACAGAAGAAAAATTAAATGATATTAATAGAGAAATTAAGCATATATCAATTAGTTCAATTAATAATACAAATACCAACTTATATATGACTTTCTCACATATCCCTACTATTAGAATTAATACCGTGCTTTCATACAATAATATTTTAAGTACTATTGAAATAGGTTCAATTTATAAACCTATTTATCTAGAAGCAATAAATGATATATCAATTTTAAAAAATGGAAGAAGTACTATTTGGGGATATAATTTTTTAATATCATTAATAATCTTATTCATTTTTATTGGTTTCTATCTTAGTCAAATTAAACTATTAAAGAATAACCGTAACCTTGAAATCCAAGTAAAAAGAAGAACTAAAGATTTAAACAAATCTTTGAGAATAGTAAAAAAGAAGAACAAAGAGTTATTTGAAATCTCTAATACTGACTATTTAACACAAGTTAGAAATAGAAGAAATTTCTTTCATGAAAGCACTGAACTTTTAAATAAAGCAATTGAAAATAATTATCACTTTTCTGTTTTAATGATAGATATTGATCATTTTAAAGCTATAAATGATCAGTATGGGCATGATATTGGAGATAAGGTTCTAGTTAGTTTTTGTAATATTGTAAATAATATTATAAAA
>DKNG01000239.1:10498-13491 GCA_002470185.1 Arcobacter sp. UBA7394 | reverse complement strand
GTTCTTTTCATCTGATTTTTTATTGTCATTTATGTCTTTAATTATATTTAATAGTTTTGAAGATACATTTTTTAGAATAAATTTATATACAAATATAAGTATCAAAACAATAAACATATAAATATATAATAGAGAGAAAAAGTTTTGGTTTTTCTCTTCTTTTAATGACTTATTACTAAAAGTAGTTTTGATAAAAAGTTTCGTTTCATCTTTTCTATTAAATAAACCATTTGTAATTGAATAAACATAAGAGTTCTCTTTTTGAATACTTACTAGTAGTTTGTTTTCATCCTTAAATATCTTTGATAGTTCATTATTTAATCTAAAGTTTTTTTCTCTAACATCTGTATTTATAATTTGAGTTATTTCTTTTTTGTACTCTGGCAAGTTTAAAGATATTGCTTTTAGAGTATCTACGGTATGTACCCAATCCTCTTCAAGAGTATATTTTTCAAAGCTATCTGAATTTAAATCAATTTTTTGTAAAGAGTATCTTGTAGCTAATGATAATTTTATATCATCAGCTAAATATTTAATAGAATTATATCTCTCTTTTATTGTTTTATATGAGTTTAAAACATAAGCAACTTGAATAAGTTTACTTTCATCTTTAGATAATTTTACTAAATATCTTTTTAGATTCATAGAGGCAGAATCCATTTTAGGAGGAGAAATATCTATGATGATTTCTTTATTAAATATAGAATTAAAAAGATTTTTGATAGTTTTAAAAGCTTTGAAATCTAAGCCAATATCAGGTTTGTATGAAGCATTTTCTATTACATAGTTTTTGTTAATAATAAAAACTTCATATTTCCCAAAACTCACATTTTTATTTAACTCTTTTTCTAGTTTCTCAATTGAATAGTTTTTATTTTTGTCTATATATTCTAGTGCAAAATCTAATTTATCTATATTCTCTAGTTTTTTTTGTCTAAAGTCATATTGGATTTTGTCAAATACTAGTCTAAAATGTTCTCGAACATGTAAAGTATCTTTATAAATTTTATTTGTAAAGTTTTGAGTAATATTTTTACTAGAGAAATAGTATTGTGTAAGAAATACTACAACAAGTGAAAAAAGTATAATTACTAATATAAAAAAGATATATTGGTTTAGCTTAAAACTAATTTTCAATTTTATAACCTATTCCAACTTCTGTTTTGATTATATCTAGTGGCAGTTTTTTTCTTATGGTATTAACCATTTGTCTTATAGGATAACTCTCTTTTATTTCCCCTTCCCATACATAATCAGTAATATTATCTGTAGAGACAATATATCCCATATTTTTGAACAGTATATCTATGAAAAGTTTCTCTTTTTTTCTTAATTCTATTGATTCTTCATTATACTTTAGTTCCATAGAATCTTTGTCATAAAGTAAATTGTCATCAAATTTTATTACGGTTGTTTTTTTATAAAAAATTCTATCAATTCTTATATCTAATTCTTTTAAATTAAAAGGTTTTTTTATATATTCAGTACATCCATAATCAAATGCTGTTTGTAAAGTTTGTATTTCAAGAGATGCTGTGATAATTATAATAGGAATATCTATATTAGTTTTTCTAATAAATTTTAATAATTCAAGTCCATTTATATTAGGGATATTTACATCTACTAAATATAAATCATAGATATTATTATTGCTTTCTAGATGATTTAGTGCATCTAAACCATCGTAGAAATATTCAACATCATGTCCTTTAATTTGGAAAAAAGTTTTTATTGAGGTAGATAATTCTATGTCATCTTCAATTAATAATATTTTCAATTTATGTAGTCCTTATGAATTCTAATTATAGATTATTCTATGTTCATGTAAAATAGATGTCAAATTATTAGAAATTGTAATTTATTGATACATAATAATTTCGACCTTCTTTAGGCATACCATAATCTAATTCATAATTTTTATCTAAAATATTTTTGATTGATACTACTGTTTTTAGGTTCTTATTTATCTCATATGATGCATGTGTATTAAATAGCGTATATGATTTAATTTGATCTTTTTCTTCATCTTCAAACTTTTTAGACTCATAAATCATCTCTAGTGTTGTATTAAGTTTATTTGTTAATTCAATTTTATCACTTAGTACTACTTTGTGTCTTGGAATTAAGTCTAATGCTAAACCTGTATTATCTTTAGCTCTTGAATAAGCATAATCAGCATTTAAATAATGGTTTTTATAAATAGTCATATATCTAAGTTCAAAACCTTGGTGTTTTGCTCTATTAATATTTACATATTTATCATTTATTTTTTCAATTTTGTTTTTTATTGCATAGTTGTATAGTGAGACTCTAATAATTCCATCACTTAAATAATGATTCATACCTAATTCAATATTTCTTGAAATCTCAGCTTTTAGGTTTGGATTAGGTTCAATATAATCAGAGAAAGCAAACATCTGTTTCATTGTTGGAATCTTAGATGTTCTAGCCATTGATAAGTAAACTTCATTTTTATTATTAATTTTGTAATCAAAAGCAATTTGTCCATCTATCAAAGAATCTTTAGAACCAGCTTCATCAAAACTAAAACTATGCCCATCATAATTAATATTAAGAGGTTTATATTTTTTATGAGTTAGTGCTGTATCAATAGTTAGTTTATTTATATTGTGTTTATATAAGATACTTGATTTTACTGTTTGGTATTTATATTTTGGTTTAGAAGGAAGCCAAGATTCTCTTTTTGTTATATGTTTGTTTTCTTCATAGTTTAAAACAAAAGCAAGTGAAGAATTCTCTTTATTTAATTCAAGTTTAGATAATAAACCAGTTCTTTTGTCCTCATATATAACAGGGGCTTTTTTCTGTGTAGTATAAGTATTATCTTTATAGATTTTCCAAAAGTCTTCAAATTTATCATAATAACTTCTAAGATAAAAGTTGTAATTGTCATCTTTATGGTCAAAGTATCCGTAAAAACTCTCTATATCTTGAAATTCTACTCTTGTGAAATCATAATAGTTATCCCCATG
>DKNG01000239.1:9043-10400 GCA_002470185.1 Arcobacter sp. UBA7394 | reverse complement strand
TTTAATAAGTATCCAGTTTTTAAAGCAATAGATTTATTTTCTCTATCTGAGTTTATTCTTGTTTTTGAATCTTGAAAACTAGTATTTTCAAAATCTTTACTAAGTTTATATTTATCCCTATTAAAATAAATAAAATCAGATTTAATATAAAAGCTATCTTGCTTAGTATTTAAAGATAAACTATTTTTCATTTCATATTGTGAAAGAATAGTATTAAAACTACCTTCAAACTCTTTTTGTGGTTTTTTATTTATAATTTCTAAATCAGAACCTAAACTTGTAACTCCAAATTTTGATGGAGTTCTAGCATTATTTGAAATAATCATACTTTGATTATTAATAGCATTTATTAATAAAGGATTCTGTGTACTTGTTTTATATAAAGGAATTAGGTTTTCACTATAATTAGTAGCTCTATAATCAATACCCCTAAAAGAAATAGTAGCACTTCCAAACTCATCAGTAATTTCATGAAAAGAGACATTATTACTTAGTTTTTCAACTAAGTTCTTTTGATTTTTATCTTCAAAATCTTCTGCGAAAAATAAAAGATCACTTGGCTTCTCTTTTTTCTCTTCAATAATAATCGAATTTAAAATTTCACTATTTGCATTAAGTGTTACTATGCATAGCCATAAAATCGCTTTTCTAGTCATAAAATAAGTTTTCCTTTACTAATGATAATTACCTAAATAATTAAATTAGATGGATTCTAACAAAAAAATATGATTAAATATATTAAATAATAAGTAAAAATCTATTAAATAAAATAAAAAATATTATTTGTAACACTATTATAACTTAGTAAAAAGATAAAAAATAATTTTGTTATTTTTTAAAAATTACAAAAAACATATTCATTAAATAATATTCTAAAAGCCCATAAAATTAATATTAATTTGATAAAATAACCAGCTTATGTGAAAAGGAAAAGTATGTTCAGTAAATTTAGAGTTTCAACAAAAATCATTTTACCAATTGTGATTATTTTAACAATTGGTAATGTCGTGACAAATTATATAACCACCCATCAAATGAATACTTTGGCTAAAAATAGTGCAAAAGAGTCATTAGAAATGTTAACGAACTCTATTTTTATTACATTGCGAAATGCAATGAATACAGGTGATCCAGCTGTTATTAAAGAAGCTGAAGAAGAAAGCCGTACTGAAATCAAAGGTCTTACAAGTCTTATTGTTGCAAAAAGTGAAAAAACAATAGAGATGTATTCACCTGGTTCAGCCTATACAAATGATAAAGAAACTTTAGAAACTTTTGAAACAAAAGAAGAACAAGTTCAAGAAATCTTCAAAAATGACTCTCATTATTTAAGAGTATTAAAACCTATGATTGCAAC
>DKNG01000239.1:8043-8888 GCA_002470185.1 Arcobacter sp. UBA7394 | reverse complement strand
TAATGACATCATTAGCATTCATTGTATTTACAATTTTAGTGGTTTGGTTAGTTGTTAAAAGAACAACATCTCCTTTAAAAAATCTAAAAGATGAATTAGAAATATTCTTCTCTTTCTTAGCCCATGAAAAAGACTATATAAAACCTTTCAAAGTTCATAGTATGGATGAAATTGGTGAAATTGTTGTAAGTCTAAATGAAAATATAGCAAGAACAACAAAAGGTTTAGAAAAAGATGCAGAAGCTATTAAAGAGAGTGCAATAGTATGTGAAGAAGCGGCAAAAGGTAATCTTCATGTGAAAATTAATGCTACATCTAATAATCCAGAGATTAATAACCTAACTTCTATTGTAAATAATCTTCTTTCATCTCTTAGTTACAATATTGATAGAACTCTAACAGTTTTAGATTGTTATTCAAGTGATGAATACTCTAAAAGAATAGATTCTAAAGGTTCAACAACAGGGGAAGTAAAAAAACTATTTGAGCAAGTAGATTTCTTAGGAGAAACACTTACAAGATTAAGTACTCAAAATCTTAAAAATGGTAAAGCTTTATATGATTCATCTTTAGTTTTCTCTCAAAATGTACAAGAGTTAGCACACTCATCAAAAGATCAAGCCAAATCATTAAATGAAACATCAGAAGCTCTAAGTGAAGTAACTCAAAATATTCAAAATACTACACAAAGTAGTAAACAAATGTCACAACTTGCAAATGAAGTAACAAAATCTTCAAAACAAGGTCAAGAACTAGCTTCAAAAACTGCAATATCAATGGATGAAATAAACCAAAAAGTAGAAGCAATTAATGAAGCAATTACTGTAATTGATCAAATTGCATTC
>DKNG01000239.1:0-7938 GCA_002470185.1 Arcobacter sp. UBA7394 | reverse complement strand
GGTAAAGGATTTGCAGTTGTAGCAGGGGAAGTTAGAAATCTAGCTGCAAGAAGTGCAGAAGCTGCAAAAGAGATTAAAGATTTAGTTGAAATTGCAACATCTCAAACACAAATGGGAAAAAGTATTGCCCATGAAATGATTAAAGGTTATGAAGTATTAAATGAAAATATTAGTGATACTACAAAACTTATTGATTCAGTTGCAAGAGATAGTAATATTCAAAGAGAAAAAATAGAACAAATAAATGATTCTATTAATCATATTGATGATGCAACGCAACACAATGCAAGTA
Organism: Arcobacter sp. UBA7394; assembly: GCA_002470185.1. Taxonomy (GTDB): domain Bacteria; phylum Campylobacterota; class Campylobacteria; order Campylobacterales; family Arcobacteraceae; genus Poseidonibacter. The sequence goes on along the minus strand of DKNG01000239.1, from coordinate 7,646 downwards.
TTGCAGCAGATACAAATATAATTGCTCAAGAAGCTAGTACAATTGCACAAAAAATTGTGGAAGATGCAAGCCAAAAAGAACAAAAATAACTACATTTTTTTCTAAATGTAGTTTATTTATTCAAGTGAAATAATTTCTTTATTTTGTTATAATAAAACAAGTTATAAATAAAGGATTTCACATGAATAAGATTTTTCTAGGATTAACACTTTTCATTTTATTTGTTTTAGGGTCTGTTTATGGGATTTTATTCACAAAGCCTGGAAACAATATAGTCGCTTCTTATATAGAAAATACAGTTAATGAACAACAAAAAGATGTAAAACTAAAAGTAAATGATTTTACACTCACATTTAATACTATCAACTTTGATGCTGTTATTAGTGATAACTCAGTTATCAATATCTCAGGTGATTTACAGTTACTTGCTAAAAAAGTAGATTTAAAATATGATATTAATATTAAAGACTTATCAAAACTACAAGCACTAATCAAACAAAAACTAAATGGTTCTTTTTCAACTTCTGGTACTTTAAAAGGTGATGCTTCTAAAGCTGTTGTTGATGGTATTGCATCTATTGCAAAGGGTGAGGCTAAATATTATGTAAATTTAGAAAACTTTGAACCATCAAATATAGACTTCACAATGAAGAATGCAAAAATTGATGAACTATTATATACAGTAGATCAAGCTAAATTTGTAAAAGGTGATTTAAATATAGTTGCTAAAATCAAAAATGCAAAAATTGGACAATTAGATGGAACAATTACTTCAAGTATAAAAAACGGAAAAGTAATCAATGAGATTGCAAATAAGCAGTTTAATCAAAAGATAAATGTTCCAATTACGTTCAAATCAAATACAGATGCTGTTTTATCAAAAAATTTAATTACCTCTAAAACTGACTTTATCTCTTCTCTTGCAACACTTAATGTAGTAAAAAGTGTAGTTGAACTTCCAAGTGGAAAAATCACTTCTGATTACTCAATAAAAGTTCAAGACTTAGCTAAATTAGAATCAATTATTGGTACAAAATTAAATGGTTCTGTTTCTACATCAGGAGATGTGGTAATAAACAAAGGAATTATCAAAGCAGATGGTACAACTGATATTTTTGATAGTTTAAGTAAATATAGTATCAAACTTGCAAATGGTAAAGCTGAATATATTAAAGCTAATATCTCAGATGCGAAAATTGAGAAACTATTATATTTTGTAAACCAAGCAAAAATGGCAACAGGAAAAATAGATATAGATGCTAATATTAAAAGTGCAGATGTATCTAATCTTGATGGTTTAATTACAACAAAAATCACTAATGGTAAAGTTATAAACTCAGTAGTAAATAAAGAGTTCAAACAAAAACTAAAAAAAACTATTACATTTAAAGGTGATATCAATACAACACTTGCTAAAACGCAAGCTATTTCAAAAGCAAATATTCTTTCATCATTAGCAAATATTGATGTAAATAAAGCAGTATTTGATATTAAAACTGCCACATTAAATAGTGATTATTTAGTAAAAGTAAGTGACCTTTCAAAACTATATGATCTTACTCAAACAAAAATGAGAGGTAAAATGGATTTAAATGGAGATATTAAATCTTCAGCAAATTCTCTTTTAGTTACTGGTAATTCTAAGTTATTAGGTGGAGCTTTAGACTTTATATTAAAAGATGATAATTTTAATGCTAATGTAAATGGTGTTCAAGTAAAACAATTAACACATATGATGTATTATCCTGAAGTATTTGATTCAACATCAAAACTAAAACTTGATTATAATCTTTTATCAAAAAAAGGTAAATTAACAGGAAATCTTATCCAAGGACATTTCTTAGAAAATGATTTTTCATCTTTAATTAATCAATTTGCTAAGTTTAACCTAACACGTGAAATTTATGATACGGTTGATATTAATAGTGATATTAACAACTTAGTTTTAAAAACAATAGTAAAAATGAAAAGTAAAAATACTCAAATAGATGTAACGAAATCTATTCTTGATTTAGAAAAAACTTTTGTAGATGCTAATGTAAAAGCACAAATTAGAAAACTAAATTTAGATTTTGATATTAAAGGAAATACAAAAAGTCCAAAAATCAAACTAAATACAAAAGATTTATTCAAGAATAAAATAAATGATAAAATAAATAAAAAACTTGGAGATAAACTAAAAGATAAATTAGGCGATGAAGGTGCAAAAGATCTTCTAAATAACTTCAAGTCTCTATTTTAAGACTAAAAGCTTCGGCTTTAGTCTTATATTCAAACTTCTTACTTCTTTTCAAAGCACTTTTTTCTTATGTTAAAAAAAACAAATTAATAATAAATATCAAAAATAATTGATAATGATTGTCACTTTAAGTCACTGTTAAAGTTAAATTCGCTTTAATTCCATAATGATAATTAATATTAAAATTAAAAAAGGAACATAATGTTAAAGAGAACAAAAATCTTAGCAGCTTCATTATCTGTTGTTGCAGCAATCGCATTAACTGGTTGTACTGCTTCAAATAATGATAACATGGCAAAAATGGAAAGTGTTAAATCACAAACAATCTTAGGTTCATACGCGAATATTGCACAAGCAAACTATTCAGATGCACTTAAAGATGCAATTGTATTAAGATTTAGAATTGATGCCTTAGCATCTACTCCAAATGCACAGACTTTTGCTGCTGCTAAAAAAGCTTGGTTAGTTTCTAGAGAATCTTACGGTCAAACTGAAGCATTCAGACTATCAAATGGTCCAATTGACGCTGAAGAAGGTTGGGTTGCTGATACTTATGGTGCTTTAGAAGGACAATTAAACGCTTGGCCTTTAGATGAAAACATGATTGATTATACAATCGATGCTAATGGAGCTAAAACTTCAGGTAACATTATTGACACTAAAGGTGAATTTAACCCAGGTGGTGAAGAATCTACTTCTGTAAATGTTAAAAAAATCACTGTTGATGCTTTAACTGAATTAAATGAAAATGGTGGAGATGCAAATGTTTCTACTGGATACCATGCAATTGAGTTCTTATTATGGGGACAAGATCAAGATTACTCTAACTTCACAAAAGATTCAATCACTAATGGTGCTTTAACTGCTGGTCAAAGAACTTTAGCTGATTTTACTACTGCAAAAGATGCAAAAAGAAGACTTGCTTACTTAAAAGCAGCATCTGAAAAAGTTGTTAAAGATTTAGAACTTGTTTCTTCTGCTTGGGAAAAAGATGGTTTATACCAAGCTGCATTACAAGGTAATTTAACAGGTGCTGATGCATCTAAAAACATTGCTTCAAAAGAAGCATTAAAACAAATTCTTGCTGGTCTTGGTGTATTCATCAAATCTGAATTAGCAAACGAAAGAATTGCAGTTGCAGTATTAACTCCATCAGAAGAAGATGAGCATTCTTGTTTCTCTGATAATACACACAGAGATATCTTAAATAACTATTTAGGATTCAAAAATATTTTAACTTCTACTTACATGGGTAAAAGCTATGGTGTTTCTATGTTAGATGCAGTTGATGCAAAAACAAAAGCAAAAATCATGGGTTTAATGGGTTCTATTGAAGCTAAAATCAACAATGTTGATGAAATGGCTAAAACAAAAGAACACTTTGATTACCAAATTCAACCAGGAAATCCTCAAGCTAAAGTTATTGTAAAACTTAAGAATGAGATGAGAAAACTAGGTGATGAAATGGTTAATGTTGCGAAAGCAAATGGAATTGATTTAAGTACTGATGATGTTACAGATCCAGAAGAGACAAAACTTTAGTCTTAACTCTTTAGGAAAAATCATTTTCGCCAAAAGCCTTGTAGCAATTTTTGCTACAGGGCTTTTTGCCGTTAATAGTGAGGGCAAATATTTCTCTAATGAGAATAATAAGTCTTTACTATTAAAGCCAATAAAAAAGCTAAATGACGAAGAGTATGATCAGTTTATTTTAGGAAGAAGTTTTTTTACTATTCCTTGGGTTGAAGCACCAAGTGCCACAACAGCTAGAGATGGTCTAGGACCATTATTCAATGCAAATACATGTATTAGCTGTCATCCAAGAAATGGACGAGGAACTTTATTTAATTCAAAAGGCAATGTAGCTAGATCTTTAGTGGTTAGATTATCTATCCCTTCAAATGGCTCTTTACTTCATGAAACAAAAAAAGAGAAAATGGGTTTTGTTCCTGAGCCAACTTATGGTGCCCAAATATCAATTAATGGTGTTCATGGAGTTCCTTTTGAAGCTAAGCCTAAAGTAGAGTTTGAAAAAGTATCTGTAGTATTTCCAGATGGAGAGAAAGATACAATTTTAAAACCAAAATACACTCTAATTGAGAATAATTATGGAGAGTTTAATAAGAACACTTCATATACATTTAGAATGGCTCCATCTTTACATGGATTAGGTCTGTTAGAAGATATTTCAAATGAAGATATTTTAGCAAACCAAGATATAGATGATAAAAACAATGATGGTATCTCTGGAAAAGCAAATATGGTTTATTCACCTTTAACTAAGCAAATTGAGTTAGGTAAATATACTTGGAAAGCTAGTTCTGCAACTATTTTAGAACAATCAGCAGGTGCAGCACATAATGATATGGGACTTACTTCTTCACTGATTCAAGTTGAGAATTGTACAGACTCTCAAAAGTTATGTAATGAAGCTCCAAAACCTAGAGATAAAAATGATATTACAGATTTAAGACTTGATGCTATGGCTTATTATATTAGAAATTTAAAAGCCTATAAACCAAAAGAGACAAAATCTTTTAAAGAAGGTTTAGAAATCTTTGAAGAAGTTTCTTGTGCTAAATGTCATATAACAAACTTTAAAACAAAAAGTGGATTAAATATCGCCCCTTATACTGATTTATTACTTCATGATATGGGTGATGATTTAAGTGATGGAAGAAGTGAGTTTAAAGCTAATAAAAATGAGTGGAGAACTGCACCTTTATGGGGATTAGCACTTCATGAAAAAATTACTGCTAAGAAACCAAGACTTTTACATGATGGTAGAGCAAGAAATTTCCAAGAAGCAATTCTTTGGCATGGTGGTGAAGCAAGTGGTGCAAAAAATGCATACATGACTTTGCCAAAAGAAAAAAGAGAAAAATTAATTAAATTTTTAGAGAGGTTATAATGAAAAAAATTCTATTGTCAGCAATTTTTGCTGCTAGTACAATGTTTGCAGGGGAAAATACATTAATTTCAATTTTAAATAATGTATCTATTCCTGATGTGAATAAGACAATTAATAATGCAAAGGTATTACAAAAAGATATTAATGAGAAGAACTTTACTAAACTATTAGAATCTTGGAAAAAAGTTGAGGCTTTATATTTTGCAGGGGATATTAATGAAGATTATATTGATACTCCAAGATATATTGATGTATTTCATAATTTAAAAGAGAATCTTAATGTTCAAATGCAAAGAGCAATTGATTCAAAAGATGCTCCAAGAGTTGCACTCTTTAAAAACTCATTTAGAACTATTAATGCTTTAGAGTATGTATTATTTAATGATGAGGTAGTAACTGCTCGAGAAAAGCTTTTAGCAGTTGAGATTTTAAACTCTATGATTTCAAACCTTGAAGATATCAAAGAAATTTATGAAGGATATATTAAATCACCTGACCAAAGTGAAAAATGGGAAAATGCAATGATTATTAATACATTAATTGCAAGTTCTTATAGACTTAAAGAGTGGAGAATTGGTGATGCTTCTGGTTTCTCAACAAAATATAAAAATGATCCTAAAAACAAAAGAGCAGAATACTTTTTAAGTAAGAATTCTTTTAATGCAATTAAAGCAATTTTAGAAGCTCATAATGAAGTAATGGGAGATCAAAAGTATTATAATTTTGCTTCTATGTCAAAAGAAGCAGGAGCTAATTCTCAAACAAAAGAAGCCCAAGATGCAATTGCTAAAACATTTGAAGAAATTTCTAAATTAAAAAATGATGATTTCTCAAATGGAAAAGCTTTGTTTAATTCTGCAAAAGCAATTCATAATGCATATTATTTATCTTTAGTTGAAGAGTTATCTGTAACAGCAAAAATCTTAGATGCAGATGGTGACTAAGTCTTGAGTGATTTTTTTGCACTAGAGTATTTTATAAACCCAAACAAAAGAGTGTTTTGGGTTTATATCTTATCTTCAATATTACTAGCATGTATATATTTTTATTTTAATAGAAAACAATTAAGAGTAAATCTATCATCAAAACTTTGGTTACATCCAAGTGCCAAACTTGATTATTATTACTTTTTTATTGGATATTTTATAAAAGTATTTATGTTATTCCCTATTGTAATTAGTGCAAAAGTAATCGCACTTTTTGTAAATAAACAGCTTTATTTACAGTTTGATTATTATGAAAATTCTGCTTTATCTTATGGTGAGGTTATATTTTTATATAGCATCGCTCTTTTTGTTGTGAGTGATTTCACACGATATTGGCTTCATAGGTTTTTGCATATGATTCCATTTTTATGGGAGTTTCACAAGATACATCACAGCGCAAAGGTATTAACACCTATTACTTTTTATAGGGTTCATCCTATTGAAAACTTATTGTTTGGATTTAGATATTCATTTAGTATAGGTTTGGTAACAGGGGTGTTTATATACTTTTTTGGTGCGATGATTGATATATATTCAATACTTGGTGTGAATATCTTCATCTTTGTATTTTCTATTTTTGGTTCAAACCTTAGACATTCTCATGTTGCCTTTGCTTATCCAAAGTTCCTTGAGAAGTTTTTTATTTCACCTAAACAACATCAGATTCACCATAGTACAAAGTACTTTAATAAGAATTTTGGTGGTAGTTTAGCTATTTGGGATAGAATTTTTGGTTCATTAAAACTATCAAATGAAGTAAAAATAATGAAATTTGGGCTTAGAAAAAATCAAATGAAAGATTACACATCAATTTGGGCTTTATTAGTTACGCCTTTTAAAAATCTACTGACAGGAGGAAAGATTTTATGAAATATTTAAAAATTCTAGGTTTAGCTTCATGTGCTTTATTATTCACTGCTTGTTCAAACTCAGCAGAAGTATCAAAAGCAAAACTTCAAGCAGACCTAAAAGCAAAAGAAGAGTTAGGGAAGGTGTTATATTTTGATAAGAATTTATCAAAAAATAGAACACAAGCTTGTGCTACTTGTCATAATCCAGATGCTGGATTTGTTGATGATAGAAATAACGGTGTTGGTGCTGCTGTATCTTTAGGGGATGATGGTAAGTCATTAGGAGACAGAACTGCTCCAACTGCTGCTTATGCTAAGTTCTCACCAAAGTTTCATTATGATGCCAAAAAGAAAAAGTATATTGGTGGGCAATTCTGGGATGGTAGAGAATCTACTTTAGCTGGACAAGCTGGTGGACCCCCAACTAATCCAATTGAAATGGGAATGCCAAGTAAAAAAGATACTGTTGATAGGCTTTTAGAAAATGCTTTTTATGTTGAATCTTTCAAAAAGATTTATGGTGAAAATATTTTCAATTCTTCAAGTGAAGCATATTCTGCAATGGCAGATGCTATTGAAAAGTTTGAGATGACTTCTGAATTCTCTCCTTTTGATTCTAAATATGATAGATTCTTAAGAGGTGAATATGATTTAACACC
>DKNG01000067.1 GCA_002470185.1 Arcobacter sp. UBA7394 | reverse complement strand
TGCAATTAATTTATCTGCAAGCTCTGGAACATCACCTTCTAAAATAAGGCTACCACCACTTTTTTGAGGATAATAAAAATTAAGTGTTTCATTTAAACTATCACTACTTGATAATTCTAAACTATCAATAGTTATTAGTTCTTTCTTTTTTGCTTTCATAATATTAGGTAAAGTAGGGTATCTTGGAGTATTAAGACCTAATTGACAAGTTAACACAACAGGAGTATCTACTTTGATAATAGATTTTAATCCACCTTCAAGTTCTCTTTTTACTGTAATTCCATTGTCATATTCAAAATCTGCAATTGTAGATACACAAGCAATATTTAATAACTCAGAAACTATAACTCCAACTTGAGCAGAACCTCTATCTTGTGACTGCATTCCAGTAAAGATAATGTCAAAACTTTTATCTTTAGCAAAATCAGCAATTAAGCTAGCAACTTGAGAAGAGTCTTTTATATAAGATTCTGCATCCTCAATATGAACAGCTCTATCACACCCCATTGCTAAGGCTTTTTTTATAGCTTCTTTTACTCTTGCAGGACCTACACATAAAACAGTAACATCTACATCTGATAATTGCTCTTTTAATTGAACAGCTTGTTCAATAGCATATTCATCATATTCATTGATACGATAAGCTAAGTCATTTTCATCAAACCAATTATTTTGAGCATTTACTTTAAATTTTGATTCCATATCTGGAACTTGTTTAATACATACAAGTACTTTCATCTATATATCCTTTTTATTTTTTTAGTCTTTCAACTATAATTTCTGATAAATCTTTTACAACTAAACTATCTTCACAATCTGCCATTTTAATTCCATCTTCAAACATTGTAAGACAGAAAGGACAGTTAGAGATTAAAGTAGGGGCTCCTGTTTCTTGAGCCATATTTACTCTATCAACATTGATTTTTTTATTTCCTAGATGCTCTTCTGCAAGGATTCTTCCTCCACCAGCACCACAACAAGAAGTATCTTTTTTACTTTTTGCCATTTCAATGATATTTGCCCCAGCTGAATCTAAAAGAGATCTAGGTTCTGAATCAATATCATTGTGTCTAACTAAATAACAAGAGTCATGATACGTACAATCAAACTCTTTTTCTTCCATTGGAATACGTTTTTGCTTTTCTAATCTATCAAGGAAAACGGTATAGTGTTCTACTTCTGTTTCTAAACCTAAATCCCTATAATCTTTATTTAAAGTATTAAAACAATGAGGACAAGTAGTTACTATTTTTAGAACATTATATTTATGAAGATTTTCAATATTTTCTTTTGCTAATTCTTGATATAAATATTCATTACCCATCTTACGAATAGGCTCTCCACAACATTTTTCTTCTTTTCCTAAAATTCCTACTTTAATACCAGAAGCATTACAAATTTCAACAAAGTTTCTTGCAATCTTTTGATTTCTTGCATCAAATGAAGCATAACAACCAACATAATAAAGAACATCAACTGGATTTGTTAAAACATCTGAAGAATCACCCATAATTACAACATCTAATCCCTCAGTCCAATCACCTCTTGAAGCTAGGGCTAAGCCCATAGGATTTCCGTTTACTTCAACATTGTCCATAGCTTTCATTACTTCTTCACCAGCAAATTCACCTTCCATTAAAACAAGGTTTCTTCTAATATCTACGATTTTACTTACATGCTCATTTCCTGAAGGACAAATATCCTCACATGCTCTACATGTTGTACATGACCAAATAGAATCTTGACCAATATCTTCAACTAGGTTTCTGTCAGGATCATTAAAAGCAGCATCTCCAATTTTATGAATTACACTCATAGGAGATAAAGGTTTACCCGTTGCATTAGCAGGACAGATATCTTCACATCTATTACAACTAATACAGGCATCTGCATCAAAAATATCTTTCCATGTAAGATCTTTTACAGTTGAAGCTCCAAAAGATTCAACATTTTCATCTTCCATATCTAAAGTAACTAACTTTCCAGTAGGACCATTATCTTTAAAGACATAATTAGCAGTAATAGTAAACATATGTCTTAATTTAGTTAAAGGAATTACTACAAAAAAGGCAAGAACAATAAAAAGATGAAACCACCATAATATTTTGTGAGAAAGTAATAAAGTAGATGAAGCTACTTCTGAAAGCATATTTGCTATAACCATACCAATTGGTGAGAAAATCATCCATTCAGGATTAGTTATAAGCTCAGTTGCAGCCATTCTTACGCCTTCAATTAAGAACCCAGTAATTAAGATTACATATAAAAGAATATGAATAATTGTGTCATCTCTTGACGTAATTAGATTTTTAGGTCTAAAAACAAATCTTCTTACAAATAATGCTGTCATCATAATAATTCCAACAAAACCTGCAATATCTAAAGACAATGAATATATTTTGTAGAAATCACCTTTTAGAAAAACATAATCAAATAAAAGATTTGTTATATCTGCTTGGATAAATACTAAAAATGTTCCAATAAATAAAACTATAAACGACCAAAAGAATATGCTATGCGCAATTCCAGGTCTACTATTTCTTTTAACTCTTATTTGACCCATCATATTTGTAAGCATATACTTAACTCTTTGACCTATATTGTCTGTTCTATTTAAAGGTCTTCCTAATTGGTATACTTTGTATCTTTTGTAAAAAAGATATACTAGTAATCCCATTGATAAAAAAGTAAAAAAATACATTAGTCCAATAGTAGTGGCGTTATTCCCCACATTCCAATATACTTCTCTAGTTATTTCATTAGTAACTTCCATAATTCTCCCCACGTAAATCTATTCATTAAATCTTTTATTTTTTATTCTTTTCTAGTTAAACAACATCTTTCCAATAATCACACGTTGTATTTCACTAGTACCTTCATATATCTCTGTAATTTTTGCATCTCTATACATTCTCTCAACTTCATATTCACAAATAAATCCATATCCACCATGAACTTGAATTGCATCTTTTGTAACAAATGTTGCTGTTTCAGAAGCAGATAATTTTGCCATTGCTGATTCCATAATATAAGGTTTGTTATTCTCTTTTAACCAAGCAGCTTTATAAATTAAAATTTTACTTTGCTCAATTCTTAGTTTCATTTCAGCAAGTTTCATAGATACTGCTTGAAATGCTGCTAGAGGTTTATTAAATTGTTTTCTTTCTAGTGTATATTCAAGAGATTTTTCTAATGCACCTTCTGCAATACCTAAGGCTTGTGCTCCAATACTGATTCTTCCAGCATTTAGAGTTTCCATAGCAATTTTAAAACCATCACCTTCTTTTCCTAACATATTTTCTTTAGGAACTTTTACACCATCAAGACCAAAGGCTGTTGTGTAACTTCCTCGAATTCCCATTTTTACTTCATTTTTAGTAACTTCTACACCAGGAGTTGATAAATCAACAATAAAAGCAGATAAACCTTTATGTCCTAAAGTTTTGTCTTTTGTAGCAATTACAATTCCAGTACCTTTATATGCACCATTTGTAATAAAGATTTTTGATCCAGTGATTACATAACAATCATCTTCCTCTTTATATTTAGTATCAATATTAGATACATCACTACCAGCATTTGGTTCAGTTTGTAAGAAACACCCAATTTTCTCACCACTTGCTAAGTCTGGAAGATATTTTTTCTTCTGTTCTTCCGTTCCATAAGATAGGATTGGTCCACAACATAATGAAGTATGAGCTGCAATTAAAACTCCTGTTGAAGCACAAGCTTTTGATACTTCTGCAACTGTTAAAATATAAGAGAAGTAATCCATTCCAGCCCCACCATATTCTTCAGGAATATAAGTACCCATAAATCCTAGTTCACTCATTTGTGAAATTAAAGATGAAGGAATTTCATGCTTTTCATCAATCTCTACAGCAATAGGTTTTATCTCATTATCAACAAAGTCTTTAAGACTGTCTATTAATACGTTGTGATCCTCACTTAATTCAAAATTCATCATTCGCTCCTAGTTATTTAATATAAATTAGTATATTTGGAAAAGATGACATAAAAATGTCATCAAGGGGAATAATTAGAAAATAAAACAGTGTGAAATAAAAAGAGATTTTTTTAATAGAAAAAAGAGTTTAAGTACAAAGAACACCTAAAGTAGGCGTTCTTTTAATACTTATTAAGAATTGTTTTTAACTTTAATAGGTGCTACTTCTGGTTCAGGATCATCTCCTAAAAGAATACTTTCACCATTGTCATGTTTTCCTAAAAGTTTTGGTCTCTCTAATAAGAAATATAATATTAGTCCAATAACTACGGCATATAAAGTAGATTTTGGATCAGGCATAGATAAAGTAATTGCAACAATACCCGCAACTCCTCTCTCCGTAGAGTTCTTTAATTGTTCCATCCCAACTAAAATACAGATATATGCTGTAAGAATTAAAGTAAGTGATAAAGCAATAGGAAGTACTGGCTTAAAGAAAGTCACCAGTGGCAACATAAATAAAGCTAACATTCCACTAATCCAAAACGTTCCTCCACCACTATAGATTGAATCCATAGATTTTTTACCCATAGCATATCTCTCAGCTACTGTTGCATGAGCTGCTGTGAATAATGGTCCAGATAATCCAGGCCAAGGAGCAAAGAAAGCATGTAGTCCATTTCTAATAGCTGTAACTAAATGAACTCTATCAACATTTTCTTCAATTTTTTCATCTTGTCTAATATGATCTACTCTTTTAACTAAAGTAAATCCAATGATAATATCACCAAATGCTATTACATAAGCAATTAAAGCTGTAGGAATTGCCAATAAGAAAATATCATATGATGGTAAACCATTTGCAAATACTAAATAGTTCCACATTAATGCAAAATCTGGTTGAGTAATTCCCATTTCAATATTAGGTAATGGATATTCACCAACTGCCCAACCAACAAAAATAGCAATAATCATTCCAGATACTAATCCAAAGTTAGCAATTTGTTTTGCAAAAGGATTATTTTGGATTACATTTTTAAATGATAATGAAAATAATACATATGCAGAAACTAATGAACCTATGATAATTGAAATAGGTGTAATATCAATTCTTCCACCAACTTTTAATTCACCCATAAGTGCCGCAATACCAGCTCCAATGATAACTCCAGATTTTAATGAGTTTGGAATTGCATTAACTAATTTACTTCCAAGTCGAGTAACTCCTAAAATTAAAAAGATAAGTGTTACTTCAATTTGTAAAGCAAACATAGCTTTAATAGCTTCAGGTCCTGGTTCAAAACCTTTTAAATAAAGTAGAACAACTGGAATAGCTGGGGTAATCCAACCCGGAACTAATGGAACTCCTAAAAGAGAAGGAAGGATATATCCAATTCCTGCAATAAAGGTAAATGCTAGTGCTGCTTCATAAGGCATACCTAAATAAGTTTCTAACAATGGAATCATTGCTAAACTTACAACGAACATAAAAAATCCCTGCATCATCTCAGGTACTTCCCATTTGTAATGTACAAAAGGAAGTCTAATTTTAAAAGGACCTAAAGGCCAACAAGGTTGTTCTTCACCATCTTTTCTCTTATACATTGGCATAAAAAATCCTTTTCGTAGCTGTAATAATTAAATTAATATTCATATCTCTCTCCTTATTAATTTAAAAAAGTATATTTGGAAAAGATGACAATTTAATGATAATGAAAGTTTTTTTTTAATAAAGAATATAATTCTTTTTTATAATAAAAATAAGTTTTAAATAAGTTAAATAAGATGATATGTAGGGAGTTAAAAGCTATAAATTACTTTAAAACTTATAGCTTTTTTATAAAGAGATAATAAATTATGTTTTACTGTTTTGGAACAAAGGCTTCTGATTCACCATCAATAACAATTTCACCTTTTACTATACAAATAGATTGTAAAAAGACTCTTCTTCTTTCAATATCAATATCAGTTACTATTAATTTTGCAGTAACTGTATCACCAATATATACAGGCTTTAAAAATTTTATAGTTTGAGAAACCCAAACACAACCAATACCAGGAAGTTTTGTACCCATTAAACCAGAAAAGAAAGATACAGATATTAATCCATGGGCAATTCTTCTTTCCCATCTAGTATTCTTTGCATATTCATCACTAATATGAACAGGGTTATGATCTCCTGAAAGACCCGCAAAAGTTTTTATATCGCAGTCTGTTATAGTTTGAGTATAACTAACTTCCATTCCTCTTTTTATATCTTCTAACAATAGTGTATCAAAGGCAATTAATTTAGACATTTTCTTTTCTCCAATTTTTTATTTAAATTAGTATATATGTATAAGATGACAAAATCATGGCAAGAAAAACTTAGCTTGCTCTAATTTTTTTAAATTTTGACTTATGCATGTAAGTAACAAAATGTTTTAATTTATGAGCCATATAACCTTTGATAAATAGTTTATTAAAGACTAATCCAATTGCATAAGATCCACCTAATGATATTAGTACACCATTTGATTTAGGAATAAAGGCTTCATTATATTTATACGATAAATCATTTTTTATAAACTTAGCAACATATATTCCTGCTTGGATTGCAAGTTGTGCTGTTGGCGCAACATATTTATTCTCATAAATTACTTCAGCAGCATCACCAATTACAAAAATATTCTTTTCACCTTTTAATTGTAAATATTCATTTACAACATATTGATTTAGTTTATTAAGCTCATACTCTTTATTTGAATTAATAGTAACTGCTTTAATTCCACCAGTAAAAATAAAAGAATCATAATCTATAACTGTTCCATTATTTAAGTAAATTGATTTTTCATCTACATCATTAATAAAAGATCCTAGATAAGTTTGAATATTTAAATTATCTAATCTTTTTTCACAAGCAGTAATCAATCTTTCATCCATATTAGGGAGAACTGTTTTCATCCCATCAACAATAAATACATTTATATTAGAAGAGTCATTATTTAAAAAAGAGTATTTCTCTTTTAAAAGTGCTGCCATTTCTGCTGCTACTTCAACACCAGAGAGTCCTGCTCCTCCAATTACAATGTTGTAAGGCATATTATTTTTATTCTTCTCTTTCAAAACAGAACTATTAATAATAGAATCAAAAGATTGATTAACCATACAAGCTTTTTGAAGTGTTTTAATTCCTTTTGAATATTTTTGAATATTTGGAACTTGAGGAGGAAAGTTAGTTAAAGATCCTGTAGCAATGATTAATTCATCATATGAATAACTTATATTATTAGAAGAAACAACTTCTTTTATCCCAGCATCAAATGATATAATTTCTTCTTGGTAAAATTTTATATCTGAATTTAAATCATCTATATATTTATTAATATTTATTGTTACATCAGAAATACTATATTTCGTAGCTACGAAGCCATAAGACTCAACTTGTATATAATGATAATCTTTTTTATCAAACAATAAAATTTCTATATTCTTGTTCTTAGATAATTCTTTTAAGGCATAAAGGCCTGCGTAACTAGCACCTATAATAATAACTCTTTTCATATTTAACCTTCTTATATTTATCAAATAGTACTTATAAATAATGATAAAAAGATGTCATGTAACCAATAATATTAATATAGAATATTATGTATTTATATGATAAAAATATCATATCATTATCATTTCTTGTCGTTAGAATTGAAATATAACAAATCAAAGGAGAGAATGATGATGTTAAAAACAACTACAAAGTTACTTGTAACTTCTGCACTTGTTGCTGGATTAGCTACTTCAGCAATGGCAAAAGATAAAGTTTATAAATGGAAACTTGCTACTACATGGGGTTCAACTCTAACACCATTTATTGATGCGCCAAGAAATATGGCTAAAATGGTAGAAGAGATGTCTGATGGAAGATTAAAAATCAGAGTTGATGCTTCAAACAAACATAAAGCTGCACTTGGTATTTTAGATATGGTTAAAGGTGGTCAATATGATATGGGTCACTCTGCATCATATTACTGGAAAGGTAAAGACATTAATACTTTACCATTTACAACTATGCCATTTGGTATGACAGCTCCTGAGCAATACGCATGGTTCTACTACGGTGGTGGTATGGACTTAATGAAAAAAGCTTACAAGAAACATAAAGTATTATCATTCCCTGGTGGAAACACTGGAAATCAAATGGGTGGATGGTTCAGAAAAGAAATTAAGACTGTTGATGATTTAAAAGGTCTTAAAATGAGAATTCCTGGATTTGCTGGTGAAGTTATGGCTTCATTAGGATTAACAGTTACTAATATCGCATCTGGTGAATTATATACATCACTTGAGAGAGGTACTATTGATGCACTTGAATGGGTTGGACCTGGAATGGACATCAAAATGGGATTCAATAAAATTGCACCATACTACTATACTGGATGGCACGAACCAGGTACAGAGTTACAATTCTTAGTTAACGAAAGAAAATACAAAAAATTACCTAAAGATTTACAAAAAATCTTAGTTACAGCTATGAGAGTATCTGCATATGATATGTATATTCAAAATTACCATATGAGTGCTAACGCTTGGTCGAAAATTGAAACTGATTACCCAAATATCAAGATCAAAACTTTCCCAAAACCAGTAATGGACGCTATGAAAAAAGCTAATGCAGAGTTATTAGTTGAAAAAACAAAAGGTCAACCATTATTAAAAGAGATTTTAGATTCTCAAGCGGCTTACCAAAAGAAAGCTAGAGAGTGGACTAAAATGTCTGACTACTTATACTTAAAAGATAACTTATAAGATATAATTCTAATAAGTAAACTCTAACTCCCACATCTTGGGAGTTAGAAACTCATACTCATAGTATAATAGGTTTAGTAAATATAAAATGACTCTATGTTTATTTGACTTATTCATAATTTCAAAAGGATTTTCATGTTGTTAAAACTAGAAAAGGGTTTCGATAGATTCGCCGATATCATAGGATACATTACTGCCTTTACAATGGTACTTATGATTTTAAATGTTTTTTACGATGTTGTCATGAGATACTTCTTTAGATCAGGAAGTATTGCAATGCAAGAGATGGAATGGCATCTATTCTCTGTAATTATTCTTTTAGGTATAGCATATACACTTAAAGAAGACGGACACGTAAGAGTTGACTTAATCTATGATAGATTAACTGATAAGAAAAAAGCCATAATTAATATGGTAGGTGTTGTTACATTTATTTTACCAATTGCTTTATTAATTGGTACAGGTTCAATTGATTATGTTATTGAAGCATTCGAATCAGGTGAACAAAGTGGTGATCCAGGTGGATTAACAAATAGATGGTTAGTTAAATCATTAATTCCATTATCATTTTTCTTACTAATTATTACATCAATTGGTTTCTTTATTAAGAACCTAAATGTATATAAAGGTTTACACTCTTATGGTGGAAATGATATAGATCACGAGATCGAGCATTTAAGAAAAGATATTGCAGATCACAAACACAATATTGAAGAAGGAGAAAACAAATGATTGGTATAGTTATGTTCTTTACTGCGCTTATTATGCTACTTTTTGGTTTTCCCGTAGCATTTACATTCGCAGCAGTATCAGTATTATTCGGTCTTATAGCAGGAATTGTTGAAATTGGTTTTGACGATGGTATAGAAGTTGCATTATTAGAAGGTATTGATGAAGGTATTGCAATGTTTGACTTCATGCCTTTTAGAATCATGTCAATTATGCAAAATACAATTCTTATGGCAGTTCCAATGTTCATTTTTATGGGTATTGT
Source organism: Arcobacter sp. UBA7394 (assembly GCA_002470185.1). Classification (GTDB taxonomy): domain Bacteria; phylum Campylobacterota; class Campylobacteria; order Campylobacterales; family Arcobacteraceae; genus Poseidonibacter. Next base: position 3,349 of record DKNG01000067.1, on the reverse strand, counting down.
TTTACAAAAAACAGGTTTAGCTGAGAGATTATTAGAATCAATGGGATTCTTATTTGGTGAAATTAGAGGTGGAGTTGCAATTTCAACTGTACTTGTAGGTTCATTATTAGCAGCTTCAACTGGTGTTGTTGGTGCTTCTGTTGTTGCAATGGGTGTTATTTCACTTCCAGTAATGATGAAGTATAAATACAATACACAATTAGCAACAGGTACAATCTGTGCTTCTGGAACATTAGGTCAAATTATTCCTCCTTCGATTGTTTTAATTATCTTAGGTGATGTTTTCCAAGTTCCAGTAGGTGACTTATTCAAAGCCGCAATCTGGCCAGGTTTAGCACTAGTTGGTGCATATATTTTATATATTGTTATTGTTTCGTATTTAAATAAAGATATGGCTCCTGCAATTCCAGCTGATCCTTCAAGAGGTTCAAAAGGGAAACAAGTAGTAAGAGCTTTAATTGATATTATTCCATCATTAACACTAATTTTATTAGTATTAGGTTCTATTTTTGCAGGTGTTGCAACTCCTACTGAATCTTCAGCAGTTGGTTGTTTAGGTGCAATTGGATTAGCAATTCTTTACAAATCATTCAATATTGGAATGGTTAAAGATGCAGCATTAGAATCTGTAAAAATTACATCTATGGTATTTGGTATCTTAATTGGTGCGACTGCATTCTCAATGGTATTTACTTATACTGGTGGAGAAGAGTTAGTTGAACACTTTATGATGAGTTTACCTGGTGATGAGAAATGGGGATTCATTATCTTCACAATGTTAGCAATTTTAGTTTTAGGATTCTTTATTGACTTCGTTGAGATTTCATATATTATCGTTCCTATCTTAGTACCAATTGCAGCAAACTTAGATATTAACCCTGTATGGTTCGCAATTTTAATTGCAATGAACTTACAAACATCGTTCTTAACGCCGCCGTTTGGATTCTCGTTGTTCTACCTAAAAGGGGTAGTACCAGCAACTGTTAGAACAATCCAAATCTATAAAGGTGTTATTCCATTTATTGCAATTCAAATTGTAGTATTAATGTTAATAGCATTCTATCCAGAGTTCTTCGGAATCAATCCAAGCGCTTCAGGATAGAAATATTAAGTAAAAGAAGAGCTCTTCTTTTACTTTTTATATAGGAGTTAACCTATGAAAAAAGACTTACAAAAACTAATCTCAAATATCATATATAAAGCAAGTGATAAAATGTTTGCGTTTATTTATGATCCTCAACAAAGAATTTATACAGTACCTAGACTAGAATAGTGGACATCCTTTTTTTTTAAATATATAATATAATTACCAAAAGGATTACAAATGTTAGAAGCTAAGTATCAGAAATTTCATGATCAAATTAGTACAAAAATATCTCCTGAGAATATTTTTACAGACAAGTTACATACATTAGCGTATGGAACAGATGCCTCTTTTTATAGGTTAATTCCTAAGATAGTTATCAAAACTGATAACGCTAGCGAAGTTCAGACTATTATTGAATTAGCAAATGAAATGGAATTAAGTATTACTTTTAGAGCTGCTGGAACTTCACTTTCAGGGCAAGCTATTAGTGATTCAATTTTAATTATCACTTCAAGAAAATTCTCTAACTTTAGAATTTCAGATGATAAAAGTGAGATTTCATTAGAACCAGCACTAACAGGTGCTCAAACAAACAACTTATTAGCCCCTTATGGGAAAAAAATTGGTCCAGATCCTGCAAGTATTAATGCTGCTATGATTGGTGGAATTGCTGCAAATAATGCCTCTGGTATGTGTTGTGGTATTTCTCAAAACTCATATAAAACATTAAAGTCAATGAAGTTAATTTTCAGCGACGGAACAAAACTTGATACAGGTTGCGAAGAGAGTAAAAAAGAGTTTAGAATTACTCATAAAGACTTTTTATCTGACTTAAAACAAATTGCTAGTGAAACAGTAAATGATGAAGAATTAAGAGCAAAAATTGAACGAAAATTCAAAATCAAAAATACATGTGGTTACTCATTAAATTCATTAATTGATTTTGATGATGAATTTGATATTTTACAACACTTAATTATTGGTTCAGAGGGAACGCTAGCATTTATTGAAGAAATTACATATTACACAGTTGAAGATTTAAAAGATAAAGCTTCAGCACTTATGTATTTCAAAGATGTAAAAGAAGCCTGTAATGCGGTTACAAAATTAAAACTAGCAAAAGAAGCAGGTAAAATTACTGTTGATGCAGTTGAATTAATGGATAGAGCAGGTTTAGCTTCTATTGAAAATGATCCTGCAATGCCAGATTTTATTAAATCATTTGATAAAAATGTAACAGCTTTATTAGTTGAAACAAGAGCAAAAGATAAAGACTCTTTAGATACTCAAATTTTAGAGCTTGAAGAGTTATTAGAAGAATTTTCTGTTGTAAGAGATATTTACTTTACAAAAGACGTGAGCGAATATACTTTATACTGGAAGATCAGAAAAGGTCTATTCCCAGCAGTAGGAGCAGTAAGAGAAGTAGGAACAACTGTTATTATTGAAGATGTTGCTTATCCTATTGAAGTACTGGCAGAAGCTACTTTAGAGCTTCAAGAGCTATTTAAAAAACATGATTATTCAGAAGCATTAATTTTTGGTCATGCCCTAGAAGGTAACTTCCACTTTGTATTTACTCAAGACTTCTCAATTGAAAGTGAAGTTAAAAGATATGATGAATTTATGAATGATGTTGTAAATTCTGTAGCTGTTAAATATCAAGGTTCATTAAAAGCTGAACATGGAACTGGTAGAAACATGGCTGCATTTATTGAAGTAGAGTGGGGTAAAACTGCATATTCAATGATGGAGAGAATTAAAGATTTATTTGATCCAAAAGGTCTGTTAAACCCAGGTGTAATTATTAATGATGATGCCCAAGCTCATTTAAAAAATTTAAAAGCAATGCCTGCAACAAATGAAATTGTTGATAAATGTATTGAGTGTGGATTCTGTGAGCCCGTATGTCCATCAAATGACCTTACTTTAACTCCTAGACAAAGAATTGTTATCAATAGAGAAATCTCAAGGTTAGAGAGAGCTGGTGAGTTTGATGAAGCTCAAGAATACAAAGACTTATACCAATATGATGGTATTGAGACTTGTGCTACATGTTCTTTATGTTCAACAGCATGTCCTGTTAAAATTGATACAGGTTCATTAACAAAACACTTAAGAGCAGAACAAAATAGTTCAAGTGCAAAAGGTATTGCTAAATTTGTTGCTAATAACTTTTCTACAACATTAAGTGGTGTTAGATTTGGTTTAAGTGGAGCAAATATAGCCCACAAACTTCTTGGAACTGCTAGTATGGAAAGT
>DKNG01000065.1:349-5471 GCA_002470185.1 Arcobacter sp. UBA7394 | reverse complement strand
CCATCTCCTTGACCTGATTTTTTAACTAAATCTTCAAGACCAGTTAATTTGATGATTTTCATCATTCTCTCTTTACTAATTGGGTTTGACAACTCAATATTTTCTTTTAGCGTTCCAGAGAATAAAAACGGCTCTTGAGGCATAACACCTACATTTTGTCTTACTTCAACAGGATGCAAAGTAGAAATTTCATGTCCATCTAAATAAATACTACCTTTTGTAGCAGTATCAAGTCCAGTTAATAATCTTAAGAATGTTGTTTTACCAGCACCCGTTTGACCAATAATTCCAACTTTTTCACCTGGATTAATCTTTAGATTACATTTATCTAATGAAGGAAACTTACTATTTTTATAATAGAAATCAACTCCTGAGAATTCAATCTCTCCTCTTAATTTTCCAATTCCAATCTCTTTACTATAATCATTTTCTAAAGGTAAATGCCAGAATTCATTAATATTATTTAGCGATTCTTTAATTTCTTTTAGTCTTATAACCATCATAGATGTTTGAATTACAGGTACCATTGCTCTACTTGAAAGAATAGTAACAGCAATTAAACCTCCAACAGTAAGATTCTTTGCAGCAATTTCAAAAACACCTACTACAATTACCATCATTGTTACAAACTGGACAATTGTCTGGGATAAATTCATTGAGAAAACATTTAATGATTGAATCTTAAGAGATATAGAATCAGTAACAGCTACTAAACTTCTCCAATTAAATAGTTTTGTTGAAGAAGCATTTGATAGTTTAATAATCTCACTACCTTGAATGGTTTCTATTAAATAACTATTTTTTGACTGAACATTTTCAATATTTTTCTTACTTAAATTTGAAATTGGTATTTGCATTATTACATTAAAAATAAGAATTAATATAGCAACAATAAAAGGTACAGCTGCAACTGCTGGAGAAATCAAAAATATAACAATTAATGCAATAAAGAAGAAAGGTAAATCTATAACTTGCAAAATTGATTTAGTTGCAAAAAAATCTCTAATTTGATTTAACTCTCTAAATAAATTAGCTTTTGAACCAACCAACATATTATCATACTCAGATTTTATATTAAGCATTCTTTTCATTAGTTCTTCTTCTAAATAAACACCTAATTTTTTACCAACTTTTTCAATAATATGATTTCTAACACTTTTAAAATATATATCAAATAGAAGAATAATAATAACTCCACTTGCCAAAACAAATAAAGTTTCAGTAGCATTATTGGGAACTACTCTATCATATACACTCATTGTAAATAAAGGTACTGCTAAAGCAAATATATTAATAAACAGAGTTAATATACCAATCTCTATATAAGACTTCCAAAAAGTTTTTATTGGATTCCAGAACCAATCTTTATTTTTTGTTTCATCTAGGATTTTTTCTTTTTTAGGATTCCTAAAAACTAAAATAGCTTTTTTGAAATTCTTTAAAAATGATGGTTTTTCTTTGATTTGTTTATTTAATATTGGGTCAAAAAGATAAATATCTTTTTCTTTTTTTTGTAGGATATATGGTTTTTCATTTTTATCTATAATTATACAAGGAAAAAAATGAGTTGGAATCTCATTAGCATCAATCTTTTTCTCAACACCTGTTAGACCAACCTCTGTTACAACATCAATGGCAATTTCTGGAGTGAAACCTTTTGATGTTGTGGCAGAAAGACTAAGAATCGTATCAATTGAAATTTCTCCGAAATAAAAATCTAAGATATATTTCAATGAATAAATTAAAGGAAAATCTTCTCTATTTTCTATTTCGTCAACTATTCTTTCATTTTCAATTTTTTCTTGATTCTCAGCCAAATTTTATCCATATTTTTAATTATTTATTTAAAGCTTAATTTTAAATTTAGAATAGAGTTTACCATAAATTGACTTAAACACATTTTCCCATACTTTAGGAGTTTTTTGCCTAAATAATTTAGCGCTTGGGTACCATAAAGTAGTTTCTCCCTTGTTTTGCCAACGCCAATCAGGAATCTTTTGTAAAGGTATCCAAACAGGTACATTTAAAGCTCCTGCAAGATGTGCAACTGATGTATCAGAAGAAATAACTAAATCAAGTTCATTCATTAAACTAGCAGTTTTAGAAAAATCTGTTAGTTTGTCAGTTAGATCAATAATTTTATCTTCAAATCCTAGTTTTTTAATATCTTCATTTTCAGGTCCTACTTGTAAAGTATAAACATTAGTATTTTCACTATTAATTAAAGTCTCAAGATATTTTAAATCAAATACTTTTCCATCATAACTCTCTCCTGTTACAGAAGCACTCCAACAAATACCTACATTTAATTTACCTTTTTCTTTTTTAATATTAAAAGTATCATCTTTTGGTGCTGTTAAATATGGATTTTGTTTTGGTAAATCTTTTAAACTTTTCATACCTAAAATAAATGGCATACTCATAATTGGTAAATGGTAATCAAACTCTGGTGTAGGTTCGTTTCTATGAGTTAAAACATCAATTTCTTTTATACATTTAAATAATTCTTTTAATTCATCTCTACATTTAACTGCAATTTTACAATTAAATTTTTCTTTTATTTGAGGTAAGAATCTAATGAATTGTAATGAATCTCCAAATCCTTGTTCTGAGTGTAATAATAAAGTTTTATCTTTTATATCTTCTTTTCCTGAAAACATAGGTTTTGAAAAGATATCTTTATTATTAATAATATGAGGAATCATCTCTTCTTTTTTAAATCTCCACTCGTATTCATTCCACCCTAATTCAAAATCTCCTTTTGCAAGATACATTGTAGATAAATCAAAATGAGCATTTACAAAATTTGGATCTAATTCAATTGCTTTTTTATAAGAGTCAATTGCTTTTTGTGTAAATCCTAAATATTTATATGATGTTCCTACATTACTATAAGCATTAGAACCCTCTGGTGCTAATTTAATTGACTCTTCATGTAGTTTTGCTGCTTTTTTATAATCATCTAATTTATTATATACATTTCCAAGGTTTGTATAAGCTCCACCATTTTTCGGATCTTTTTTAATTGCTAATTCTAGAGATTCTATTGCTTGATCATATTTTTTTAGTTTATTATAAGAAGCTCCAATATTACTATGTAATTCGTGATATTCTGGATCTGTATTTAATGCAATTTCAAAGATTTTAATTGCTTCTTCGTATTTCTTTTGTTTATATAATAATACACCAATATTATTAATTGATTTTGAGTAGTTAGGGTTAATTCTAATAGCTTCTTTATATGCATTAATTGCATTATCATTTTGCCCTGCACTTTCATAAGCAATTCCAAGATTATTAAAAGCATTATAGTTTTTTGGATCTCTTCTTAAACAATCAGAAAAAGCGATAATTGCGCTTTTATAATCTCTTATTTCTTTAAAAGCATTACCAAGATTATTATATGTTAATGGATTATCAGGATTAAGTTTAATAGTTTTTATATAGTATTCAATTGCTAATTTTACATCACCTTGTGCTTTTGCAATAATTCCTAAATTACCTGTTGCCATTTCATTATTAGCTTCAATTTCTAAAACTTTTGAATAAATCTCTTTTGCTTTATCTAAGTCTTTCTTTTCATAAAATACTAAAGCTTCATCTAATAAATCTAAAACTTCTTTATTTGTTGAAAGTTTTGCATAACCCTTAGAGTTTTTAAGAACTGAAATAAAAGTATGTTTATTTATATTTTCATCTGCTATTTCTACAGGAATTTTATCTTCTTTAATCTCTTCAAATTTAAATCTAAGTAGTTCTAAAATATTAATACCATTATTAACCCATCCCTTATTTGTAGGAACTGCACTTTGATTATTGTTAACAACATAAAATAATGAATCTTTTTTTAATAATGATTTAATTAAATCAATTTCAACTTGAGGTTTAATACAATGTTGTAATACCCAAATTGTGTATGCACTATCTACTTTAAAACCTTTTTTAGCATTTAATTCTAAATCCTTTGGTGAAATAACTTTGAACTTATCATTATTTACATATTCAACAGCCATTTTTCTCATATCTTCTGAAATATCAACACCAATTACATTACAATTAGTTTTGTTTATTAACTCTTTTGCAATTCGTCCAATACCACATCCAAAGTCAAGTACAGTTTGATTCTCATTTATCTTTAAATTCTCAATAATTGAATCAACTAAGAAAGGTGTCTCTTTTTGCCACCTTTGCTCAGTTTCCAAGTCACCCTCTTTTGTTAATATAATTTTTTTTGCATCTTCTATATTCTGCGCATTAAAAATATTTGGTGTATATATTGTTTTTTCCATTTAAATCCTTATTATTGAATATCTATAATTAGTGTAACGTCAGTTCCACCATCATTTAATGTATAAGAACCACTTGTTATAGCAGCTGTTCCTGTATCATCTCCACCATGTTTAGCACCTAATTTATCTGTAAATTCAAGTTTACTTGCATCATCAGCATCTAATTTTAATTTTAAGCTATTTCCACCATCTGTCCAGTTACTAATTAAGTCTCCAGTTAGTTGATATTCAGCGTTAGTTCCACCATCACTTGCATCTGCTCCTACATTTAATGTTAATGAAGTGAAGTCTAACTCTTCAATATTGTCAAATGCATTTATATGACCTAAGTTAGTATCACTTGTAACTGCTGTTCCTGTATTACCTGTAAGGCTTACAGTATCACCATCTGTTTCACTAGTTGAACCACCATCAATTACAAATGAATCAATATTACTAAAGTCTAAAGCGAAGTTATCATCTCCACCATTACCATTGATTGAATCAGATGTGCCTTCAATAGCTTGTGCAGTTTCAGTTCCTAAAGTAACTGTATCAGCACCATTTGCAAAATTAACACCATCAAGATTAGAAATATTTGTGAAATCTAAATCACTAATAGTCCCTGAGTCATTAAATGTTAAAGTATCTGTATCTCCAGATCCAAAATTGATATTATCAAGTTGTGTTAAATTATCAATATTAACATTTAGTGTATCACTACCTGTACCTAAATTCACTGTGTCATTTCCAGAACTTAAGTTTACTATATCATCCCCAGTTGTAGTTGTAATGTTTTCATTTCCACTTGAATCATTAACAGTTAAAGTTCCTGTTAAACTATTATTAACTGA
>DKNG01000065.1:0-176 GCA_002470185.1 Arcobacter sp. UBA7394 | reverse complement strand
ATATCTTCATTCCCTAAACCGTTAATAGTAGTTGAATTATATGTATCATTTATATCACTTAGTGTACCTTCAATAGTAGTTGAATTAACAGTTAAGTCTACAGAAGTTTTATTATCTAAAGAATTAATATCTGAAGCATTAGAAGTTCCAGTATCAATAGTCAACGTTAATGCATC
>DKNG01000188.1 GCA_002470185.1 Arcobacter sp. UBA7394 | reverse complement strand
TACCTTTTCTATTGATACATTATTATCTTTAATGAATTTTGATACAACTTCTGAGTTAGTATGTTCATATGCTCTATCATAAACTATTCTTGTGATTCCCGCAGCTATTAAGTTTTTTGAACACTCACTACATGGTTCAAGTGTTACATATATTGTAGCACCCTCAATTGAGATACCTTTTCTTGCGGCCCAAATAATTGCATTCATTTCCGCGTGGATTTCGTAAGTTTTAGACCAATCGTGATGATCTTTTGTATATTCGCCATCCCAATGGTCTGAACAGTTTGTGTAACCAGCTGGTGTACCATTGTAACCTGTTGAAAGGATTCTTCCATCTTTTACAATTACTGCACCTACTTGTTTTGAAACACATTTAGAAGCACTTGCTATTTCTTTAGCAATATTGATAAAAGTTTTGTCATTTAACATAGGATTCCTATTTTTATTGAAATTATAGCAAAAATTGAATTATTTCAAAAATCTAATAAAATATGACATTTTTTAACTAATTTTACTAAAAAAACATGATAGTTGTATGAAAATTTTGCTTTTAAACTTAAAGAAAGCTTTTCTTTAAAGATAAAAATAAAAATATAATTTAAATTGTGATAAGATATTTAAAAAAATTGATGAAACGAAAAAGGCAGATTATGGATTTTAAAGAAATCAAAGAATTAATTAGAGTATTTGATAAGAGTGAATTAAATAAACTAAAAGTAAAAGAAGGTGAATTTGAAGTTGCTATGCAAAAAGGTTTTGAAGGTGGAACTGTTGTAACTACTTCTGCTGTTGCTGCACCTGTTGCTGCTGCTCCTGTTGCTGCACCTGTTGTTGCTTCTGAAGCTGCACCTGTTGCTACTGCACCTGCTGGTGATACAATTAATTCTCCAATGGTTGGGACTTATTATGCATCTCCATCTCCAGAAGCTCCTTCATTTGTAAAAGTTGGAGATACTGTTAAAAAAGGTCAAACTTTATGTATCTTAGAAGCAATGAAAATCATGAATGAAGTTGAAGCTGAATTTGATTGTAAAATTGTTGACATGTTAGTTACAGATGGTGATCCAGTTGAATATGATATGCCTATATTTACTGTAGAGAAAATATAAAGATTTCATATGGCTGAAATTAAAAAAATATTAATTGCTAATAGAGGAGAAATAGTTCAAAGAGCTATTCGAACTATTAGAGAGATGGGTAAAAAGTCAGTTGCTGTTTATAGTGCTGGTGATAAAAATGCATCATATTTAAAACATGCTGATGAAGCTGTATGTATTGGGGATGTTAAATCTACTGATTCATATTTAAATATTCCTGCACTTATCACAGCAGCAGAAATGACTGGTTGTGATGCAATTTTCCCAGGATATGGTTTTCTTTCTGAAAATCAAGATTTTGTAGAGATTTGTAGATTACACAATATTAAGTTTATTGGTCCATCTGTAGAAGTTATGGATAAAATGGCTGATAAATCTAAAGCTAAAGATGAAATGATTAAAGCTGGTGTTCCAGTAGTACCTGGTTCAGATGGTGCTGTTCATACTTTAGAAGAAGGTAGAAAAGTAGCATTAGAAATTGGTTACCCAATTATGGCTAAAGCATCTGCTGGTGGTGGTGGAAGAGGAATGAGACTTATTAATGATGAGTCTGATTTTGATCAACTATTCATGGCTGCATCTTCTGAAGCATTAGCTGCATTTGGTGATGGTACAATGTACTTAGAGAGATTTATTAATAACCCAAGACATATTGAAGTTCAGGTTATTGGAGATTCTCATGGTAATGCTATTCACATTGGTGAGAGAGATTGTTCATTACAAAGAAGACACCAAAAAGTTATCGAAGAATCACCTGCAATTTTATTAAATGATGAAACAAGAGCTCATTTACATAATGTTGCAGTTCAAGCTACTAAATACTTAAAGTATGAGGGTGCAGGAACTTTTGAATTCTTAGCAGATGATAAACAAAACATTTACTTTATGGAAATGAATACAAGACTTCAAGTTGAACATCCAGTTTCTGAGATGGTATCTGGACTTGATATTGTTGAATGGATGATTAAAGTAGCTCAAGGTGAAGAATTACCAAAACAAGAGAAGATTAAATTTAGAGGTCATGCTATTGAAGTAAGAATCACAGCAGAAGATCCTAATTCATTCTTACCAAGCCCAGGTAAAGTAACACAATGGATGGTTCCAGGTGGTAGAAATGTTAGAGTTGACTCTCATTTATACGCAGGTTACGTTGTACCTCCATATTACGATTCAATGGTTGGAAAACTTATTGTTTGGGGAAGAGATAGAAATAAAGCTATTAATATTATGAAAAGAGCTCTTAATGAGTTTGAAGTTGATGGTATTAGAACTACAATTCCTTTCCACCAAAAAATGATGGAAAATGAAGACTTCATTTCAAATAACTACGATACAAAATACTTAGAAAACTACAAAAGTCTAGACGACATTTAGGAAAAGGAGAATATTTCTCCTTTTCTTGAAGCTTAAATTAATATAAAATTAGCTATAATCCGCAAAATTGTACACATTTTATATACCTATTATACTTTGACTAGCTCAAAGATTTATTTTTTATAAACTAACCTACTTGCAACAAAAGATTGCGCATTAGTCATATATGTTTATGTTAAATTTATATGAAGACACTATATATAATCCTGTGTATTATTTTACAAAATTTTACTAAGGTAACGAATGACATTTAACGAATTTAATTTAAAAGATCCATTACAAAAGGCAATTGACCAAGCTGGGTTCAAAGAACCAAGTCCAATTCAAGAACAAGCAATCCCTGTAGTTTTAGCAGGTAAAGATATGGTTGGACAAGCACATACAGGTACAGGTAAAACTGCAGCCTTTGGTTTACCAATTATTAACCAAATGAAATGTAATGGTTCTGTTGAAGCAGTAGTTATTGTTCCTACAAGAGAACTTGCAATGCAAGTATCTGATGAGTTATTTAGATTTGGTAAGTTTTTAGATATTAACACAGCGACTGTATATGGTGGACAATCATATTCAAGACAATTAAAGCATATTGAAAATGCTGGTATTATTGTTGCTACTCCAGGTAGATTCTTAGACCTTTTAAGAGGTGGAAAGATCGATATTAAACCTGAATATGTTGTATTAGATGAAGCAGATGAAATGTTAGATATGGGATTCTTAGATGATATCAAAGAAATCTTCACATTTATGCCAGCTGAGAGACAAACATTATTATTCTCTGCTACTATGCCTCAAGCTATTAAAAACTTAGCAAAAAATATTTTAAAAGAGCCAGAGTTTATTACTTTAACTCAAAAAAATATTACAAACTCAAAAATCAAACAAACTTATTATGTTGTAGATGAGCACGAGAGAGATGATGCACTAATCAGATTATATGATTTCAAGAACCCTGAAAAATCAATTATTTTCTGTAGAACAAAAAAAGAAGTAGATAGATTATCAACTTTCTTAATATCTCAAGGATATATGGCTAAAGGTCTTCATGGTGACATGGAGCAAAGACAAAGAGAAGAAGCTATTAGAGCATTTAAATCTTCTAAATTAGAAATCTTAATTGCTACAGATGTTGCAGCAAGAGGATTAGACGTAAGTGATGTAACTCACGTATTTAACTACCATTTACCATTTGATTCTGAGTCTTATGTACACAGAATTGGAAGAACAGGTAGAGCAGGAAGAGAAGGTACAGCTGTATCTATCGTTACTCCTCACGAATTTAGAATGTTATCTAAAATCGAAAAAACTGTAGGTTCTAAACTTGAAGGTAAACAAGTTCCTAATATTAATTCAGTTAAAGAGAAAAAAGTAACTGACTTAAAAGACAAAATCAAAGATCAAGAAATCAAAGACTACGCATTAGCTATCGTTGAAGATTTAAAAGAAGACTTTGATATTTCTACAATTGCATTCAAATTAGCATCAATGGTTGCATCTTCTACTTACGTAAAAGGTAATAACTACATTGGTAAATCTGAAAGTGATATCGAAAGATTAATCGAAAACCTTAAAAGAGGTGGCGGTGATGATAGAAGAGGTGGAAACCGAGGTAGAGGTGGATACAGAGGTGGAAACCGAGGCGGTGGATCTAGAGGTGGTTCTAGAGATGGCGGTTCAAGAGGTGGATACAGAGGTGGAAACAGAGACGGTGGTTCAAGAGGTGGTTCTAGAGATTCTAGAGGTGGTTCAAGAGACGGCGGATCAAGAGGTGGAAACAGAAATAGAAGTAGAGATTAATCTCTTCTTCTTACCCCTTTATTTATAATACTTTTTTAAAGCTTTTTTTGCTTTTTTATAAGCAGCTTTAGTATCTCTTCCAAATCCTCTAAAAACACCATCCTTATTAAAGAATTCAACCATATCTAGTTTTTCTCGTGTTTTAACTTTTACTACTCTGAAAATATCAAACTCTTTTTGTATCTTCTCAATATTTGGAAGATCATTCTTTGACAGTATTTGAACTTTCATAATTCTCTCCTTTTAATTTTCTCTATATTTTATGGTTATTATATATAAAAATATTTTTTATGTCAAATATCAACTAATAAATAGAATAATAAATAGTTAATAAAATTTATAAATTTACAAATTTTTTTAGAATATTTTATAGAGAAATCAAATAAATTAACTATTTTAGTCATAAATAGCTTAAGCTTAATTAAAGGTTTAGTAAGGAATTTTCCATTACAATTCTAAAATATTTAAATTACAAAATGGTTACATAAAGGGTTACTTTGGATATCAAAACGTTTGAAACATTAGATAAAGCTGCTGGGAAAACGCTTCCAGGTTTTGCTAAATTGTCATTGGCATTACTATTTATGGTAGTAGTATTTTTATGGTCTTACACATCACATGGAAATGTACCAAATAATACATTCTTAATTATTGGTGCAGTATTTGGTGCATATATGGCAATGAACATTGGGGCAAATGATGTTGCTAATAATGTAGGTCCTGCTGTTGGATCAAAAGCTCTTACTTTAACGGCAGCTATTGTTATTGCAGTTATCTTCGAAGCTATGGGTGCATTTGTTGCTGGTGGTGATGTTGTTAAAACAATTAAAAAAGGGATTATTGATCCTGCTTTAATTTCAGACCCTCAAGTATTCATTTGGGCTATGACAGCTGCTTTATTATCAGCAGCATTATGGCTTAACTTCGCAACTTCTATTGGAGCTCCGGTATCTACGACTCACTCTATTGTTGGTGGTGTAATGGGTGCAGGTATTGCAGCCGCTGGTTTTGCTATTGTTTCATGGGGAACTATGGGTAAAATTGCTGCATCATGGGTAATTTCACCTGTTTTAGGTGGTGTTATTGCTGCTGCCTTCCTCTATTTTATTAAAACCAAGATTGTTTATAAAAAAGATATGATAAGTTCTGCAACTAAAATAGTGCCATATTTAATTGCAGTTATGACTTGGGCATTCTCTACTTACTTAATTTTAAAAGGTATTAAAAAACTTATTAAGTTAGACTTCTTTACAGCTGCTGGATTAGGATTATTAATAGCTGTTGCTGCATTTGTAATAGTTAAACCTCTTATTGCAAAAGCTGCTAAGAAATTAGAAAATTCTAGAGTTTCTGTAAATACATTATTTACTATTCCATTGATTTTTGCTGCTGCATTACTTTCTTTTGCTCACGGTGCAAACGATGTTGCAAATGCAATTGGACCATTAGCTGCTATTAATGATGCTATTATGAGTTCTGAAATTTCTTCAAAAGTTGATATTCCATTCTGGGTTATGGCTGTTGGTGCAGTTGGTATTGCAGTTGGACTTGCATTATATGGACCTAAACTTATTAAAACAGTTGGATCTGAAATTACTGAACTTGATCAAATGAGAGCCTTCTCTATTGCAATGGCTGCAGCTATTACAGTTATTATTGCTTCTCAATTAGGTTTACCTGTATCTTCAACTCACATTGCAGTTGGTGGGGTATTTGGAGTTGGATTCTTAAGAGAGTACTTAGATTCAAATGAAACTAGATTCTTACAACAATTAAGAAAAAAATTCAAGAAACATAAAAAAGAGTTAGATTCTATGACTAAAGAGCTTGATGAATTAGAAGCACTTGAAAAGAAATCTAAATCTAACTACGTTAGAATTGTTGAACTTTACAAAGGTATTGAAGAGAAACAAGAAGTAGTTAAACAAGAGAAAAAAGACGTTAAAGAAGCTAAAAGTGTTAAGTACGTAAAAAGAGATGCTGTTAAGAAAATTATTGCAGCATGGGTTATTACAGTACCAGCAGCAGCAATGTTATCAGCTGCAATCTTCTTTATGATTAAAGGAATTATGAGTTAAGTAGAATTATCTACTTATCTTGTAAGTTCAAAAGCATCACCGATGCTTTTTATTAAATCTTTTATTTGAGTTGGTTTTCTCAAATAGAAGGTAAATAAATCTGCAATATCTTCTAATATATGATCTTCTTGGGAATAAGCTGAAACAGCAATAATTGGAATATTTCTTTCTAAATTACTTTTAATACTTTTTGACATATTAATACCTGAAATTTTTGGCATATTAATATCTGTTACAATAACATGAATCTCATCATTAAGTTCATTAAATTTATTTATACCATCTTGTCCATCTATTGCTGTATGTATTTTATTAAATACAACAGAAAGTAAGGTAGCTGTTTGTTCTCTAATAAATTCATCGTCTTCTACATATAAAATGTTTATATCTTTTAAATTATCATACATGGGAAAAATATATCTAAGATTATATTACATTATGATAAAATTCAAAAAAATTCAATTAGGATTCATATATCGAAGCACTTGTATCAGTAGCAACAATTTATCTATTTATTATTATGGGATTTGTTTTTAAAAGAGTATTTAAAAATGATGTAAATGAAAGAAGTATTGTTTTATTAAACTTATATTTTTTACAACCTATGCTTATTTTTTGGGGTTTAACAAGGGCTCCAATAAATGATGATTTTATTCTTTCCCCTATTATTTACTATATTGCAATATTTGTAGCTTTAGCAATTGCGTATATTTACTCTCTACGGGTTTTTAGAAGGGATTACCAAGATAAATCTATCTTTATGGCTTCCTCGTTAGTAGGAAACACTGGTAATTTAGGAATTCCCCTAGGAATCGCCCTTTTTGGGGAGTCTAGTGTTCCTTATACTTCTATTTTAAATATTGCAAATATTTTCTTTATTTATATTTTTTCTGTTTATTTCTTTGCTGGAGATAAATTTAGGTTTAGTGATGCTTTAAAAGAGATATT
>DKNG01000082.1 GCA_002470185.1 Arcobacter sp. UBA7394 | reverse complement strand
CTAAATCTTTCTTTTTAGATACACTTTTTACAGTATTAGAAATAAGACCAATTCTTTTAGTAAAAATTTTACTTATAAATATATATATAACTAAATTAAAAATTAAAAATGAGATGAAAAAAAGTTTTAATAGATTCTTATTACTCTGAATAATTTCAGTAAAAAACTCTCTATTTAATCTAATAGATAAAAAGAACTTGTCTTTTAATAATTCATCATTAACTTCAATATTAACGTATATAGTTTTTGAATCAGTTCTTGAGATATCATAATTAAACTTATCTCTAATTACATCTTTATTATTAAAACTATAAGAGGGAAGAAAAGATATATAACTATCTAACATAGATGAAGACTCACTTAAAAAAGTAGAATCTAAAGTCCTTGCTGTAAATACATAACCAGTTTTATCAATTCTCTCTAGAGAGAAAATTAATCGTTCATAATCAAAGGTCATAAATTTAAACTCTTCATTATTTATATATGAAGAAAGGTTTGATTCACTAAAAAAATCACTTATAGAATCAGAAATATCAACATACTCTTTAGAGTTTATATCATAAGCTTCACTATATATAATCTCTTTATTATTATCTAGAATTAAAAAGTAACTTACATCTAATTTTGATGAAAAATCATAGAATATATCTTTTTTATTCTTGTCATTAATTAGTTTAATAATAGATTCATTAGTGGAGTATTCATAAGTTATATTATCTAATAACTTTTTTTTATTCATAAGAATATTATGTAGATTGTTTACTTTGTTTTTAACAACTTGGTTCTCAAATTCAAGAGCACTTGATTCTCTGTCTTTTAATATAAAATATATTAAACTCAATAGAGTAATAAATAAAGCAGAAAACAGTAGAAAAATTTTTTTGTTGATTGTCATTATACTTCTCGTTATTTAAATAAGGAGAAGTATATCATTGCTTAGGTTAATTTTAATTGATAACGATTATCATAATTTATATTTTATTGACATTTCTCACAAATTCCATAAATTGTCATAATATGGTCTTTTAATAAAAAGTTGTTTGCTTTAGCAACTTTTTCTTGTTGTTCTTCTATTAAATCATCCGTAAACTCAATGATAGTACTACAAGAAGTACAAATCATATGGTCATGATGAATAGAAATATTTAATTCATATCTTTTAGCACCATCACCTATATCTAAAGAATTTACAATATTCATTGTTTCAAAGAATTTAACAGTTCTATAAACCGTAGCAATTCCCATGTCAATTTTATATAATGTTTTAGCAATATTTACTATTTGTTCAGCACTTAAGTGCTCATCACTAAAATATAATATCTTTAAAATATAATCTTTTTGAATAGAATTTTTATATCCTGATTTAACAACAGATTTTTTAAAATTTTCCAAGAATGATTCAAAACTAATTTCATACCTTCTCACTAATTAAATCCTTTTATTACAGTAATTACAAGAGCAACTACTAAGGCTAAAACATAAACTTTTGGTAGATTCTTATGAATCGACAAATTCTTTTTATATAGTCTGGTTTCGTTTATATTTATTTTGTCCACTTGTTAACCTTAATAATTATTATCATTACTGCTATATTACTTTTTTTTAACTTAATAAAATATTAATGATAATAATTATCGTTTTAATATTTATTTAAGCTGATTAATTTTAAAATCTATATATCAAAAGGATTTATATGATAAGTATAGGAATTAATTTATTAGGACAAGTAGCTAAAACAGCAGTGGTAAGCGCCGTATCTAGCAAGGTTGTAGATACTCTTATATCATCAAAACTAAATAAACAAAGTGATCATCAAAAATGGAGAAGAGAGACAAAATTACAATTATTTACTAAATTATCTCAAGAACTACTCTCTTTTGACATTAAAGAATCAAGTACTAAAGAAGAAAAAAGTTTAAAAGAAATTTGTACAAAAACACTATTAGTATTAGATGATAAAAAATTAATTTATAAAATTGAAGAGTATATGAATGAATTTAATAAAACTCAAAGAGCTTTAGTATTCGATGAAAATAATAGTAATTTAATTAAAGATTTTAATAATAAGAGTATGCAGTTAGTAATATTTTTAAATGATAATTTGAAGAGAAGTTAATTACTTCAATTCAAATTGTGTTTTGTATTCTTTTTCTTCTGTTATAACTTTAAAAGCCCAATTACCAAGTAATCTACCTTTTATATATCTATAATCATAAATAGAACCATGTCCAGCAGGAACTAACATCTCCCTACTTCTTGAAATATCACCTTGAGGGTCAATCCATTGAACGATAATTTTTTCATCTTTTACACTTCGTAAAGACTCAAATTTACAAATTATTGAGTTTTCATCTTGAAGAATTAAACAATCTACTTTTGGTTCAAATTCTAAATCATCACTTGTATTTACTTCAGTTTGAGCAAATAATACTGTAGTACATAACAAAAAAAAGAAAAGAAGTTTTTTCATTTTTCACTCTCACCTTCACTCTCATCAACATCCATATATTTTAATAACAAATGTTTAATTGGAGCATAAAATGTTGTCATTGACACTATGGCTACGATTAACTGGGCCATTTTGAATAATCCACTATTCTCATCTAGTAGTAGCAAAACCCCATAATAACTAATTAACATAGAGATTATAGCACAAATAACGACACTAATAATAACTACAATATTATAATTCATAATTTTCCCATATAGTCTCTTCATCTAAAGAAGGTCTATTTTTTAATATTTCAAATGGTTTATAAGCTTCTTTATAACCCATAGATAAATGGTCTTTAATCCAATATCCAAGATAGATATATGGTATATTCATCTCTTTTGCTATTTTTATTTGAGCTAAGATTGAAAATTTACCAATTGATAAATCTGAATAATCATGATCATAATAACAATATATAGAAGATACAGAGTTTGGTAATAAATCAACTAGAGCAACTCCAATTAACTTATTATCCTTCATGTATAAAAATTCTTTTGAATATTCTGCTTTTCCATCAACATAAGATTTTTGATACTCCCCTGGTTCTATTGGAGAGTATGGCCAATCTTTTTTTGCATTCATAAAAGCATGATATTTATCATATAAATTCAAATGTTCTAAAGTCATAGAAGGAGGTCTAATATATAATTTTGTATCTTTATTTTTTGAAATAACTCGTTTTTCAGATTTTGAGAATTTATATTTAGCTACATCTATTCTCATTGAAACACATTTTGTACAGCCTTTACACTCTGGTACAAAATGCATTTTCCCAAATCTTCTCCATCCACGTTCTAACATAGATTGATATTGATCAGTTGAGCAATCATACATATATCTATATCTAATATCAGATATTTCTGTATCAAAATAAGAACAATCTCTTTGCTCTTCTATAAATTCAATATCTCTATTTAATATATTCATAATTACTGATTAATTTTTTCTTTTATTTCTTTTGCAAGAGAAGTGATTTTAGAAATTTTCTCATTATTTGATAAAGAGTCATCAATAATATGTTTTACAAATGCACTACCAACAATAACACCATCAACACCTTTTACTTTCTCTTGGCATGTTTTTTCATCAACACCGAAACCAATGTATAAAGGAGTATCTGTATATTTTCTTACATTAGCAATAACAGAAGTTAAATCTTCTTTTTGACCGCTACCTGTAATTCCAGCATATGCAACCATATAAATAAATTTCTCAGCATTAGATACAACTTTTTTGATTCTATTTTCAGTATGCGTAGGAGCTACAAATGAAATAGATGCTTTATTATATTTCTTATATAAAGCTGTGTAGTTATCTGCCATTTCATAAGGTAAGTCTGGAATAATTGTTCCTGCTATACCAAATTCTTCTGCTTTTTTTAAGAAGTTTTCAACACCATAACTATAAAATGGATTCATATATCCCATCCATAAAGTATCCATATTTGGTGCTATTTTTGAAGAAACTTCAAATAAATCTTTTAATTTAAAACCATTTTGTAGTGCAATTAGATTTGCTTTTTCAATTACTGGACCATCTGCTACTGGGTCAGAGAAAGGTACTCCTAACTCCAATGTATCAACACCTGCTTCTTTCATGCTTAAAGCTAAATCAACTGTAAAATTATTATCAGGAATCGAAGCAGTTATATATCCAACTAACTTTTTATCAATATTTTCATTCATTAAAATAAATCCTATTCTATTTATTAATAGATATTTTATCTAAATTCATCTTTTAAATGCTCAAGGCCTAGCCTTGAAGCATTAAGATATACTTTTTAGAACTATCTCTTGTGCTTGTTTTTGAATCTGTTTTAAATGCTCTGCACTTATAAAACTCTCTGCGTATATTTTGTAAATATCTTCTGTTCCAGAAGGACGTGCTGCAAACCAACCGTTTTTAGTACTTACTTTTAATCCACCAATTGAAGCATTGTTTCCACTTGCATTTGTAAAGATGTTTTCAATATCTTCCCCTGCTAATGTATCTGTTGTAATATCTTCAACACTTAGGTTTTTTAATTTTGCCTTTTGTTCTAGTGAAGCTGGTGCATCCATTCTTTCATAAAAAGATACTCCAAACTCTTTTTCAAACTCTTGATATATAACACCTGGATCTTTTTTACAAACAGCTGTAATTTCTGCTGCTAATAAGTTTAGAATAATTCCGTCTTTATCAGTAGACCAAGCACTAGCATCTTTTCTTAAAAAAGAAGCTCCAGCACTCTCTTCTCCTCCAAAACCTAAAGTTCCTTCATATAAACCATCAACAAACCATTTAAAACCAACTGGCACTTCATATAAGTTCTTATCTAAAGACTTAGCAATTCTATCAATCATAGAACTAGAAACTAAAGTTTTACCAATTCCTAATGTATCACTCCATTGTTTTCTATTTGAATATAAATACCAAATTGCAACTGATAAATAGTGATTTGGATTCATAAGTCCAACACTAGGAGTTACAATTCCATGTCTATCAAAATCAGGATCATTTGAGAAAGCAATATCGTATTTATCTTTTAAATCAATAAGTGAAGCCATTGCAAATTTTGAAGAACAATCCATTCTTACTTTTCCATCATGGTCACAAGTCATAAAAGAAAATGTAGGATCAACATACTCATTTACAATTTCAATATCAAGGTCATAAATTTCTTTAATTTTTTTATATACTTCAATACCAGAACCGCCCATTGGATCAACACCAATTCTTAATTTTGATTCTTTGATTACATCAATATTAATTATTTCACTTAAAGCTTTTACATATGGAGTTACAAAATCATATTCTTCTAATAACTCGCTTTTTGACACTTCTTCAAATGACACAAACTTTACATCTTTTAAATCATTTTCTAATATCTCATTTGCTCTATTTTGAATAATAGTTGTTACATCAGTATCAGCAGGTCCACCATTTGGTGGATTGTATTTAAATCCACCATCACTTGGAGGGTTATGAGAAGGAGTAATTACAACACCATCATTTAAATCTTTAGCATTTTTATTTGCTTCTAGAATTGTAAATGAAATTAAAGGAGTAGGAGTATATTCATCGTTTTGTGCTATTTTACACTTTACATTATTAGCAATACATACTTGCAGTGCAGTAATTTGTGCAGGTGTAGATAAAGCATGAGAATCTTTTCCTATAAATAATGTACCAGTAATATTGTTTTTTATTCTATATTCACATAAGGCTTGTGTAATAGCTAAAATATGATTTTCATTAAAACTAATTTTAGTAGAATTACCTCTGTGTCCAGATGTTCCAAAACTAACTTTTTGACTTATTTCACTTACATCTGGTTTATTCACATAATAAGAACTTATTAGATTAGGGATATTTTCCAAATTCTCTTTTGGAACTTTTATTCCTGCTAATTTATGAGACATTATTTTCCTTTTTAATTTTAATAATTTATATTATCAAATGATTTATTATATCGGGCTGTTATTCCCAAAAATTTACAATATGTCACATTATAATTTCTTAAAATTTAGTTTTTTTTGATAGAATATCTAATTAAACATAAACTATAGGATATAAATAAAATGAGTATTATTAGACATGAATTTGAGAAAATGAATGTAACAAAAATTAAAAAAGCAAAAGGCAATAAAAATTTAACAATGATTACCGCGTATGACGCGCTTTTTGCAAAACTATTTGAAGAAATAGCAGATATGATTCTTGTAGGAGATAGCCTAAATATGAGTTTTGCTGGAAAACCAGATACTCTATCTGCAACACTTGATCAAATGATTTATCATACTAATGCTGTATGTGCTGGAGCACCTAAGGCTTTTGTTATTTTAGATATGCCATTTGGAACATACAATAACAAAGACCAAGCACTAACTAACGCTGTTAGAGTTTATCAAGAAACAAATGCAGCAGCTATTAAAATTGAAGGTGGAGAAGATAGAGCACATATTATTTCTCACTTAACTTCTAATTCTGTAGCTGTTATGGGTCATATTGGATTAATGCCACAATATGTAAGAAGTGAAGGTGGATATAAAGTTAGAGGAAAAACTGAAGAAGACACTCAACAATTAATTAAAGATGCCATTGCTGTTGAAAAAGCAGGAGCTTTTTCAATTGTTATTGAAGGTGTAATGAGTGATGCTGCAAAAAGAATTAGTGAAGCAGTTTCAATTCCAACTATTGGTATTGGTGCTGGAAATGTAACAGATGGTCAAGTACTTGTGTGGTCTGATATGTTAGGTTTCTTTGAAAGCTTCAAACCAAAATTTGTAAGACACTATATGACTGGTGCGCAACAAGTTAAAGATGCAGTGAGCCAATACAAAAGTGATGTACAAGATGCATCATTCCCTGCAAAAGAAGAAGAATACTAATCCATGGAAAGAGTTGTTGAAGTTGAACAAATCTCTTTTGAAGAGGATAATGCTGAAATAAGCCTTCGTCCCTCTTCTTGGGATGATTACATTGGTCAAGAAAAAATCAAAAAAAACCTAAGAGTTTTTATTGAAGCTTCTAAAAAAAGAAATGAAGCTTTAGACCATATACTTTTCTATGGACCTCCAGGACTTGGTAAAACAACTGTTTCTTATCTTATTTCAAATGAAATGAATACAAATATTAAAGTAACAGCAGGTCCAATGATAGAAAAATCAGGGGATTTAGCTGCAATTTTAACAAACCTTGAAGAAGGTGATATTTTATTTATTGATGAAATTCACAGACTAAGTGCTGCTGTTGAAGAGATACTTTATCCTGCAATGGAAGATTATAGACTTGATATTATTATTGGTTCTGGTCCTGCTGCACAAACTGTTAAAATTGACCTTCCAAGATTCACATTAATTGGTGCAACTACAAGAGCTGGAATGTTATCAAATCCTTTAAGAGAGAGATTTGGTATGCATTTTAGAATGCAGTTTTATAATCATGATGAATTAGCAAAAATTATTCAAAAAGCATCTGTAAAATTAGATAAGTTATGTGATGATGATGCAGCTTTAGAAATATCTAGAAGATCAAGAGGAACACCAAGAGTTGCCTTACGATTACTAAAAAGAGTAAGAGATTTTGCAGAAGTTGAAAATGAAGATGTAATTCATCTTGAAAGATGTAAATATGCATTAGATGAGATTGGAGTTAATGATTCTGGTTTTGATGAAATGGATATTAATCTTCTTGAACTTTTAATTTCTAATAAGGGTAAACCAATGGGACTTTCTACTATGGCAGCAGCTCTTAGTGAAGATGAAGGAACTATTGAAGATGCAATTGAACCATATTTACTTGCAAATGGTTTTATTGAAAGAACAGCAAGAGGAAGAGTCGCTTCTGTAAAAACATATGAGATGTTTAGAATGTCTTATCCAGGAAGTGAAAAATTAGATGATCAAGGAAATCTATTTTGAAACCAGTCTACTTTTTAATCTTAATAGCAGCAGTTACAATATTTTTTATGGTGGAATTATTCTCTCCATTTTTAAAAGCAATGTTTGTTGCCTTATTATTAGCAGTTGCTACTAATTCTCTTACTCTATTTTTAGAAAATAGATTAAAAAGTCGAGCTGTTTCTGCTTCTTTAATGACTGTAAGCCTTGCTGGAATATTTTTTATTCCAGTAATGTATTGTATTTTTTCATTTGCAAACTTCTTTAACCATATTGATCAAACAGCATTAATAAAAAGTTTTGATTCTGTTAAGTTTTGGGTAGAAAATATTTCTGATGATTTCTTATTTTTAAAACAACAATTAAATCAAATTCTAGCAAAAGTAGATGTAGGAGAAGTAGTACAGAAAATCATATCTTTAGGGGCATACTTAGGTAAAAACTCCGCAACATTTATGATTGATATGGTTATGATTCTTATCTTTTATTTCTTCTTTACTCTATATGCAAGTAGTTTATCTAAATATATGAAAGACTTATTACCAATAAAAAAAGATGATTCAATCACTCTATTTTATGAATCTTCAAATGTAATGACAGTTGTTTTATACTCAATTTTAGTAACTGCGGTGTTTGAAGGCTTTTTATTTGGTTTCTTTATGACATTCTATAGATATGATGGTTTACTACTTGGAGTGTTGTATGGTTTTGCTTCACTAATTCCAGTTGTAGGTGGAATTATTATGTGGCTTCCTGTAGCTATTTATGAAGCTATGACTGGTTCAATTACCAATGCGATTGTAATTGCTGTTTACTCAATATTAATGATTTCAATTTTTGCAGATACTTTTGCAAAGCCAATTATTATAAAATATATTAATCAAAAAGTAGTTAGAACACCTACTAATGTAAATGAGATTTTAATCTTCTTCTCTATTGTTGCAGGTTTAGCAACATTTGGTTTTTGGGGTATGATTATTGGTCCTGCAATGGTGACATTTTTCATATCAATCATGCATTTAGTTAAGAAATATACAGAAGAATTTAAAGAGAATGTATCCGAAAGTTAGGATACATTCTTTTTATGATTAAGCCTCTCCGCTTTCACATTCACCTTGATACATTGAAATACCATAGTCTAAATTAGCAACTGATTTATATCCTAAATCAAGCATAATTCTTTGACAATAAGCAGATCTACTTCCACTTAAACAATATACAACAACTGGTGTATCTTTTTCATTATCAATTCTCTCTAAAGCTTGGTAGAAAGAAGTAGTAGGAATTAAATGATCTGTTCCTTTAATTCTCTGTCCTACCCACTCCATCCATTCTCTTGTATCAACAAGATTGAATTTTACAAAACCTAAATCTCTAGCTTCTAATAAAGATTCTAATTCAGTTGAATTAACTTCTCTTTGAGTTAATAAAGATTCACACTCTTCTTTTGTAAGTCCTCTTGAATGAGTGGCAATGGCATCATGTAACTCTTCTTCTTTTGCAGCTTGAGCAGCAAATTCAGGAGTACAGAAAATTCCACAGTGACAATTACCTTTTTGAGGAATCTCTTCTTTTAAAGCAGGTCCACATGGACATAATCGGTTATCGGCAGCTTTTTGTTCTTCTTTTGTTTCGCCAATAACCATGAAACATGGACAATATCTTTTTCCATAAATCATTTTGTTTCTTGTAAGACCCATTTGAATAGATTCATTTACTTCATCATTTGGATTATAAGAAAATTCAAATCTTTCAACAACTTTATCTGTAAACTGTTTTGTTAATTCAAGCTCAGTTTGATATTCTTCGCTTTCTATATCAATTTTTTTGATCATTATATAAAATCCTATTAGTATTTAAAAAGGTATATTAGTATAATGTAGTTTAGGATTAGATATTACAAGTTATAAGTAAAATTTATAACTTGCAATTATTAATAAGTGTAAATATTAAGTTACTTCAATAAATTCTTTGAATATTTCAGAGATATCATCAGTGGAAAATGATTTAAAATTCTCCTTAGCAGAGTAGTCTTTTAGTTTTTGACTAGTGAAACTATCAAGATGATTAATATTTTTATATCCCATTGACCAATCGGGAAAATATCTTTGTCCTTCATCTTCTTCTATTAACTCAATAATAGAATTGTGTCTTTTATCTAGTTTTATCTTTTCAAAAATTTCATTTACAGCTTCTTTAGGTCCTTCTAAACAC
>DKNG01000167.1:13085-14527 GCA_002470185.1 Arcobacter sp. UBA7394 | reverse complement strand
GAAGAAGATAGAGCATTAGTTGTGATCAAAGAAATTGATGAAGCAAAAGCAAAAGCTACTATTAAAAATTTTGAAAAAGAAAAAATCCAAGTTTTAATAGGACAATATGGTCCTTATATTAAACAAGGAAGAAAAAACTTCAAAATTCCAAAAGGTAAAGTTGCAGAAGATTTGACACTTGAAGAGTGTGAAGAGATTATTGCAAAAGATCCTAAGTCTAAAACTGCTGCTAAAAAAGCTCCGGCAAAAAAAGCACCAGCGAAGAAACCTGCGGCTAAGAAAACAACTGCAAAAAAAACAACAACTAAAAAAGCTCCTGCTAAGAAAACTACAGCTAAGAAGAGCACACCAAAAACTTAATGAAAATAGGTATTTTATCAGATAGTCACCACAGAAGTGACTATACGAAAGAAGTTATTGACTTTTTAAAAGAAAAGGGAAGTCAATACCTTGTACATGCTGGTGATTTATGTATTGAAGAAAATCTACAACTTTTAAAAGACTCAGGGCTTATTTATGTGAGTGTATTTGGAAATAATGATATGGGATTAATCCCTGTTTCTAATAAATATACTATAAAACAAGAGCCTTATTATTTCAAAATAAAAGATGTAAAATTTAAACTTATGCATCTTCCTTATCACTTAACTCCTGATGCTGATGTTGTGATTTTTGGTCATACTCATAAGTTTGAATCAGAGTGTAAAAATGGAACATTATTTGTGAATCCAGGGGAAGTATGTGCTAGGGAAAAACCCCTTATTGAGTGTGTATTTCTAGAAATTAATGAAAATGAGTATATAATCTCATACTATTTTAAAAATACTAATAAACAATTTTTCGAGAAAGAAGAGTATAAATATGAACGATAAATTTAAAAATACTGATGAAATTTTTCTATGTGCAATCTGTAATGTAGAGAGTGGTACATGTAATGAAGACTGTAAATTCTGTACACAAAGTGTAAGATACAAAGCAGATATTCAAAGATATAAGCTTAAAGAGATTGAACAAATCGTTAAAGAAGCTAGAATAGCTAGAGAAAACGGTGCTGTTGGTTTTTGTTTAGTTACTGCAGGACTTGGTTTAACTGATAAAAAAACTAAGTTTATTGCCGAAACTGCAAGAGCTATTAAAAAAGAAAATTTAGGCCTTAGATTAATTGCATGTAATGGAACAGCTACGGTTGAACAATTAAAAGAATTAAAAGCAGCAGGTGTTGATAATTATAACCATAACTTAGAAACATCAAAAGAGTTCTATCCTACAATTTGTACTACTCATGATTGGGAAGAGAGATACCAAACTTGTTTAAATGTTAAAGAAGCTGGTTTACAACTTGTATGTGGTGGAATTTTTGGAATGGGTGAAACTCAAGAAGATAGAATTTCTATGATTAAAGCTATTGCATCTTTAGATCCAATGAATGTTCCTTTAAACTT
>DKNG01000167.1:8630-12998 GCA_002470185.1 Arcobacter sp. UBA7394 | reverse complement strand
GCTTTTGATTTAATTGAATTATCAAGAGAAATGATTCCAAATGCACATAAAATTATGGTTGCTGGTGGAAGAGAATTAATGTTTGGTGATGAACAATATGAAATCTTTAACAGAGGTGCTAACGCATTTGTTATTGGTGATTATTTAACAACTTCTGGAAAAACTCCAAAAGATGATGTTGAAGCTTTAGAAAAATTAGGGTTCAAAATCGCTAAACACGTAGTAAAAATGGCAGACGAGAAGTAAGGTTAATTAATGAGTGAAGAAATACTAATAATTATATCAATATCCCTTATTATCTTTTCTTCACCATTAATAGCTAAGTTATTAAGACTTCCAACAATTACTGTTGAAATTATGTTAGGTGCAGTTGCAGCCTATTTTGCATTTATTGTTGATCATGCAATTTTGCATTTGGTTGCAGAACTTGGGTTTTTATATCTGATGTTTCTAGCAGGACTTGAAGTTGATTTAAAAAAACTTGTAAATATATCCCCCTCAATATTAAAAAAATCCTTGATTTATAATGTCATATTATTCTCTCTATCAACGCTTATATCCGTTTATTTTGATTTAGGTAATATCTTTATAGTTATTCTTCCTTTAATCTCTATAGGGCTATTAGCAGCCCTTAAAAAAGAGTATGGGGATGTAGAGTGGATTCGATTATCTATTGTTGTAGGATTAATTGGTGAGATAGTATCAATCTTTGCCCTTACAACTGTATCTGCGGTATTAGAATTTGGGATTAATTTTGAATTATATAAAACAATGTTCTTATTTGTTGTTTTCTTAATCTCAATGTTATTTGTTTACAAAATTTTCCATAACCTTATTTGGTGGTTCCCTGAAATTAAAGCATATTTAATGCCTGAACAAGATCATCAAGAACAAGATATTAGAGTATCTATGGCTATTTTCTTCCTTATGATTACAGTAATGATGTATTTACATTTAGAAGTAGCATTTGGGGCATTTATTGCTGGTACTTTTATTACTACATTCTTTGAGGAACATAACAAACAGCTACCTCATAAATTAGAACACTTCGGATTTGGATGGCTTGTACCTATCTTCTTTATCTCTGTTGGTGCTTCATTTGAATTAGACGCGATTTTTACTGATGGATTGGTATTAAAAGCATTCTTAATTACATTTGCAATGATAGCTATTAGATTTGTTGCATCTACACTATTTATAAAAGATATGGGTTGGAATAAGTTCTTTATGATTGGGCTTTCTCACTCAATGCCATTAACACTTTTAATTGCGGTTACGACACTGGCATATAATAATCACTCAATAGATCAAGAGTATTATTATGCGTTTATTCTAGCAGCTATTTTAGAGGTTTTAATTGTAATGATTGCGATAAGAATCTTATCACAATTCATTAATCTTAACGATAGAAATTAGATTGTTTTTATAGTTAACTTTGAAATTAGAAGGTTTACTATTTAATTCTACAACAACTCTAAAGAATCCATTTTTTTTATGATTTCCAATTGCAATTTTTTTGTAATTAGAAGTATCTAAAGATTCTCTTTTTGTATAGAAGTTTAATTTTGCTTTGTAATCGATAATAATCTTATTACCTTTATTCAATGTAAACTTCTTTGATACTTTGTATTTAGTATGAATAATAAGTTCATTATCACTATATTCGATGTCCATAAAAGGTAAAACCTTTTTTGTTTTCATCATCTCTTCTTCAATTTCTACATCAGGTCTTGGTTTTACAAAAACAACTTGTTGTGGTTCAAGCATTTGAGATTTTTCTAATTCAGTTTTGATAAGTTTTTTAGTTTTTGCTTCAGTTTGTTTTTGAGCTTTTTTGATAAGTTTTTTTACTTCTTTTTGAGAATAAACTTTGTCATTTATTTTTTTCTCTTTTAATGAAGGCATTAATTTTTTAACAGCTTCTTTAACTTTATTTTTATTTCCATCTTGAGGAAGCTCTTTTGTCATAGCCATCTCTTCTTGCATTTGTTGAATAAACTGTTCTTCACCGTACGCAGTTTCATCAACTTCATTAAGTTCTATGATTCTAGCAGCTTCTTCTTCATAAGCATTTGTGGCAGTAAAAGGATTTTCTCTTGCACTTAAACTTAATGATAAAATAACAGTTAATGTAAATAAAAATAAAGTTTTCATTCTTCAGGCTCCAAGTTTTTTAATTCAAAGTACTCTTTTTGTAAATGAGCATTATCTTTTTGCAATCTAATAATTTCTCTTTCTAAATACTCTTTTTTGTTTTTTAATGAACTATAAACTTTTAAAGAGTTACTTCCAAAAAGAATATTAGCAACATGGTAGCTAAGAAATAAGGTAATAGCAATAGATGCTATTACTATTACGATAAATTTCTTGTAACCACGTTGTATTTTTTTCATAAATTAATTTAATTATTTAGAAAAAGGTTGTTTCCCTAAGTACTCTGCATAACCAATTTCTGCACCAATTTCAAGTAATCTATTGTATTTAGCGATTCTATCACTTCTCGCAGTTGAACCAGTTTTGATTTGACCACAATTTAAAGCAACAGCAAAATCAGCAATAAATGCATCTTCAGATTCACCTGATCTGTGAGACATTACACAATTGTAGTTGTTTCTTTGAGCTAATCTAATTGTTAACATAGTCTCACTTACTGAACCAATTTGGTTTGGTTTAATTAAGATAGAGTTTGCGATATTTTTTTGGATACCTTCTGCTAAAATTGAAGCATTAGTTACGAATAAATCATCACCAACTAATTGTACTTTATCTCCTAGAACTTCAGTTAATACTTTCCATCCATCCCAATCATCTTCACTTAATCCATCTTCTATTGAAACAATTGGATATTTAGCACATAAATCAGCATAGTAGTTTACTAACTCTTCAGAAGTAATTTCTCTATTTTCAGATTTTAATACGTAAAGACCTTTGTCATTAATTAATTCAGATGCAGCTACGTCTAAAGCGATTGCAATTTGCTCACCAGCTTTGTATCCAGCTTTTTCAATTGCTTGCATAATAACTTGAATAGGTTCTTCATTTGATTTTAAGTTTGGAGCAAATCCACCCTCATCACCAACTGCAGTTGATTCACCCATTTCATCAATAACTTTTTTTAAGTGTTGATAAATTTCAGCAGTAGCTCTTAAACCTTCATTGAAGTTTTCAAATCCAACAGGCATAATCATGTACTCTTGGAAATCAACAGAGTTATTAGCATGCTCTCCACCGTTAATGATGTTAAACATTGGAACAGGCATAGTCATTGCATTTGCTCCACCTAAGTATCTGTATAAAGGTATTTTTAATGAAGATGCAGCTGCTCTAGCTACTGCCATTGATACACCTAATACAGCATTTGCACCTAAGTTTGAATAGTTTGATGTACCATCAATATCTTTCATAGTTGCATCAACTTCAGCTTGATTGAATGGGCTTAAACCTAATAATTCATCAGCAATAGTAGTGTTTACATTTTCAACAGCTTTTAAAACACCTTTACCTAAAAATCTGTCATCACCATCTCTTAATTCTAAAGCTTCTCTTTTACCAGTACTTGCCCCACTTGGTACAATAGCACTCTCTTTTGTTCCATCACTTAAGATTACTGTTGCTCTTACAGTTGGATTTCCTCTTGAATCTAATACTTCGTCAGCATATACGTTGTCGATAAATACCACGTGGTCTCCTATATATTAATTTGCTAGATTATATCTAAAGGATGTTTTTACTTTGCTTTTATGAGGGATTTGATTATTTATTTGGGAGTAGGGGTGTGTAGTTTCAAAGGAGTTTTTACTCCTTTGAAGAGGAAAATTATTCTGCGTCTTCTTCAGGTTCACCCTGAATAATTTCGTCATTAACTCCCATAGAAGTTAAAATTTTATTTTCTATATCATTTGCTATTTCTGGATTGTCTTTTAAGAATACTTTTGAGTTTTCTTTACCTTGACCAATTTTTGAATCTCCATAAGAGAACCATGCTCCAGCTTTATCAACAATATCAAGTTTAACACCATAATCAATAAGTTCACCAGTTTTAGAGATACCTTCTCCAAACATGATGTCAAACTCAGCAAGTTTAAATGGAGCTGCTACTTTATTTTTCACAACTTTTACTTTAACTCTGTTACCAATTGAATTTTCACCTTGTTTAAGTGTAGCAATTCTTCTAATATCTAATCTAACTGAAGAGTAGAATTTAAGTGCATTTCCACCTGTTGTTGTTTCAGGAGATCCGTAACCTGTCATACCAATTTTCATTCTTATTTGGTTAATAAAAATTACTGTTGTATTCATTTTATTTAATAAACCAGTAATTTTTCTAAGAGCTTTAGACATAAGTCTAGCTTGAACACCAACTTGTTG
>DKNG01000167.1:0-8538 GCA_002470185.1 Arcobacter sp. UBA7394 | reverse complement strand
ACTGCACCAGATCTGATTACAGTTTCTAAGATTTCTAATGCTTGCTCACCAAAGTCAGGTTGAGAAACAAGTAAGTTATCAATATCTACACCAAGATTTTGTGCATAAACAGTATCTAATGCATGCTCTGCATCAATAAATGCACATACACCACCAGCTTTTTGACATTCAGCAATTGCATGTAATGTTAATGTTGTTTTACCAGATGATTCAGGTCCGTAGATTTCAATTACTCTACCTTTTGGAATTCCTCCAACACCTAATGCTAAGTCTAGTCCTAAAGATCCAGTTGAAATAGCTTCTGTTGGAACAACTTCTTTATCACCAAGTCTAATTAGTGTACCTTTTCCAAATGCTTTATCAATTTGTTTAATAGCTAAGTCTAAAGATTTCTTTTGATTATCATCCATTTTTTATCCTGTGTAGATTTTCTTTTGTTAATTTATGTGGGAATTTTAGCGTAAAAAATATAAAGTACATATTTTTATTACAATTTGTAATGTTTTTTATTCTGATTTATTTTCATCTTTTTTAGATGTTTCATTTTGAGATATTTTTTCCACTGATTCAATAGTTTTAATATGAGAAGTAACTCTTCTTTTCATAGAGTGTTTTTTAATATGTTTTGCAAGAATTTTTGTATATTTCTTATAGTTTCTTGAACCTTTTTCAAATGATGCAAGCTTCTTTTGAATTTTAATAATATTATCTGGAATAACTTTTTCTGCCATAATTTAACCTATATAATTTTAATTATTTATATTATTACATATACTTTCTTAAATCTTATGAATGTCCAACTGTGCCTCTTTATATGCTTGAGGAGTTCCTATATCTTTGTGGTAAATATTATTCAAAAAAGTGTTTATATTACCTAGAAAATTAGGAATAACATCTAATGAAAAATCGATCTTTTTTTTGTTTATATTTTCTAAGTATTCAATTATTGAATAATCACAAATGTATACAGCACCATTTGCTAAGTTTGATGGTGGATTTTCAACTTTTTCGTGAAATTCTTCAACTATGTAATTTTTGTTTAATTTTACTATTCCACAGGATTTTGGAGTGTTTGTTCTAAATAACATCATAGTAATTGGACAATCATTATCTTTTTTATGTGATTTAATGAATTTTTCATAATCACAAAATGACAGGTTATCTGCATGTATTAATAAAAAGGATTCATTTTTATTAAAAAAACTTTTGTTTGCTAAGATTGTTCCACCTGTATTTAATAACTCTTTTTCATAAACTAAAGTAATCTTATTTTTGTATATACTATTTTTTACATACTCTTCTACTTTTTCATTGAAATAATGAGTATTTATTAAAAATTCTTTGACTCCAACCTTTGTTAAAGTTTCTAGCCAATACTCTAGAAGAGGTTTATTGTTTATTTTTACTAAGCATTTTGGGATGCTATTAGTTATTGGTTTTAATCTTGTTCCTAATCCTGCTGCAAGTAGAAGTGCTTTCATTGTAAATATTATCCTTTTTATTTTGCTAAAAGTTAAGTTCTTTTAAAAGCTCTTCTTTTTTTATTGGAATATTCCCAATTCTACTTACTTGTATTGCTGCTGCAAGTGAGCCTAAATACGTGCTTTCCCATATATCAGCACCTATTACATTTGCCATTGCCGCACAAGTAAGTAAAGAATCTCCTGCCCCACTTACGTCTTTTGCATTATTATTCAATGCAGGTATATTATCTGTCAATAATTCATTTTTATTTGAATTAAATATCATAACACCTTCACTTCCTAAGGTAGTAAATACATATTTTGCTTTAGACTTTTTGTGTAACTTTTCAGATAATATCACAAGACCTGATTCAAAGTCATTTAATGATAATCTAATTTCTCTTTCTGTTGGAGTTACAATGTTCATATTTTTGAATTTTGAAATATCACCTACTTGAGATGAACTTTGAGAATCTGCAACCATTGAAATATTATTTTTTTTAGCAAAATTAGATACTTTTTTTATAATTTTATTTGTCAACACACCATATGAAAAATCAGAAAATATAATTAAATCTAAATTAGATAATTCAGATATCTTATTTATGATGTTGTTTTCTAGTTCTTTATTTATATAGTGTTGTTTTAAATGATTAACTCTTAACAATGTTTTGTTGTGAGCCCTGAATCTTTGTTTTAAAGTTGTTGGTCTTGTATTATCTCTAAGCAGTTTGGAATTAATATTTAATTTTTTTAGATATTTTTTTGTAAATTTAAAGTTTTCATCATCTCCGGTTACTGAAATATATGATACATTTGCTCCTAGAGTTTTAGCATGAGATGCAACTATTGCTGCACCACCGATAAACTTTGTATTTGAGAGGGGACTAACAACAATTGTCGGATCTTCTTGGCTCATGCCAATTGGATCGCAGGTTACATATTCATCTATAATTGTATCTCCTATTACTAAAACATTTAGTTTTGAGAAGTCATTTAGATACTTTTTTAATTTGTTTGAATTGAGTTGATGTCTATTAATATAGGTATTAGCATGAGTTATATAAGAATGATTTATTTCAAAATCTTTTTGAAGTAAGTCTAAAGAAGAAAACCCTATTTCTCCTGAGCTAAATAGAAGTTTTCCTCCATATGATTTTAAAATATCTTCTTCAGGGTTTGATGTTTTTTCATGTTCTTTACCTTTTACTACAATATCAGGTTTTTCTCTTTTTATATATTCTAAAACATCTTCTTCAAGTAAAAAAGATTTGTTTACATAACTAGTTGCATTTATAGATTCCAATCTAATTTGTTCATTTAGTAATTTTGTATTTTTATCATTTTTATCGCTATTAACTCCAACAATTAAGTAGTCACAACTCTCTTTTGCAAACTTTAAAAGCCTTAAATGGCCTGGATGCAATATATTAAAATTTCCATATACAAATGCTTTTTTACTTTTCATGTTTTATCTTTATATAAAATTTATATGATTAGGAGGTGTTCCTGTTGCTTTCTTTAGTTGAATATCGCCTTTTTTATAACCATCTAAAAACTCATTTACTTTGTGTTGTAAGCATAAGGAACCACACATTGTTTGTGCGTCAAAATTTGGTGAAGATAAGTGATTCATTATTTCCCAGTATTTATCACTTTTAACAATATCTTTAAATCTTTGTGTTGCTATGTTTCCCATATGAAATCTACTATATCTTTCATTAAAAAGCATACCACAAGGGGCAATTAATCCTGAACCAGAGATCTGAATTTGAAAAGGAGGACCATAACATCTTTGATAACTTCTTTTTCCCTCTGCATTAATTTTAGACCACTTTACAGTAACTTGATATTCATCATCACTATATGATTCAGCTTCTTCTAAAATATGTGTTAATTCAGCATATTTTGAATAATCAACTCCAAGTTTCCCGTCTTCGCTATCACTTGTATGTTTTACAACTAGATAATCTGGACGAATCTCTTTCCCTAGTTTTGCAAGAGGTATAACTTGGTCTGCATCTTCAGGCATTAGTACCATTTGCATCCCTATTGTTACATTTAAATTATGCTTCTTTTTTATCTCAACCATATCTTTTATATTTTGTATAACTTGATGGAAATTACTTTCCTTAACTCCCATGATTTCTGAATACCTTTTTGGTTCACCTGCTGAAATATTAACTCTTAGATAAGTTAGATGAGGAAGTATTCTCTCTAGAGCTTCATATCTTGTATTATAACCATGAGTAGCGGCTGCCATTGATATACCAAGTTGTGAACCTCTAATAATAGTATGCTCATAAATAGGAGATAAAGTACTCTCCCCATCACTTACTAATGAGATTGCTTTTACGCCCATTTCTGCACAATCTTCTAAAAATGCGTCAATATGTTCTTTCTTTATATCAAATCGATCATTTTCTTGAAGTCGCGCATAGCAAAAATGACAACCATAGTTACAGGCTCTTGTTAAAGCCATATCAATTGTTATAGGTGCAATTCTTTCACCTTTTTCCCATTGTTTAATTCGGTCTTGATGCCAATATATTTTTGTTGCATCTAGTATAAATTTATTTTCTTTTTTTGTTTTCATCTGCTCTATCTTTTAAAAGTATTATTACTGGGAATTCACCCAGCGCTTTTCTAATATATGCTTCATATTCTACTAAATAGTCATAAACTTCATTTTTTTCCATAATAAGACTTACTTCAATAGATTGATTTTTTACTTTAATTACATCAAGTTTATCTTTATATTTTTCACTTAATTCTTGAACTGTTTTTAATTGCTGTTCAAGTGATAGTTTTTTCCATTTAATTAAACTAGGTGCTTCGTATCTTTCATATTCATCTACATCTAACATAAACTGGTCCTTTGTATTTAAACATTTCTTCTATATTCTTTTCTAAACTATCTTCT
The DNA here is from genome assembly GCA_002470185.1 of Arcobacter sp. UBA7394. Taxonomy (GTDB): domain Bacteria; phylum Campylobacterota; class Campylobacteria; order Campylobacterales; family Arcobacteraceae; genus Poseidonibacter. The sequence continues at coordinate 4,152 of DKNG01000167.1, read as the reverse complement.
GTAGGTGATAATATCAAAAAATTTTTAAAAAGTTCCATCATTTTTATATCATCATTATCCATACAATGACTTCTACCTAAGGTTTCAAAGTAATTATTTGCTCCCACACCTATTAATTTAACATCCATAGCATGCTCATTTAAATCATATCTAATTTGTTCATATGCTCTCATAACTAAGAATGGAACTTGTGAATAAACAATTGGTTTTAGTCCGGCAAGAAACATACCTGCACTCATACTAATTGTAGCTTGTTCACAAATTCCAATATTAAAGGATCTATCTTCGTGGTTATCAAAGTAATCATCAAGAACGGCAAATCCCATATCTCCCGCAAGTAATGTCATCTTTTCATCTTTTTTGAAGTATTTGTATACTTCTTTCATTACTTCTTGTTTTGAAATTAATTCATTACTCATTATTTTCCTTTAAAACAAAACCATCTTCTGTTGGACATCTATAGTGATGTTTTATAGAATTCTCCATAAAGCTTATCCCTTTACCTTTTATTGTATTACAGAATAAAATAGAAAAATCATAGTTCTTATTATTAAAGAAGTTATTGTAAGACTCTTTAAGTTTGTCCACATTATGTCCATCTATTTCAGAAAATGAACAAGGGTAAGCATTAAGGATACTACTTAATTGTGGATTACTTAATCCCACATCACTTACTTGGCTCATTGCTTGAAGATTATTTGCATCTATTATTACTAGTAAATTGTCAAGCTTATATTTTGAAGCAATATTTAGAGCTTCAAAATTACTCCCTTCTTGCATTTCCCCATCACCTACAATACAAATAACTTTATTTTCCATATTTTGCATTTTAAATGCTTGTGCCATTCCTACTGCAATTGGTAATCCATGTCCTAAAGAACCAGTAGAAGCTTCTATCATATAATCAAGGTTTTGTGTCAGGCAACCTTTTATTGAAGAACCTTTATAAAAGTTTTCTAATTCATTGTTTGGTAAAAATCCTAATTCATTCAAGATTACATAGTAAGAGTATGCCCCATGACCTTTACTAAATATTAATCTATCTCTAGTTTCATCTTTTGCATCATTTTGATTATAGTTTAAATAATCATTAAATAATATTGTTAGAATTTCAAGGCATGATAAAGATGGAGCTAAATGACCCGCTTTTGATTCACATGATAATTTTATGGTTTTATATCTAATATTTTCAATATCTAGCATACTATTTACCTAAATACTCGAACCAATCTTTTGTTGCTTCTTCTATTGAATTCTCATCCCAGATTGGAGAATCTTTCCATTGCTCAATATTTTCAAGCATAACCTTTACCCCTTCTTCAAAAGAAACTTTTGGGCTCCAACCTAAAAGTTCTTTAATTTTTGTAATATCTGCATATGTAGAATCAGGTTCTCCTGGTCGTTTAGGTATGAATACTTTTTCTCCACCTAAAAGATCTACTAGGTAATTTACACTGTAAGTATTATCACTCCCTACATTCATGATTTCATTTTTGATATCTGATTTTGCTGCTGTTAAACAAGCATCAACAACGTCTGTGACAAAAGTGAAATCTCTAGTTTGTTCTCCATCTCCTACTATTGTTAATGGTTTTTTATTTAAAAGTTGTGCTAAAAAGACTCCAAATACTGCTCCATATGTACCACTTGTTCTATGTCTTGGTCCATATACATTAAAGAATCTCATTGATACTACAGGCATATTGTATATTTGCCCCCAATGCATTACATATTCTTCTCCAACTCTTTTAGTATGAGCATAAGGATATTCTGGTGCTATTTCTGTATCTTCTGAAGTGGGGTAATGTTTTGGAATCCCATAACAAGAACTAGATGCAGCATAAACAAATTTCTTTAAATTTTTAGAACTTTTTGCAGCTTGTAAAATATTAATTGTTCCATCAACATTAGCTTTATGATACTTAAGTGGATTGTTTATTGATGGTACAATATCAGCTAAAGCAGCAAAATGAAATACATAATGAGCATCTTCAAAATATTTATTAAAATCAAAAGAATAATCTGAAATATCAGCTTTTACAAATTTAATTTTCCCTTTGTGTTGCTCAAGGTTTTCTAATCTTCCATTTTCAAGGTTATCAATTACAATTACTTTAATATTTTCTTTTACTAATAAGTCAACCATGTGTGAGCCAATAAAACCAGCTCCTCCTGTTACAATTGCTTTCATATATATCTACCTTTAAATAAAATTATCATGTTCATTTGGATTTTTTAATCTCCATAAATATCTATTTACATCATCCATTCTACAGTTTACTCTACAATCTTTTATATCAAGTTCTGTTTGAACAAATTTCAATGATTCTTTTCTTTTTTGACTTTCCCAAATTTCTTTAAAACTATTGTCATTTATATTTCCATAACAAAAACTTTTATCACTAAGGTGTGCACTACATCCAAAAACCTCACCATTTGTTGCTATATATCCCCAGAAGAAAGGAGTAGAATAACATTTATCATATGGTTGTTTTTTTTCTATATATTTTTTCATTGTATTTATTCTAAATACAACATTAAATTTTTCATCAGAGATTAGATCCAAATCATCTTTTATATGTAACATTTTTGAATAATCAATACTTTCATATTTTGTTGTTTCACTATAAAGATGTTGAGAATAAGGTTTAATTACTAAATAATCAATCCCTATTTCTTTACACTTTTCTGCTAGGATTGTTGCTTCATCTTTATTTTCTGGTAATAAAAGCATTTGTGCACCAATTGTACAATTTAAGTTATTTTGTTTTCTATACTCTACCGCATATTGTAAGTTATCCATTACTTTTTGGAAATCTTTTTCCTTAGTTCTATGTACTTCAGAATATGTTTTTGCAGTTCCTGCATTTAAACTTACTTTTATCCATGAGCAACTTTCAATACATTTTTGGATACTTTTTTTATTTAAAGGAACAAAATTTGTTGTTAAAGATGTATCTATACCAATATTAGAACAATGCTCTACTATTAAATCAAGGTTTTTAAACAGTAAAGGTTCTCCTTCTCCTGCAAACATAACACTTTTTACGCCATTTTGAGCCATATTTGTTAAGGTATTCTTTAAAGTGTCAAATTCAATAGACTTCTTCTCATAGCCCATATAATCAAGTCCACAAAATGTACATCTATGATTGCATCCTCCATAAGGAGATATTTCTACATAAATTGGATATATACTTTTTTGTTTTTCCCAATCATCTTTTGCTTCTAACCATTTTGCAACTCGTATTGGATGAAAATTCATTTTATGTGAATCTATAGAAAATTTATCTGACATATCTATTTCCTTTTATATTCAGCAATAGTAGACTCTAAATTTTTAATAAAGTTTGTATTCACTTTATTGTTGTCTACTATTTTATTAAACATATCTTTACTAATATTATTAATTTCAGTATCTATATATTTTATCTTAGAAGTTGATTTTACAAGAAAGTGAATTATTTTTGCTAAATCTAATAAGTTTAAAACAACTCCAGATGTGATTTCAACTTCTTTTAGACCTTTCTTAGTATCTAATGTGGGGTTTTGAATAGTATCATTTATCTTCTTTGCAACGTCACTTACATGGATAAAGTCCCATTTAGAATTGATATTATTTACTGTAATATCTTCACCTTTTAAAGCTTTGTTAATAAAGATAGGTAATACTTTTTTTTGATTGTCATCTGTCCCACCAAATACAACACTTGAGATTCTAAAGATGATTCCCTGTAAATCATGTTCTTTACAATAAATATCTAAGATAAGCTCATCTGTTAATTTACTCACACCATAAATATTATCTATTGGTTTAAAAGATTTAATTTCATCATTATTCTGAATCCACGTAACTTCTCCTGTTGAGATTAAACCAAAAAGTTTAACTCCATTTTTTACAGAAGCCTCTAATACATTTACTGTTCCTAATATATTAACATTAATACATTTTTGAGGATTTTCTTGACAATCACTAACTCTAGAAATCGCAGCTAGATGTAATACGCAATCTTTATCTTTAGTTGCAAGATCTATATCTTGTTCATTATTAAGATTACCAATTATATCTGTATTATTAATTTTATGTAAATCAAATGATATACCCGAATCTACTGAGTTTAGAACATGTTTACCAATAAAACCTGCTCCACC
>DKNG01000169.1:6554-10564 GCA_002470185.1 Arcobacter sp. UBA7394 | reverse complement strand
GCTTTAAAACAAAACATTCCACTATTCCAAAGATATTTTTTAGAGTCTACAAATTTGTGTGCAGTTTCTAAGTCTGGCTTTTCATAAAAAGAGTCAACCATTTCATTTTTTGCTTTTATATAACCATAACCTACTTCTGCATATGTTGGAACAATTCCAAATAAAGTAATATAATCTTCCATTGCAAACTGTTTTGCATCAAGCACACTTGCCTCATAATTCTCAGTATTTAAAATTGAGTGATCACAAGGAGTTACAAAAACTGTTTCATTAGCTTGAACATGTAAAGAGGCGATTATGATTGCAGCTGCTGTATTTCTACCAACTGATTCTAGAATAAACTCCACTTTAAAGTTTGAAGGAAGAAGATTTTTAATCTCATCAATTTGGTCTAAAGCCATAAAGTAATGATCTTCATTACAAACAATTAAAAACTTATTTGTTAATTTACTATTTCTTAATATAGTATCTTGAAATAGTGAGTATTTACTTATTAACTGTGTAAATTGTTTTGGCATGTGTGTTCTTGAAATTGGCCACAATCTTGTACCATTTCCACCACATAGAATTACATTTACCATAATACACCTCCGTTTTATAATAGAAAGTTTCGCGTACTTGTATGCAAATAAAATGCAATTATGGAAAAAGTTCAAAAAATTATTGCAATTTGTCATAAAATCTTATTCATTTTAATTTTTTCACTATAATTAAGAAAACAACAAAGGTCAAACCTATAAATGATAAGGAAATTCAAGTGAATGGAAAAATAGAAGTTACATATAAATTATTATGTAAAAATGACGTAAATAAAGAGATTAGTTTATTAGAGCTCTTAAAAAATGAAAAAATTGCCAAGTTAATTAAAAGTGAATTTGCAAAGGGTTTTAGAAATATTGATTTAGTATGTCCAAAAGAGATAGAAGATACTTTTAAAATTGAGACTATTAAAGAGTATTACACATTTGTAGTTTTAAAAGATGATTTTGCTGATATTTTAGCCCTAGCAGAAGAAAATGCAGCTTCAAGAAAACTATTCAAAAAAGATTGTAATAGAATTGAGCTTGTAGATATTAAAACTCTTGATTAATTAAGAGAATTTTACAACTAAAACAGTAGTATCATCTGTCTTGGGTTCATCTTCAATAAATTCATTTAGTGAGCTTTGTATATTAACAAGTATTTCATCCACGTCTAGATCTATTGAATTATGACTAATATCAATTAACCTATCTAAAGTATACATTTCCCCTGCTTTATTTTTGGCTTCTATTAATCCATCTGTATATAAAACCAAAGAATCATTTTTTTGTAGTTTTTTATGTACAGGTTTATATTCAGTACCAGAGAAAACACCCAATGGAATTGCAGTTGATTTGAGTTTTTCCATTCCATTTTTTTCTTTTGTAAAATACAGAACTTCATTATGTCCAGTACTTATATACTCAAATCTATTCTCTTTCTCATAATATTTTATAAAAAAAGCAGTGATGAAAAAATCACTATGTTTAGAGTCTTCACACATAAGGTTATTTATTAAAAGTATTTGTTCCTCAAAACTAATATTTAAACTTAGAATTGATCTACAAACCCCTCTGAATGTACTCATAGTAATTGCAGGACCAACTCCGTGTCCAGAAACATCGGCAATTATGATATTAATAGCTCCATCTTTAGAATCAAATAAATCATAATAATCTCCCCCAACATATTCAGCTGCTTCAAAAAAAGTTGAAACATTCATTTTAGCAACTCGTGGAAGTTCTTTAGGCAAGAAATTTACTTGTACTTGTTGAGCTACTTGCATCTCTTCTTTTAGCCTATTACCTTTTTTTACTTCTTCTATCATTTTTTGAAGTTCATAGTTTTTAACTAATAAATCAGCAGAACGCTCTTCTACTAGCTTTTCTAAGTTTTGCTTATATTCTATGTTTTCTCTTTTTAATAGAATATGTTTTATAGTTTTTTTAATTGTAAAATAGAATTTATTTACATCTAAAGGTTTAAAAACAAAACCATCAACACCTAATTCAATAGCTTTGGTTAAAAACTTTTGTTCTGTATATGCAGATAAAAAAATTATACTTTGTTCAATCTCTACAGTTTTAATAATTCTTGCCATCTCTAAACCATCCATGATATTCATAATAATATCACTAATAATTAAGTCATGTTTGGATTTCATATATAAAAATAGCCCTTCTTTTCCATTTACTGCAACTTCTATATCATCAAATATTCGGCTTAATAACTTATGTGTTTTTGTTCTAGCAATTTCATTATCTTCTACATATAAGACTTTTATATCTTTAGAGAGAAGTTTGATTTCTGTAATATCATCCATTTATAACTCCACAATAAGTTTGATACTATTTTTTTTGAATATTACGTCTTTACAAAAGTGTTTCATCAAAATAATACCTCTTCCAGAGTCTTTTAGCAAATCTTCTGCTTTAATGTGTTCACTGTCTTTAAGTTTATTCTCAACAGCAACACCATCACCTTCATCTTTAACTTCAATACTAATATGTGACTTATCAATACAATAAGATAAAGTTACATTTTTGTCCTTATTTTCTTTATTTCCATGAATTATTGCATTAGCTAATGCTTCTTGAATTACCAAAGATAAAGTGTTTTTTTTATCTTGATTTTTAATTAGTTTAAATAATTTTGATTCTAACCAATCAAATACCTTTGGAATATTTGATAATTCACTAGAAAAAATAAAATTTGAAGAAGATGAATTCATGAAAAATCCTTATTATTATCTACTTACATCTACGAATGTATTTAATTTTGTTACATCAAATATATTAAATACAATCTCATTAACATTTATGATTTTTAAACTTTTGTCATGTTCTAAAAGTTTTTTATAAAGATTAATAATCATTGTTAAACCTGAACTATCAATAAAATTTATATTATAAAAATCTAATACTTGTTCGTCTTTTTTTGAACTACCATTTACTTCAGAAATAACGGGAGTCAATTGTTCTTTTATTAGTTTTAAATTTGTTGTATCAATTCTGTCACAATCAATAAAAGAAACAACAGATTTATTTTCTTCATTTTTTATATCTATAAACATAAAATACTCCTTCTAAAATAATTATACATTAATTAAATTAAATAGTTTTTATTTTATTTATTAATAACTTTTTTATCACCTCTTTATCTATCTCCTTCATAAAGATATAATACAATATTGTAAAACAACTAACACATAATAATCCATATATAAGTAAATCTAAAATGCTATTAATACTACCAGAGCTAAATATATAAAATACAGCATAAACAATACAACCTAAAACTATGGTTTTAAATACCACTTCTTTTAAATAATAAAAAACTGATATTTTTGAGAACTTGCATGAAACTGGGATATTATAAACAAGGGCAAAGAAAATATTAGGAATCAATGTACCTAAAGCAACACCAATTATTGAATACTTTTGAACTAAATAAATACTTAGTGCTAAATTCATAATAGCCTCTAGTATTGCCACAACTGTAAGTTCTTTATGTCTTTCACACATTAATAAAACTTGAACAGAACTACTTCTAAAAAACACTAATACATACATTGAAACTAACAGTATCATTGCAGTATAAACAACTTCAATACTTTCAATTTCTAACCAAAAATACAATAATTTATCAATATATAAAAAAGTAGGAATAAAAAGTAATGTAGATATGAAACCTACAATCTTATTAGTGTTAAGCAAGGTATTTTGTAAATCATCATGTTTATTCGTTACAAATAAAGAAGCAGATAGAGGTCCTAGAATATCATGTATTTGTGTTGAGAACTGTCTAAAAAGCTCAGATACTCTAGATACAATTTGATATACCCCAACAAGTGCCACTGTTGAAAACATAGAAATTACTAATTGATCTGTTCTAAAAATTATCACATTTGAAAACATTACAATATAAGCAAAAATTGAAAAACTCATTAGTTCATAAACTCTTTTTTTCTTAAAAAAAGAGAATGATAT
>DKNG01000169.1:0-6381 GCA_002470185.1 Arcobacter sp. UBA7394 | reverse complement strand
CATAAGAGATACAAAGGCTTAATAAAACAAAATTTAGTATTAAAAATACTATATCAATATTGTTTCTTAATGTGATTTTTTGTAAACCTCTTAATACTTCTTTGAAAAAACCAAAAGGAAAAAGAAGTGCGGTTCCTATTCCAAAAATATAAAATGTAGTTTTATAATACTCTATTGTATCACTAGATGAAAATACAAATATTTTCTCTAAATTTTGAGCTAATAAAACAGTTACAATAAGAATTATAAAAGATAAAAAGATATATGAAAAGAAAATTGTTGATATAGTTTCATTAAAACTTTTCCAATTATTCTTTGCTTGGGATTCACTGGTTGCTTTTTGAACTGCTGTTCCAAAACCAAAATCTAGTAGTAATGAATATCCAAACACACTCCATAAAAGTGCCCAGAATCCATACTCTTCATTGGAAATTCCAAGAAACATTATTCTAACTAGCATTAAAGATAAAACAATTTTTAAAATAAGTAATATATAGTTTGATATGGTACTGTTTAATATTATATTTTTCATTTTATACTCTTGTAATTTTTAATAAAACATCTTCTACTTGTTTTTTTACTATATTAATATCAAATTTATTTTTTACTTTTTCATAGGCATTTGTTCTATATTTTTCTAATAAATCCCAACTATTATGCAAAAGTAAAATTTTAAATGTTAAATCCTCAACACATGAGGGAGTAAAAAGTAAACCATTTTTCGAATCATCTATAATTTCAGCTGGTCCAAAATCATCAGGAGCAATACCTACAACTCCATAGTTCATAGCTTCAATTAAAACTAAACCAAAAGGCTCTCTCATTCGTGTAGGCATTAATAAAACATGATTTTTTTTATAGGCTTCTTCTAAATTATCAACTTTCCCATGGAAAATCACATGATTAGTCAAACATAAAACCTCAAGCATTTTTTTACATTTATCAATATAATCTTTATCACCATCCCCATAAATATGAAATTCAAAATCATATATTTTTCTATCCCTTAAATTTGATAAAGCTTTTAATGCTAAGTCTAAACCCTTGCTATAATCTAAACGACCACAAAACATATACCTCATCAATTCTTTTGATTTTAAAGATTTTTTTTCTGTTATCTTTGTTCCATTTGGTATTTGAAATATATTTTCACTGCCATAAGATTCTTTCATTTCTGGAATCATCCATTTAGATACAGAAATAATTGGATCTATTTTTATATCTACAGCTTTAAAACCAGGAAGTAGCTGCTTTGCACCTCTTTTTAACTTGGACATAAAAGATTTTGATAAAAATCCTTTCATCCAAAAATCCCCAATTTCAAACACTTTTTTAATTTGTTCTTTTTCAACTGCCCAAATAGGAGATAGGGATACTAATCGCAAAGACCAAATATAAACTAAATCGGGTTTTACTTTTTTTATTACATCTTGAGTTATTTCATAGTTAAACTCTTCTACAACATTTTTATCAAAATAAGAAGGGTCTTTATAATCTATATATTTTAATTTTCTATATACTTTTTCAAAACTAGTACTTTCTTCTTTATAGTTTCCAGTAAGTACATGTACTTCATGTCCTGATTTTTCCAAATATTGAACTGTATCAAAACAAGCTAACTCATAACCACCAATATAATAAGGGGGATAATAATTACTTAAAATTAAGATCTTCATGACTTATCCTTTATCTTAATAAATGAAATTGAAATAAATCTATTCCTATTAATGATTTTATATAGTATAAAGCCAAAAAGATTGCAGTTAGCACTGAAGCGATTACTAAAAACACTAAAAATGTAGAAAAAATGATAAATAAAATATGAGAAAGTTTTGTAAGTGAAAATTTCCTATCCATTTTTCTTTTTTCACTACCTAAATAAATTGTGATATAAAACATTTTGAAAAACCAAAAATCAAAATTTAGATTAACTATCTTTTTTGTTGCTTTTGGTAATGCACAAGATATTAATTTTTTTGTTTCCCTTTTTTGTTCATTTGTCATACTATCTTTAATTAAGGGATTCATTTTTTCAAAGATAACATCTTCATTTAGATTTTTCATTTTTTTTACCTTCTTCAATTAATCTTGATACAACCAAAATAACAGCAAAAATAAACATCATTTGATAGAAGTTATTAGTCTGTTTTAAAACCCATTCCATTGTTGACTGTAAATACATACTTGTCAGACAGCCAATAAAAGCCATTGGAATATACTTGTACTTCTTATATTTGCCTTTTCCTAAAGCAATATAATTTCTTATATTCTTAATATAAAAGAACATAAGAAATGATATAAATACCAATAAATTAGCCCAGCCAGTCTCCGCTGCTACTAATAAATAAACTGTTTCAACGATTCCACCTTTTTCATCATCATCTTTTCTTACAATATGCTCTCCATAATTATATGGTGGGTTTATTTTTAGACCAAAGTTATTTAAACCTACTCCAAAAACCTTGTCATTTGCCATATTTTGGGCAGCTTCTGCTAAAACAACTCTTACATTTAATGACTCTTCTGGAGCTGTTTGAATTCTCTCCATAATTGTGTCACTTGCCTTATATAAAATTCCTGTAGCACATACAAAAAATAGAACTGTTACTCCTAGTTTTTTAGCAGTAAATTTTGTTTTATAAGAAAGTAAAAATATTAAAAAAATAGAAATAGAAAATACTGCCATTCCACCTCTTGATAAAGTAGAGATAATATCAACACTAGCAGCACCAAATGCTGTAATCCAAACATACAGTTTTGCTTTTTTTGCATTTAAGGCATAAGATAAAAAAATACTTCCATATACAATCATATACATTACTAAGGAGTTTTGATGAGGGAAAGGCCCTTTTACTTGAAACATTCCTTCTAAGTATTTTTGTTTTAAAACCATAAGTGTTATGTAAGCCACAATTATCAACATATATTTAATAAACTCTTCTATATCTTCAAAAGATCTAATTAAATTATAAACAACAAAAAAGTAAAAATACATTCTTACCATTTTCCATAATTCAAAAAATGAATAGATATATACATCACTATTAATTATTGAAATTAGTGAGAAAGTAAAATATGTGAAATAAATATAACTAGCTGGCGGCATTTTTATTGGAAACTTATCTTTTCTAGAATAAATCACAAAAAATAGAATAATAGCTGTAATATCAACAAGCCCTATTTCAAAACCTCTTGATGTTCCTCTATATGTTTCCATTGAGAAAAAATTAATGTCTTCTGTACTTGCTGTAAAAAACAGTAATAAAAACCAAAACGATTTTTCAATCCAAACGAATCTTTTGGCAAATATTACTGCTATTGGAACTCCAATAAATAGTACAAAAAAGAAAATTATATATTTTAACTCAAACATAATCTTGCCTTTACTTTATATTACTTCTCTGTATTTCACTACTTTTGATGGGATACCCACAACAACTGCACATCTTGGTACATCTTTTAATACAACACTATTAGCTCCAACAATAGAATAATCATCTAAAGTGATTTTCCCTAAAATTTTTGCACCTGTACAAATCTCTACAAAATCTCCAATTGTTGGGTTTGTATCTTCGTACTCTTCTCCTCTGTCACCTAAAGTAACTCCTTGGTGAATTATGCAATTTCTACCAATTGTCGCAAACTCTCCAATAACTACTCCACTACTATGAGGTAAATATAAACCTCCATCAATTTTTGCTTTTCTAGCAATGTCACAACCAAATAAAACAAAGTTTAAAAAAGAAACTATTTTCCCTAATATTCCCAATCTGTATTTACTTAATAAACTAGAAATTCTAAATAAAATCACAGGATATAATCTAGGATTCAACACATGAACTAAATCTTTTGTAGATACTGTCTCTTTATTTTTATAAATTGCAATATCCTCTTTTATTAATTGAAGTAAAGTTTTCATCTTAATCTCCTTTTAGTAATTGATTAGTGATGTATGCACTTTGAATAGTTTCTAAACTAGGCATAATTGTTTGAAGAATATTATTCCAATCCCCTAAAGTCGAAGTAGGAATAAACACAATATCAAAAGGTTTAACTCTAAAGTCTTTTGATTTCCCTTCTAAAATATCTTCTAAATTTGCAATATATACAACTGGATTTGTTAAAGTTCCTCTAATAATGGCAACTTTCTGTAAATTTGCATTTACTTTAAAACCTTTTGCATAAGTTACAACTTGACTTAAAGTCATATTTTCTTTAAATCCATAATGACCAGGAAGATTAACTTCCCCTAAAATATAAACCTCTGTATTTAAAGCAGATGGAATATAGATATAATCTTTATCTTTTAATGGAATATTATGTAAAGGATTACCTTTTCTTACTAACTCAATAAAATTCACAGGTAATACTCTATTTCCTCTTCTAATAAAAGCGTGTTCTAAATCTGCTAACTCAATAGTATTGTCTTCAAAGATTCCAATTGAAAGACCTTGAGCAATTGCAATTGAATCAATTGCTTTTGCATTATTTGTAATTTGATAAGTTCCAGGAAGTGAAACTTTTCCTAAAATTGTAAAACTTTTACTTCTAAATTCAACAGGAATAATAGATACAATTGGATTCACTAAATATCTTTTTAGTTTATTTGCAATTTTTCTCATTGCTTCATTGATCGTAAGACCAGCAACTTTCACATCTCCTATTAATTGAAAAGTTAAAGTTCCATCAACTTTAACAAGAGAACCTTTTACATTTAGTTCAGGTTCTTCATATACAAAGATATTAAACATATCACCAGAGCCAATAACATATTCATTTTTCTCCTTTATATGTAATTCAAGAAGTTCTTTTTTTATTTCATTTGAATTTAATCCATTATGAATAATTTCAAAATCATTTTCTAATACTTGTAATTGAGGATCTATATTTCTACTCTTATATGCTTTTGTTGTATTTTTTTTCGCATATAAAGTTGTGTCTTCTGGTTTAGGTGAAGCTACACATCCAGCAAATAAAATTACAAGTAATAAAATTAGTAAGTAATTAGATACTTTTATTATCGATAACATTTAGAACTCCTTTTACATGAGATATACCTAGTGAGTTTATTTCTTCTACAACTGGATCAATTGTTTTTCTAGAAGAGCTGTTACATTTAAAAACCAATAAAACTAAATCTGCTAAAGGAGCAAAGTTTTTAAAGAAATACGTATTTACGCCAAAAGCAAGTACTTCAAATAAAACTAAGTCATAATCATTTGTTTTTAAGTTTTCAAATAACTTTTCTGAAATATTTGTATTTGCTAAGTAGTAATCATTTATTTCACTATCTTGAATATATAGTTTGTGAACATACTCATTAACAACATTTACATTATCAAAGTTAAGATTTTCAATATCACTACAATTAATGATAGAACCCTCTATTTCAGGAGTTATTTCACTAACTGTTTCAATGTAAAGTACTTTTTGTTTTGTAGTTGAACAAAAGTATGTTAATACTTCTGAAATATGAGTTTTACCCGTACTTGCAACATCACTACCTAGTAATACAATTTTTTTATTTTTCATTGTTTTCATAAAAGAAGTAATAAAGTCCATTGTATTTTCTTTGATAATATTGTTATCTTTTGTATTAAAAAACTCGCCAATAAGTTTAATATTAAATCTTCTTTCAATATCAAAAGCTCCTTTTATTCTAAAATCAAAGAATAATTTCAGAATAAAAAAGCCTGTAAAAACTAAAGCTGATAAAAAACCTGTTCCTAAAATCATTGCTTTTTTGAAGTTTGATTCTGGATATTTTGGTGGTTTAGCTCTTTCTAAAAATTTGAAATCTTCTTGAGAAGACTCTAATGCAATTTTTAATTCATTTTGTCTTTTTGTAACTAAGTCTAATAATGAATTTTTCTCATCTATTTTTTTTGCAATAACTGAATATTTTTTTTCTAAAATATTTAACTCTTTAATTTCATTTTCTATATTGTTTTGTTGTTCAAATAACTCTTTGATTCTATTAGTTGATGAAATCACACCTATTTTACTTTGAGATAGTTCAATAATTAAAGCTGTAAATAAAGGATTATTTCCATAAGTAATCTCATCTGGAATACTTTTTTTATTTTTTTTATTTGCGTATTGAGATTTCATTTTTGCTATCTCTTTTTTCAAAGTTTTAATTTTTGGATTATGTTTTGTATATTTTTGATTCATTGCATCAAGTTCTTTTTCTTTATTTGCAATTGCTTTTAAATCAGCTGATCTAACTGAATATTCAAGTTGAACTTCTTTTGGAATTTGTTTTAATTTAATATTAATTTGTTTGATTTTTGTTTCATACTCATTTTTTAAAACTTTTGTATCAATAAGGTTTAAAGCAACTTCATTTAATTGTTCATATTTATAATCTTTTTGAACTTT
>DKNG01000116.1:363-5881 GCA_002470185.1 Arcobacter sp. UBA7394 | reverse complement strand
TCTTTCCTTTTTCTTTATTAAACTTACCAAAGTTAGAGAGATTAATTCTAAGAGACAATCAAATAAAAACAATTCCTCAAAATATAAAAGAACTGAAGATGTTAAAGAGTTTGGATTTAAGAAATAATCAAATCACTAATCTCCCCTCTGAAGTTAATGAACTAAAAAATCTAAGAAGATTATCTATTCAAGGTAATTCTTTATTAGAGATTCCAGTTTTGGCTGGATTAAAAGACACTTTAAAAATCTTTGAGTATTAAGCGATTTTTATATTGTTTCTTCCTGATTTTTTTGCTATATAAAGAGCATCATCGGCACTTTTAAATGCTTTATCAAAGTTTTTGTTTTCATGAGGAGTTACATTGATACCAATTGACACTGTAACTTTAATTGATTCATCACTTGAGATAGAAAAATCATTATTTTGAATTGTTGAAAAAATTCTGTTGATAACATTTAATGAAGTATTATACTTTTTATTTTCATCTTTTTTAATCAAGAGAATAAACTCTTCTCCTCCAAATCTAATAACAATATCTTCTTTATCTCTAATATTCATTTTTATAATTGAAGATAATTGTTTTAGTGCCATATCACCAGCATCATGACCATAGGTATCATTTATTTTCTTGAAGAAATCTATGTCTAAGATAGCTAAGACATATTGGTTTAGCGCAATATTATCCTTCATCTCATGTAAATAGTTTTTATTATATACATCTGTTAATGTATCTATATATGCAGATTTTTTGATTTTTCTATATTTAATTACTTGAATAACTAGTATAAATATAAAAATAAAAGAAATAATAATAATTGATAAAAGACCTTTTTCCATTAGATTTATAATCTTATTAATTTCGAATAGTTTATTAACTGAAAAATCAATTGCTAATAATAATTGAACTTCATTGTTTTTTATAATTGGAATTATATAAGTAATTGAAAGTTCTTGTAGTATGGTATTATTTATCAAAGTTGGTTTTTTTGTTGTGTATATTTTAATCCAATTTGGGTTATCAACATCAAACTTTTGATTTACAAATGCTTTTACATCAGGTTTTGCTGCATCTGCTAAAAATCTAAAAATACCTTTTTCATCTTTATATAGAAGGTACGTATATTTTATATTTTCTGTTGTTAGTATTCTTAGTTTTGATTCTATGTCTTTTTGTATTTCTGAACTATTTTGTATTGTTGAAATATAATTATCACTATCTTTTAATAAAGTCTGTATCGATATTGTTATATTTTCACTTATTGATATAATATCTTCTGTTGCAATTTTGAACATTCTTTTTTCAATGTTTTTTTCTACTTTAATTACTCCAATTAATAGAACTATTAAAATAGAGGTAATTATAATTGATAATGTTAATAAATAAACAGGGTTGTTTGAAAAGAATTTAGAATTCATTAGAAGTCCTCTATAAATTGCGCATAACTATTTGGAAGTTTGATATTCTTCTTATCTAATCTATTTTTGATAAATACAATGTTTGGTCTACTTTTACTCCAGAAAAATGCTCCTATATACATATCTTTATTTAATAGTTTTCTATAGTTATTTGTGAAGAATACTCTATTTGAATTTTGACAATTTTGTGGTTTATTAATTTTATTTTTAATAAATACAAAATTTGAACTTTCACAATTATCTACTACTTTTAAATATTTAGAATATATCTTTTTTTCTAATTCAGTAATTTTTGGAATAAAAAGTTTTATATTTCCTTCATTTGTTGAATTTGCTATATTAGCTATTATTTTAGCTTCAAGTTCAATTTCTTTATCGTATTTTTTCACCAAGAATGTATACTGTTCAGCAAAGGAAAATGATATAAGAGTAAGTATGAGTAATAACTTTTTCATTAGAATACCCACTTTACAGTCATAGTTACATTTCTATCATCATCTTCTAAGGCAAACGATGATTCAGGAAAATTATCAGAATATAATGATTTACTTGATTTATCTAATAAATTCTCGCCTCTAATACTAAAACTCAAATCTTTAGTATGATTATATGTTACTCCAAGGTTCAGATCATAAGATGCTCTTACATTCAAGCCTTTGTATGAATATTTGTTTTTATAAATCAAAGATGTAAAGTATTCAAACTCTCCATCCTTAGCCATATATTTTATAAATCCACCATCATTTGAATTATTGATTTCTTCGCTTAGATTTGTAAAGTAGTAATTTAACTGAAGTTCATTATTTTCATTAAATAGATATTTATAATTAAAAATCATTCCATTTGTTTTGATTTTATGTTTTATATTTTCAAAGCCAACAGGTGTGTAATATAAAAAATCTTGAATACTTACATCATGATAAATAGTAGTGAATTTTGATTTTCCACTTGTATATACTCCTTCAACTGTAAATATTTTGTATTTTTGAATTTCTAAATTAGGTTCACTTCTTTTTGCATAATCAACATTATAAAAAGTTGGTGGAACATAAGTATGTGTATAAAAACTTTTTAAACCAAAATTATTAGTAGGAGTAAAGATAGTACCAACTCTAAATAGTTTTTCTGTAAAGTCTTTAAGATAACCATTTCTTTTATATTTATCTATTTTAGCATTTGCTACTAATAGTATTTTGTCATTTACTCTATATTCGTCTTCCAATAACAGAGATAAGTTTGTCTCTTCATTAAAATTGGTATATTCATTTTGTTCAATAGTAGTATTTGTATGGTCTACTATATTTCTATATTTTAAATCATATTTTTTATTTTTTAAACTTATAGCTGTTAAAAATTTATTATCTTTATATTCTGTTGTTTTTCCTAGATAAGCGTTTATTTTTCTAAATCTAGCTTTTTCATCTACTTGTTTTGGAAGTGTTACAGGATTTGTGAATATTGGTGTTAATACTATTCCATTATCATTTTTTTCATAATATTCCCTATCCATTAAATCAATAGAGAAAGTGGCTTTTAAAGAGTTGTCATAAAGAAAGTACTTTTTAATATCAATATAGAAGCCTTTTGAATTTAAATAACCATCATCAGGATTTGCATTTTTCGATAAGCCCATATAAATATCTTTTTTTATATCTGTATATGCGATATTTATATTTGTATCTTCATTATTTATATCTAAAAATAAGTATCTTCTTTTTTTGTCATTATTTAAAGTATTATTTTCATATTTGATTGATTCATCTTTTTTTGTATTATTTAAATATATTAAATAAGACCAATCATTTCCGAAACTTTCAGAATGAGTTATGCTTTGAGCATATTCATTTTTATTAGAGTTTCTAAATTGTATTTGACTTGCATTCTCTTTTCTTGCTGATTTTGTATAGATTCTAATAAAATATATACCAGTCTCATTTCCTAAAGCAAAAGAGCTATCTCCATGATATACCTCAATGTGATCTACAAAATCTAGAGGTAAGTCTCCCCAATTAACAGAAATAGATTGTGTGTAAGTAGAGCTGATTTCATGGTCATTTATAAAGAATCTAAAGAAACCGCTAACTGCTGTTTTTGTTCCAGATAGCGATAAATTAGGCATTCCAAGACGATTTTTATTTGAATTGTTTAAAGGTAGTTCTTTTAGTATGTCGTTTAGTTTATTATATTGCATACGTTTTATATCTTTTTGTGAATAGATAAAAACGTGTCCTAGTTTTTCATCGATTGTTTGAAGTGAGTTTTGAGATTCTACCTCATACTCTTTTAGAAGATTATTTAAGTCTTCTGCAAAAAGTACTTGTGAAAATAAAATAAAAAATAGTATAAATATTTTCATAAAAACTCCCCTTTTCTCCAACTCTTTATTTTAGTTTAAAGTTACTTAATTTTATATTATTCTTTAATAATTAACTATTGATTTTATAATAATGTACTCTTGTATATTTTACAATAAACTAAACAATAAATTCAATTAATTAATAAAAAAAATTAAAGTTAATCAAAGACAATTTAAATATATTATCAATAAACATTTATAAAATGGGATAATATATGAAACTATTAGTTGAATTACCTGAGTTGATTGAAGACGCTATTATGATTACACCTGCCATTGAGAACCTTCTAAAGCACTACAGAGATGCTGAAGTTACATTTGTTGGTTCAAGTATTTCTTCGCAATTTTTCGAAAATGATAAAAGAATCAAAAGTTTAGTAGTAGAAGAGACAAATAAAAGTATTTTTTCTCTGTTATCACTATTTAGATTAGCTAAGAGTGTCGGAACACAGGATCTAGTTGTTTCTTTCAAAAAAGATTTCCATTCAAAATTCTTTTTATTTTTTATAGATTGTGAAAACAAAATCAATTTTGTTGATAATATGGAAAATATCCATAAAGTTGAAAAATACAATAACTTCATAAACACTGTTTTACAAAGTAATTATAGAGCAGGAGATTTGATGTTAAAGTTCAAACCTCAATGGAATAAAAAACCAACTTTTGGAATTCATGCGGGTTCAACTTATGCAAATGTAAAAAGATGGAATGCTAAAGAATTTGCAAAAGTAGCAGTTAAATTATCAAGTAAATATGATGTTGTTTTATTAGGTGGAAGAAATGAGATAGACATTTGCTCAGATATAGAAGCTGAATTAAAAGCTAATGGTATAAAAAACTATGAGAACTTAGCGGGAAAGACATCAGTTTCTCAACTTGTAGAAAAAATTGCAGGTTTAGATCTATTTTTGACAATAGATAGTGGACCTATGCAAATTGCAGCTGTTTATAGAGTAAATACAATAGTTGTACCAACTTCTTATGAAAAGATTGAGCTAATCTCACAATGGAAAAATCCTTGGGAAACTATTATTTATAAACATGTTGATCCATATAGTGAAGATGAAAATGAAGATTATATTCCTACATCTGAGGATGTGTTGAGTTTATTTAAGTTCTAAGGTTTGGTTATAAGAGAAAATCTCTTATAACTCGATTTCTAATGCAATAGGGCAGTGATCACTTCCCATTACTTCGTTTAAGATATATGCATCTTTGATGTTTGCTTTTAAGTCTTCACTTACGTAGAAGTAGTCAATTCTCCAGCCAACGTTATTAGCTCTTGCATTTGCTCTGTAAGACCACCAGCTATAAAGACCTTCATCTTGTGTTTTCTCTCTTAGAGTATCTACATAACCATGAGATAAGAATTTATCCATCCATTCTCTCTCCATTGGTAAGAATCCAGATTTTTTCTCATTTGCTTTTGGGCGTGCTAAGTCAATCTCTTTGTGTGCAGTATTTACATCACCACAAACAATAATTGATTTTCCATCTTTTTTAAGATTTTCACAATGCTCTAAAAATCTATCATAAAATTCCATTTTGTAAACCAATCTTTCATCTTTACTTTGACCATTTGGAAAATATACATTAAAAAATGCGATATCTTTTTCACCCAAAGTGAAGTGAACTTCGTTGATTCTTCCTTCATCAAGAACATCAACACTAGGACAATTACATTCAAATGTAGTTTCAATATCAGTAAAAAGTGCAGTTCCACTTCTTCCTTTTATTGCTGACTC
>DKNG01000116.1:0-280 GCA_002470185.1 Arcobacter sp. UBA7394 | reverse complement strand
TTTGTTTCTTGAATACCAAGAATATCAATATTTGCTTCATCTACCCATTTAAGAGCTTCTTTTTTATCAACTGCTCTAATACCGTTTACGTTCCATGATATAAATTTATAAGTTTTTGCCATTTTTATAATACCTTTGATTTTTATTTTTTAAGAGTATTGATATAAAAAACAAGTTGTTCAATAGATACTTCAAAATCTTTTTTGTCTTGATGTTTTTTAGCAAGAAGTAATGCACCTTCAATAGAGGCGATTAAAAAAGTAGCTACTTTTTCAATCTC
>DKNG01000076.1:3696-5703 GCA_002470185.1 Arcobacter sp. UBA7394 | reverse complement strand
AATGGTTCATTAATATAACAAACTACATCTGTTTCATATTTTTTTAAATAGAAATCACTAAGACCAACTTTAATCATATTTACATCAACAATGATTTTTGCTTTGTTTTGTAATAGACCTTGAATCTTCTCAATAGAATTATCTGAAAAATAAATATTGTCTAAAACTTCTTCAAAACAAGTAGTTGTATGAATAAGTCTTGCAATAACTTCTCTTTGTTCATATGAGAACTCATCTGCTTTAGCATAATCTTTTAACTCTTCTTCAATCATTTCAAATGATCTTACTGAAATATCTGCTCCAATATTGATTGGTGGCTCTTCTCTTTTAAATTCCAAAATAATCCTTTATATAATTTGTGTTGTTTCTAAACATTGTGTGTAAGTATGTTCCAAATATTTTATTAGATTTCCAACTCCCATACTCACCTTTGCCCGAAGGCTTTTTACTTAAAATATCAATCCCATCTTTTGTATCTATGGGTTTTGTGTAATGAAATGCATGGCCCTTAAGGCCAGCACTAGAGTAGTAATATCCTAATCTAGTTCTTTTTTGTGTAAGTGTAAACTCAACATCTAGTATATTTGACATCTGTTTTTCATCTACGCTTTTACCTAAATACAATAATCCTGCACACTCAGCATATATATGTTTTGATTGAGCATGGGAAATTAGAGATTGTTTAAATTTATTAGAGTTTTTAACTCTATTATATGATTCAGTAGTTTCTACATACCCACCAGGAATATATACAATATCACTGTCTTGGCTAATTACTTCATCTTTAGTAGAATCAATAAATTCTACTTGTTCAAACAGTTCTTTTAAGAACTCTATATTGTCATGGTAAATAAATGAAAAGTTTTTATCTTTTATAATAGATATTTTTTTATTAACTTTTGAAAAAGTATCAAAAGGATAATCTGAAGTTTGTTTTGATTGGAAGTGTGAAATTTCTTCTAATTTTTCTAAATCAATATTTTCTAGTATTTCATTAGAAATATTTTCAAGTAATTCTTCATTTGCATCAACTAGGTCTAAACCTAAATGTGTTTCTTTAAGTGCTGGTAAATCTTTTTTTATCCAACCTAAAACTGCAACATCATCAAAATCACTCTCTATTTGTTTTTTAATAAGAGCAAAATGCATAGATGAAGATAGTTTATTTAAAACAACAGCTTTAATAGTATTATCATCTTTATAAGTTTTTAATCCCTTAAGAACTGCAGAAATTGTAATATACGAACCAGATCCATCTAGTAATAAAACAGTTGGAACATTTAAAGCTTTTGTTACATCATAAGCTGATGAGCCTTTGTCCATTCCATCATAAAATCCCATTACTCCTTCAAGTATTGAAATATCTTGGTCATTGTATTTATTAAAAATCCAATTAACTTGATTTTCATTCATAATAAAAGAATCTAGATTTACAGAATCTCTTTTTGAAATTGCTTTATGGAATTGTGGGTCAATATAATCTGGACCTATTTTATAAGCTCTTACGCTTTTTTTGAAATTTTGCAAAAGTGCGGTAGTTAGGAGTGTTTTACCTTCATTTGAAGATATAGCACTAACACATAAAGCCTTCATTTTACCTCTTTGTTATTTTTTTTAGTTAAAATACGGGTATGAAGAATCTACGAGGGTATAATAAACGATATTTTAAATTGTCAACAATTGCGATGTTCTCGACAATAAATAAATTATCTAAAATTGAAATTAATATGTTATACCATAAGACAGCTTATGAAAATGCTATAAGTTCTCTTGATCCCCCAATTATTATCAAATAAACACTTTTTTTAACACAATCACACAATTATTGTAATTAATTATTAATAAACAAATTAATTAAACTTTTTTATTATTTTAAACTAAAACACAAGGATACTCTATGCATATAGAAGAAGGAATCGTGCACGGCGCGAAAATGGTTTTAAGTTATGGAACTGCTGCAGTTTCATTTGGTATTGCTGGTAAATTAGCAATTGACAGTATTAAAAA
>DKNG01000076.1:662-3570 GCA_002470185.1 Arcobacter sp. UBA7394 | reverse complement strand
CAAGCTGTAGGAGTTTCTGAGGTTCATTTAATTTTAGGTTCAACTCTTTTCTTAGTACTTGGAGCTGGTGCTGCTGCATTTGGTTTAGCATTTGGTTTATTAATCCAAGGATTATTCTTTGCACCATTTGATTTACCACAATATGGAGCTAATGTAACTACTTTATTAATGCCTTTATTTGCAATGTCTTACTTAGCAAATAAAATCATTCCTCAAAATATTGCATACAAAGATATTAAATATACTGATGCATTAAAATTATCTGTAGTTTACCAAGGTGGTATTGTTACATGGGTTGCATTCTGGGCATTATACGGTCAAGGTTTTGGTGCTGAAAACTTAACTTCTGTATTCTCTTTTGGAGCTGCTTATATGAGTGTTGTTTTACTTGAGCCATTAGTTGACTTGTGCGTTCTTGCAGGTGCAAAAACATTAGCTTCTTTACAAAATAGTCCTTTTGTAAATAACAGATTATATAATCCAGCTGCGTAATGAAAAGATATAGACACTATAACAAGAAAAGGGCTATTGTCCTTGCTTGTTTTGGTTCAGTAATAGAGCAACAAAAATATCTTGATTTAAAAGATGTTGTTGAAGATAAATTTCCAGATTGTGAAGTTTTTGTATCTTTTTCATCTAGAATGGTAATCAAAATGCTTAAGAAAGAGAAAAATGAAGAGTATAAAAACTTGCCACAAACTCTAGCAGATGTTGATATGCTTGGATTTAAACATGTAGTTGTAGCTTCTGTGAATATTTATCCAACAGATGAACATGAAGTTCTTAAAAAAATTGTAGATGGATTCAAACATTTTTCATTAGCAAATTTAAAATATACTAATGCTGTTTTAACTAAAACAAAAGAGACATCAGACTTTTTAAAAGATCTAAACGAAAAAGTTACACAAGAAGATACTGCAAACTTGTATGTAATTCATGGAACACCTAGACTTGATACTAGTGGAATTGATTCTATTAATTATGCTGCTTCATTTTTAGAGCTAATTAGTGAATCTAACTTTACTTGTTCATTAGAGGGTGCTATGCCTTATAATGAAATTAGTGATGCTTTAAAACTTAAGATGAAAAAAGCTGGAGTTAAAAAAGTACAAGTTATTCCAATGCTTTTAGTTAGTGGTAATCACTATATGAAAGATATGCACGAAATTAGAGACGATTTAAGTGATACATTTGATTCTACTATTGCTTCATCTTTATCAAAAGGTGATACATTTAATCTTATTGAACTTGAAAAGACTCAAACTATTATTTTAAAAGAGATTGAAGACTCATTTAAAATGATGGGAATTAAACATAAACAGTTTACTTACTAAGATAGGGTGATAGATGAAATTATATATGGTATCACTAGGTCCTGGGGATTTTGAATTAATTACAGTAAAAGCATTAAGAGCATTAAAAAACTCTGATGCTATTTGTATTCCTACAAAAAGTCCTGACCATAGTTTTAAAAAGTCTATGACTTTTAAAATTGTAAGTAAATTAATGGAAGAGTTTGGTTTTGATAAACCAGTAATTCCAATGTATACACCAATGAATTTCAAAACTGAAGATTGGCAAGCACAAGTTGACAAGATTTATGAATCATTTGGTGAATACGAAACTTTGTCTTTTGTTACATTAGGAGATAGTGCTGTATATAGTACGGTTTATTATCTACTTGATTTAATAAAAGAACAAAATGAATTAATATATGAAAAATCAGAAGTAATACCTGGTGTTACTTCTTTCTCACATGCATCTGCAAAGGTAAAAAAACCTCTATG
Organism: Arcobacter sp. UBA7394; assembly: GCA_002470185.1. Lineage (GTDB taxonomy): Bacteria > Campylobacterota > Campylobacteria > Campylobacterales > Arcobacteraceae > Poseidonibacter. The sequence goes on along the minus strand of DKNG01000076.1, from coordinate 1,783 downwards.
TGTTGGAGATGGTTCGTTTAGTATTATTCCTTTACATAAAGAAAATGTACCAAATACAACTGTTTATATGCGACCAAAAATTGGAATGCAAACAAATTTAATACCTTCAAAAGGTGATATTTATACTTTCGAAAATCTTAATTATGAAGGTGAAAATATTCATCTTCAAAAGAAAGAACAAGTAGATAAATACATGACTCTTTTTATTGACTTTGTTCAATAATATTTATTTGATATAAGTTTTACTTATATCAAATGAAACTTTCTTTAATAATAATAAGTTATAATTATACTAATAATTAAAAAAAACTGTTTAATTGTGCTTTTAGTTTTTTAGGTAAATGAGCATAAACCATCTCTCTTTTAGCGATAAATTGGTCATTTTCATAAATCTCTGTATCTAAAGTTAATGTTTTTGTTTTAAGATTTATTAATTTTATTATTTGATTTTTTTCTTCAAAAGAAAGATTCATTTTTCTTAAATCTACTAATGATTGCTTCTTTTTTGCCATTTAAAACCTTTTTTGCTAATTATAATAATTTATTCTTAATAGGATTTAATAAATGAATGAAAACGAAAATATTATAAAAATAGAATCAAATAGATTACAGAACTTTCCTGTAATGATGTTTGCAATTGTTATGGGTTTAACAGGCTTGGCTTTGGCTTTTCAAAAAGCAGAACATATACTATATTTACCATCATTTATAGGCTATATTTTAGGTGGCTTTTCAAGTATGTTGTTTTTACTTATACTAGTAACATATATAATAAAAATCATAAAACATAATAAAGAAGTAAAAGGTGAGTTCACTCATCCAATAAGAGTAAACTTCTTTGCAGCAATTTCAATATCAACTTTATTATTATCAATGTTTCATAGACATGATTATGAAACTCTATCATATGTTTTATTTATATGTGGGGCAATGCTACATATCTTTTTTACTTTTTATACAATAAGGTTTTGGATTAATAACTCCCTAGAAGTTGTACACTCAAATCCTGCTTGGTTTATTCCTATTGTTGGAAACTTGATTGTTCCTATTGCAGGAAAGGGTTTTATAAATGAACATGTTTTATATTTTTATTTCTCAATTGGTATTTTCTTTTGGATTAT
>DKNG01000076.1:0-562 GCA_002470185.1 Arcobacter sp. UBA7394 | reverse complement strand
TATTTATATTAATTGCACCACCTTCTATTGGTTTTATCTCTTATATTAAATTAATTGGTCATGTGGATTTTTTTGCTCATATTCTTTATAGTTTGGGTCTATTTTTTACTATTTTAGTTTTTGTTATGTATAAGAACTATATAAATATTAAATTCTTTATTTCTTGGTGGGCTTTTACTTTTCCAATGGCTGCTATTACTTTGGCTACTTTGTTAATGTATGAATTATCTCAATATTTTTTCTATTATGTATTAGCTTATATTTTCTTAGTTTTATCATCTGTGATTGTTTTATTAGTAGCTAAAGAGACTATTTCTCATATGCGTAAAAAAGAGATATGTATAATGGAATAATATATATTTAATATGTTAAAATCTTCACTTAAATAAAACAATTAAATTATGTAAGGTGTTATTATGGATTTTAGATATATAGGAAAAAGTGGATTAAGAGTATCTTCTATTTGTATGGGAACTATGACTTTTGGTTCTAGTGCATCTAAAGACGAAGCATTTAAAATAATGGACAAAGCATATGATAGAGGAATAAACTTTTTTGATAC
>DKNG01000047.1:1389-3293 GCA_002470185.1 Arcobacter sp. UBA7394 | reverse complement strand
ATGTGAATCGGTATAAGAATCTATGATTTTATGAACTTCCATACCTTTTTTTATATCTTCACTTGCATTTTCCCAGGCTTTACCTTTGAGTGGGTCTGATATAAAATTTCCTACTTGGAAATCTATGTTATGTTCAGATAAAAATACATGAGCTAACCAGTTCATTTTAGTCCTTAGTTAATAAGTGAGAGAATTTTTAGAAGTTGTAATAGTGTAAATAAGAAAAGAGTTGTACTCTTTCTTATTTAAAAAGAATTATTTCTTTTTAGGTTTATTTTTCTTTTTTGATGCTTTTGCCATTTTAGCTTTTTTCTTAGCTTTAGCTTTATTTAAATCTACGTTTGCACCTTTTCTAGCATTAATCACTTGCTCTGCAACCTCTTTTTGGTTAAAAGCAACTGGGATTTCATTTTTATTTTCATTGCTTTTTCTAGCAATTTTTTCACCTTTTGTAGTATCTACACTTGAAGTGTTTTTTCTTGACATAACTTACCTTGATAAATATTTTTCGTATTGTATTCAAATTTTGGTAAAAAATGTATTATAAGGAATAATATCAATTAATTTCTAGCAATATAAGTTTATGGTAAGATAGAAGTTACTTATATAAAATTTATTTGAAAGAAAACCAAATATGCGTTTACGTTATTTATTTATAGTCACTTTTTCATTAGTAGCATTAATTCCTTTAATACTATTTTGGATGTGGCCATACTCAAAAGCATTAGAATCAGAATACAACGATGTAAAAGAACGGCACTTGCTTATTGCCAAAAATCTTGCAGGAGCATTTGAACGATACTACAAAGATGTAACTGGAGTTTTACTTATATTAAATGATGATATTGATAAAGAAAGTGAATCTATCAAAACTATATTTAAAAGTTATGGTTATCAATCTGTTCTAGAAGTATCAAAAGAAGGCGATGTAATAAACTGCCTTTCTATAAGAGAGACTATTTGTCAAACTAAAGTTTCACCCCATATATTAGAACTTGCATTAAAATCTCTAAAAAAAGATGAAATAGTTTTATCAACAGTAACAGAAGATAAAAGTATGAATACGGGACCAATTCTATTAGGCTTGAAAGAAAAAGGTGATAATTTTATATTAGCTTATTTATCAACTGATTATATTGTTCAAATGGGAAAAAAGGTTGCCTTTGGTGAAAAAGGACACTCTGCTATAGTTGACCAAGAAGGTAATGTTCTTTCCCATCCTTTAGATTCATGGATTAAAAGCCGAAAAAATATATCAAAAGTAAGTGCTGTTCAGAAAATGATGGCAGGACAAACGGGTGTTGAAATCTTCTATTCTCCTGCTTTAAAAGATGATATGATTGCAGGTTATACTTCTGTGTCAGGTGCAAATTGGGGGATTATGGTTCCTCAACCAGTATTAGAGCTAAAAAATAAAGCAAAAAGTATTGATGAAATGGCAATGTATGTATTGCTTCTTGGTTTAGGTTTAGCGTTATTGATTACTATTCCAATTTCTTTCCTACTTATTAATCCATTGGAGAGATTATCCTCAGTTATTAAAGCTATTGGAAAAGGTAAGAATGAAACTAAAATTGAGTTTAATACTTCAAAAGTAATGCCTTTAGAAATAAGAGAATTAAAAAATGGTTTTATTAAAATGATGAATAAAATTGATGATAATAATAAATCTATTACACGTCTTGCTTATACTGATATGAATACTGGATTACCAAATAGAAACTATTTTTATGAATTAATAAATAAATCTTTTGATAAGATGAAAAAAAACAATCAAAAAGGTGCTTTAGTATTTATTGATTTTGATGGATTTAAAGAAGTTAATGATACCCATGGACATAGAGCAGGGGATGAATTATTGTCTATGTTTGCTCAAAGATTAATGAAACATTTCTCTTTTTCAA
>DKNG01000047.1:0-1282 GCA_002470185.1 Arcobacter sp. UBA7394 | reverse complement strand
GATGAGTTTGTTATTCTTTTCAGAAACATTAATAATAAAGATGAAATTAAAAGAAAAGTTGAAGAACTATTTGAAGATGTATTTACTGAATATACTTTATATGGTGATGTAAAAATAAAACTTTCAGGAAGTGCAGGAATTGCACTGTTCCCAAAAGATGGGGATAAATATAACAAGATTTTAAAATCAGCAGATATGGCAATGTACTCTGCCAAAGCTGCTGGTAAAAATACTATAAAATTTTATAAGGCTTAGTTTAGAACTTTTCCAGTTCTTAAACTATGTGCCCAATCTGCTCTATTATTCTCTTCGGCTTTTAATGCAGCTTTTTCGTAATCATAAGCTACTCTAATTGGTTCTACACTATATTGATTATCTTCTACGTTTAAAATCACATAAGAAGCATCTGGAGTGTTGTTTTCAATAATATGATCATTTGGTACATCAGATTTAAAAGCTTGTAATCCAACAGCTCCTGGGTTAATTACAACCTGTCCTGATGATAGTGTTGTACATCTAGGAATACATGAGTTTCCACACATAACAAATGTAGATTTAATATCATCAATAATTTCTAAAATTTGTTTATTATTTTTAAGTACGGGTTTTCCTGAGCTTACATCTTCTAACATATATAAAGAATCATCCATATATGTTCCATGAATCATATAATAATCAGGTCCTATTAATTTTTCAAATGATAAGTCTTGAATCCAATATAATACATCATCAGCTAATTGATTATATGTATATCTTAATGTTTCATTCTCTTCTAGTTGTGCTGGTGTTGCTTCTAATACTTGTCTGTCTTCATTTCCACTAATTGTAATAAATTGATTTTCTTTTATTAAATTGTATGTAGCTCTTGGTTCAATTGGTCCATAAAATGAATCCCCAAGATTTAACATAGCATCTACTGATCTACTTTTTGCATCCGCAATTACTGCTTCTAAAGCATAAACATTAGATTTAATATCAGATAAAATAGCTATTTTCATTTATTTCCTTGATGGTATATTTTTTAAGAATGGATTATAACTAAATGAAGATTTTTTATAAATTAGATAAAAACCTTTGTTACAAAAGTGTCTGTTTGTAAGTTGATTTTTCCATCTTTACAAAACTTTGATACATCTTTGAAATGTTCAGCTTTAAACTTTTCTAAATCATCTTTTGAGAGTTGATTCAACATTCCTTTGTATCCTGCTGAGTTTAATGTATCCCACCATTGCTCAACTGTAATTAATTTTGATATATCTAGTTTTTCAATTTTATGTCGATA
>DKNG01000222.1:5709-13732 GCA_002470185.1 Arcobacter sp. UBA7394 | reverse complement strand
AATTGTGCTACTGGTAATAAATTTAATGCAATAAGTCCAACTATAATAATAAATAGTGAAATAACTTTTGCAAAAATTGGTCGTTTTATAAAAAATATTGAAAACATATTTTTTCCTATTTATTTATTGGATTAGATACTTCTAAAGCATTAACCTCTTGATTTTCTTGAAGTCTATTAATAGCACTTACAACTACTCTATCACCATCTTTAAGACCTGATTTAATGATTGCTAATTCTTTATTAGAGTATTCAACTACAACTTGTTTTTTCACAATTTTATTATTCTCATCTACAGCTAATACATAAGAGCCTAATTGATTTTGAGCTAGGTTATTTGGGTTTACTGCAATTACTGGAATCTTATCAGTTACAAAAAGTTTAATATTTACAAAAGTCCCTGGGAATAATGAGTTATTATGATTATCTACTTTTGCTCTCATTAGAACTGTACCTGTTGTTTCATTTGTTACATTATCAATAAAATCAACTTTTCCATTTAGGCTTAAATTCTGATCTTCCACATTTTCTGGTAAAATTTTTACCTTAGGAAACTCTTCTGATTTATATCTATTTAGAATAAATACTTCTGAACTACTTGGATTAAAGTTTACATATAAATCTTTTGTTTGAACTACTTCAGCTAATTTATCACTTGAAGTAATAATATTTCCAATATCTACTAAAGACTTACCAATTTTTCCATCTATTGTTGCTTTTACAACAGAGTATTCAACATCAAGTTTTGCTTCTTTTACTGCTGATTTATCTGCTTTTACAACAGCATTATATTCTCCAAGTCTTGCTTTTAATTCATCTAGTTTTTCTCTTGGAGCTAATCCTTTTTGAACAAGTGGTTCATATCTTCGTAAGTTTGCAAGAGCTAATCTTTGTGAAGATTCGTCTTTTTTTAGAGTTGCCATTTTTTGTGCTAAAACTGCTTTATATTGTCTATCATCAATTTTAAATAGAGTATCACCTTTTTTTACACTTTGACCAGCTGTAAAAAACAACTCTTTTAATTCACCATTTACTCTTGAAGTAATAGCTACTTTTTTTAATGCTTCTGTTTTACCAGAGAAATTAACCCATACAGGATATGTTTGTTTTTTTATAGTATGTACATTTACATCTACTTTTTTAATCTCTTTTTTTACAACTTTTTCTTCTGTTTTTTTATCATTACATCCAGTAAATAAAAATAAAACTGAAAAAGAAAGTATTGCTAATTTTTTTAAGTACATAGTTTTCCTTTTGTGATAGATATTTATTAAATAATTATTTTAAAATTATATCTAATAATAATGTGGTTTTAGTGTTAGTTTTCGCATATAACTTCAAACTGGAAAGTTAAAGAGGTATTTCCTGAACTTATATTTGATCTTTTTTTATCTATAAAGATATAGATTCTATTATTTTTATTATTTAATTTTACACCTTTTGAGATAAAAGTATCTAATTTTATCTTTTGTGTTCTATTTAAAATGATATATATTTTAGAGTTTCTAATATCTAAAATATTCACTGATTTTTTAACATCTTTTATTTTTATATAAATATCTTTTTTATTACTAATATTTGAGATAATAGTAAATTCACCTATACTTTTAGGTTCTTCTTTTTTAAAAGCTATTGAACCTCTGTTTTTTATTACAATACCGCAAGAGGAATCAATATGATTTGTAAATTTTAAGGAGTTGGAATAAGTTCCAAAGGCATGTAGATAAAAAGGAAAAGAAAAAAATAAGCATATTATTAATATTTTATTTTTCATCTATTTTTTTCCAATTAATTTTATTTGTTAGTTCTAAAGCTTTTATTTTTGATTCTAATTCTTTTACTTTAGCTTGTTTTTCTCTTAATTCTAAATTATATAACCTATTACAATCTAATTTCTTTTGTTCCCCAAATTTATAGGTAAACTTTACTCCAAAAGTTGATATATCATTATCCACATTGTCAAAACCATTTGAGTATTCACCTTCAAGTTTATTTTTAGAGGACTCCACATAAGATTCAAATTCATAGGGAGCATCACTTGAATTTTCACAAGTGATGCCATCTGAGGTAGTTATTCTATTGGTATTAGAAAAAGAAAATGTAGATATACATATTAAAAATATTATATATCTCATTAATTTTTCACCCAATATAAATAAGCTTTAGTACAAATTTTAGTTTTGAATATATCCTCTTTAGATTTAGGAATACTCACTGTACAAACTTTATGTAACTCTAAAGTATTTTCTTTGTTTATCATCACAGGAACTTCAAGTTTTACTAATTGTTTTGCTTTTAATACATTCGTAAGACCTATATATTTTCCGTCTATTTCTAAATAATATTGTTGGGCATAAGTATTAAGGTTTTGTAAATGAATTTTTACAACTTTAATTTGTGTTGTACTTATACTATCAAGCTTATTGCTCACCCCACCAAATATTGTTGGAGTTTGAGAATGAGAAAACAAAAAAGAAGAAAAAAGAAGAGATATTAAAACTATTTTTTTCATACTAATTAATTACAAGTTACTTCTAAAGTTGTAGTAACTCTTGCAGTTCCAGAGATTATAGAACTAGAATTTTGAGGAACAAAGGCATAAACCTCTTGTTTTTCATCATGTTTAATTGTTAAATCTTTTGGGTTTTTCCAATTAATCTCTTCTAAGTTACCTTTGTTTTTACCAATTTCAAAAAAACCATCTTTGTGTTTAATATTATCACTTGGATTAATATTATTAAATGATATTTTTGCATTACCTTTATTACTATTTGTTTTTACTGTAAATGATGCAGCATCAACACTAGTAGTATCATTAAAATTAATTGATCCATTTGCTTTATCAATAATAACTCCACATACAGGTAATACTTCTGTTTCAAAAGTCATTGTTTTTGCATAAAGATTGCTTGAATATAATAAACATAAAGCCAAGCTAGACTTTATAAAAAATTTGTTTTTCATTTTACTCCTTTAGTAAGGAGTAATTTTAAATAAAAAAAGTTTCTTTTTGGTGTGAAGTAATTTTAAATCTTATTTATTGAAATTAATTTCAAAGTTCACATTATCATCTTTATTTTCGACTGATATTCTTGCATTCATATTTTTTTCTAAAATCATTCTAGACATATATAATCCAAGACCAGTACCTTTATGTTTCTCTTTTGTTGTGAAATATGGTTCAAAAATTTTATCAATAATATTTTCATTTATTGATTCACCATTGTTTTGTACAATAATTTTTTTATCTGTAATTTCTATTTGAATATTTGCATTTTTAGTCTTATTGATAATTAAAGCATCTTTTGCATTTTGAATAAGATTTAGAATTACTTGAGATAACTCTTTTGGATATGAGTTAATTTGAAAATCAGAAAGAACATTAAGCTCTAAATTAATATTATTTGATTTTAAAGTAGGAAGTATAATACTTATAGAATTTTCAACTACAGAAGATACAAAAAAAGTCTCTTTTTGTTTATCTTTTTTATAGAAGTTTGTAAAATCATCAATAGTACTAGACATATACTCTAATTGTATTTGGCTCTCATCAAGCTTTTCTAATAAGTATTTTTCTTCTTTATAATTATCCATAATATGCATTTGCATATTCATTATAAAGGATGCAATTCTATTTAGTGGTTGTCTCCATTGATGAGAGATATTAGCCAACATTTCGCCCATTGAAGCCAGTCTTGACTGATGAATTAACATTTTTTCTTTTTCATTTTTTTCATCAATTAACATACTTGTTTTTGCGAATAAAGCAAATGATAGAATTACAGCTTCTAAAATATTTCCTATTTGACTTAAATAATCAAAAGATATAAGTTCAATTCCAGTAATTCTTTTAATATCTAATAAAAATATTATACTTACATTCACACCCCAAGCAAAAATAAAATACTTAGCTAATACAAAACCTTTTTTATATACTTTGTAGGCAATAAGGACAAAGCCTAAAAAAATAAAAGAGTAAGGTATATTTTTAATAAAAACACCATTACCAGTAATATATAAAAGTACTAAAAGAAGACAAAATGTAGCAGCTATCTTAAAAAAATATGAGTTTAGCTTTTTATAATATTTTTCGAGATTCAAAAATTCTCTTGTAAATAAAAAGGAGAAGAAAATAGCAGAAATAGCTAAAAATACTGTAGAGGTTTCAAACACAGATGAAGAATCTAATGCAATTAAAACTACACTTAAGTGCATAAAGAAATAGTATAAATATGTTTTCTCTTTATTATATAAATACCAAAGAATATTAAAAAGAAGTATTATAGAAAATACCCCTAAATAAAAACCTAAAAATAAATCACTCATAATTAATCTTTTATTATATTAATATTGTAACCCAAACCAGAAACATTAGAAATAAACTCTTTATTGATTTTAGTTCTTATTGATTTTACTAATAATTTAATAGCATTTTTAGAAGTAGCAAAATCATATACATTTGTTTCAATAGACTCATAAGAAGTAGGAGCAGGATAGTTTTTTAGTAATAAATCTAATAAAGCTCTTTCATTTTTTGATAATGAAACAATTTCATTAGATACAACTAATTCTTTTGTATAAACATCATAAAAAGTATCTTCAGAGAAATATCTTTTTGTAATTACCTCTTCTTCAAGAAATTCATTACATTCACTTAATGCATCATTTAACTTAACTAAAGATATAGGTTTCACTATATATTTTATTAGATGTAAATTTACAGCTTCTAATAAATACTCTTGAGAAGTATATGCCGTTGTAATTATTATTTGTGTTGAAGAAGATTGTTTTCTAATTTTTTTTGCCATATCTAATCCATTCAGATTTGGCATTTCAATATCTGTAATTATAATATCTGGATTATGTATTTCAAACTTTTCAAGTCCATCTTTTCCATCACAGGCTACAAAAAGTTCTTTGCATTTTCTTTTTAGATAAGTACTAATATTTTCTCTTGTAATTTCATCATCTTCAATATATAAAATTGTACTATTTTTTAATTTTTCCATAAATTATTATAACTAAATTTACACAAACAAAAACATTCCACACTGGCTTCACACTTTTTATTTTTAAAATAACACTATAAAAAACAAGGAGTTAACTATGACAATTAATCCAATAAATATAAATGCATACAATTTCAACAACAATGTACAAAAAATAAAAAGTGAAAAAATGGAAGAGAAAATAGAAGAACCAAAAGAGATATTTAAAGAAAGAGAAATATCTAAAGAAGAAGCCATTTTATTAATGTATCAATATAAATCAACACAAACGATGAAAGATCAAATAGATACATATTATGAATCACAAAATGAAACTCAAATTGAAGAAATAGAATTACAAGAGATTAGAGATATGAATAAACTTTTAAATAGAGCCGAGTTACTTAAACATTATGATGAGCAATATAGACTCGCAAAAGAAGAAGAGAAAGAGTTAGAAGTTGAGCTTTGGGCATAAAACTTATGCCCTATAATAAAATCAATCTAATCTACGTATTTATTTCTAGTTTTCAAAAACAAATCTAAGTTATCCATAAATAAATCTACTAATACAGGATCAAAGTGTTTTCCCTTTTCACTTATTAATAAATCAATAATTCTATCATCTTCCCAAGCTTTTTTATAATATCTATGAGAGCCTAAGGCATCAAATACATCAGCAAGAGCAGTGATTCTTCCGTATATGTGAATATCTTCACCTTTTATACCTCTAGGATATCCTGAACCATCATATTTTTCATGATGTTCTTTTGCAACAATTGCAGCAGCTTTTAAAACTGGTCTTTTTGAACCTTTTAATAATTTATATCCGATCTCTGCATGAGTTTTCATAATCTCAAACTCTTCTTTAGTTAATTTCGTAGGTTTTTTCAAAATCTCATCAGGAATACCAACCTTACCAATATCATGCATAGGTGAAGCATCAAATAAAATCTGAGCTTCTTTAATATCTAAACCATATAATAAAGCTAAATCTTTTGAGTATTGAGCAACTCTTTTTACGTGATTACCTGTTTCTTTACTTCTTGTTTCACCTACCTCACCTAATTTATATACTATTTCACGCTGAGTATCTTCAACCTCTGCATGTAATTCAAATACTTTTGTTAGATCATGTCTAATTGCAATATACTCTTTTATTTTATTGTGTTTGTTTTTTATTGGAATGATTGTTGTTGATACCCAATATGCAGAGTTGTCTTTTTTCCTATTTTTTATTATTCCACTCCAGCTATTTCCCATTGAAATAGTTTTCCATAATTCAATAAAAACACTTTCATCCATATCAGAGTGGCGAATTAAATTATGATTATTCCCTATTAACTCTTCTTTTGAATAACCTGAAATATCACAAAACTTATCGTTTACAAAAGTTATCGTTCCTTTTATATTTGTTTTTGAAAGAATATTACTTTCATTAATTGCCATTTCATACTGCATTGATAATTTCATTGCATCTTTTAAATTTTGCTTTGCATCTTTTAAATCTTTTTTTATACTCTTTTTTGTTACTTCTTCTTCTGTAATATCATTATGAATTAACAAATACTCTACGATATTATTATTTTCATCAAAGATTGCACTAACTGTTGTTTTAGTATAAAAGTAACTATTATCGATTCTTCTATTTTTTATTTTTCCATGAATTGTATGTGTTGTGGGCTTGAGTTTTTTTAATAGTTTATTTAAATTTTTTATTTTGTGGATTAAGTTAAAATCACTTTTTAGAAGTTTTTCTTTTGAATAACCTGTAAGATAAGAAAATTTATCATTTACAAATGTAAAATTTCCATTAGTATCTATTTTGCTTAAAATTGAACTTTTGTTTAATATATTTTTATAATCATTTAAAAGTTTATTTTTATTTATAAGTTGGAATTTTTTTATTACTCTATCTAATGCCTCTTTAAAATCATCAGCATTTATTGGTTTTACTAAATACTCATCAACCCCTAGACTAATACTTTCTAATAAATAAGATGTTTCTATATGAGAGGAAAGTACAATTATTGGAATATAAGTATTAATTTCTTTAATTTTTTTTATTATCTCTAAGGCTTTCATATTCGGCATACAAATATCTGTAATAATCAAGTCCACTTTGCCATTTAAGTGTACTAATGCCTCATTTCCATTCTTAGAAATAATTATTTTATTAAAAAAGCAATTTAAAATTTCTTCAGTTACTAATCTATCTGCTTCATTATTCTCTATGTATAATATATTTATATTTGTCGAAGGCAGTGTAGTTTGATCTATATTTGACATATAACACCTTTTTTTAACATAAGAAATACTAACAAACAAAAATCTAATAATAATGACAAAATATGATTATTTTATATAAGAAATGCTATTTAAATGCTATGATATAAGGCTTTGAGATAGAATGTTATCAAATTGTAATTTTTAACATTTTGATTAATATGTAACTTATTAACGCACAAAAAGATAACTAAAATATTATCTATAGATTAAAAGCCTAAGCTTTTAATCTAATCGACAATACATAACTTCATCAACAACAGATTTAGCAATCTGATTTGTTTCAACAATTATATGTTCTAAGTGAAGACCTTCTAATGTAGATTTTTCAGCTTCACTTGTAACTGTTACAATAGTTTTAGTATTGTGTGTTAATTCATCAACTGCTTCACATATAATATGTAAAGCATCTGGGTTATTCACCGCAACTATAACCGCTGAAGATTGTTTAATATTTACAGAGTTTAATATATGTTTATGGGCTGCATTTCCAAATACAATAGGTTCATTTCTATCTTGTCCTAATTGGTAAAACTTAATATTATGTTCTATAATTACATATTTCTGACCAAATACTTTAAGCTCTTCTACAATTGCCTGTCCAAATCTACCATAACCAAGTACTACAACGTGATTTTCCGTATCAGGTGTTACATTATGTGCGCTACAAACCATCATAATATCTTCTGGAATTAAAGCCGCTGCCGCTTTTGATAAATTCTTTAGAATTATTGGTGTTAATACCATAGA
>DKNG01000222.1:3873-5622 GCA_002470185.1 Arcobacter sp. UBA7394 | reverse complement strand
GATCTTGCTAACTCTAAAATCGCAAGTGAAAACTCACCAATTTGAATTAAAGATACAGCTGTTTTAAAAGCAACTCTCTTATTATCATCAATTCGCACTAAACTATAAATGATTAAATATTTTATTCCCATAAGAACTGGTAATAAAAGTAAAATAATCCAAATATAATCAGCAATAATCGTAAAGTTAATTTGCATACCAACTGTAATAAAGAACACCCCTAATAGAATATTTCTAAAAGGAATAAGGTCAGCTTCTACTTGATGTTTGAACTTAGTCTCAGAAATCATCATACCCGCGATAAATGCCCCAAGTGAGTATGAGAATCCAAAGTAATGTGCCACATAAGATGAACCAATTGCTAATAATAATACAGAAGCTACAAATAGCTCATCAGACTCAGTTCCAGATACATGATTTAAAAATGGTTCTAATAGATATTTTCCACAAACATATAGCAGACCTAATAAAATAGCTGCTGCAATTGTTGTTTCAAAAATCATATAAGCAACACTTTGATCTTCATTCATATTAAAAAATGAAATCATTAAAAGAATTGGTATAACTGCAATATCTTGCATAATTAATATTCCAAGAACTCTTTTTCCATAAGGTTTATTTATCTCTTTTGTTTCATTAAATGTTTTTAATACAATAGCAGTTGAAGATAAAGATAAAGCAGCCCCAATTACTAATGAACTTTTTACATCAAAATCTAAAACAAACAGACAAACTGTAAATACAAAAATAGTAGTTACTAATATTTGCAAGGAGCCAGTAAAAAATACTTCTCTTTTCATTTTCTTTAAATGTTCAATTGAAAACTCTAATCCAATTGTAAACATCAGAAAAACAACACCAAACTCAGCTATTTCTTTTAGGTCATGATTATTCACAGCATCATGTAATCCAAAAGTATAAGCAATTATTGTACCGGTGAAAATATATCCAATAATTGTTGGTAAATGAAATCTTTTTAGTATTAAATTAACAATCAAAGCAATTGTGATTGTTGAAACAATAACTCCTAACATCTAGGTCTCCTTATTTGTAGTGCATTTGCTTATAACCTTCTAGTCTTTTCTTATAAGCAGAATTTAACATCGCATTTTTTGAATCTAAGAAATCTATTGCTAAACATTCTTGATTACCTCTTCCTATTCGTCCAAGATATTGAACTAAACGTCCATAATAAGAAATAGGAGTAGCAAACAAAATAGTATTTAAATGAGGGAAGTCTATTCCTTCTCCAAAATAAGAAGTAGTTGCTAAAATTAAAGATTTAGATTTTACTAAATTCATATTTTCTACTTGGTCTTTTTTGTTCATACTTCCATGAATTGCAACAAAATCAATACTCTCTTCAGTCAAGATATGCTGTAAGATATTAATATGCTCTATTCTATCTGTTAAAACTAAAATTTTCCTATTAATATTTGTTTTAATCTGACTAATTATTAAATTATTCCTATTATCATCTACACATAACTCATTTATGATTGTAGAGTAGTTATCAGCGTCACTTACAAAGTCAGTTCGAACAATCTGCAATTTATTATTATGTGTTCTTTTTTTCTTATATTCATAAGCAATATTTCCTAATTGCTGATATAAAATTGGTTGTAATCCATCTTTTCTATTAGGTGTTGCACTAAGCCCTAATAGATATCTTCCTTTAAAGCCTTTAATAATCTGCTCAAAAGTGACAGCTGGAATATGATGACACTCATCTACAATAACAAAAGAGTA
>DKNG01000222.1:0-3723 GCA_002470185.1 Arcobacter sp. UBA7394 | reverse complement strand
ACAAATCTCTCAATCCATTGATTTAAAAGCATATTTTTATTTACAACAATTAAAGTACTACAAGCTCTAATCTCAAACATTTTTGCACCAAGGAGAGTTTTACCAAATCCAGGAGGAGCTACACAAATTGAGAAATCACTTTTACAAATACCTTTTATTGCATCTTCTTGTTCTGGTCTTAGAGTGAATTTTACTTCTTTTGTAAAGACACTTGCATGATGCCTTTTATCTTCATAAGTAAACTTAACAGCATTTTCATTGAAGAAATCACTTACTTTAGTGTATAAGCCTCTAGGAAGCATCAAATGCTTCTCATCTTCTTCATATCCATGAATCATTCTAGGAGTATTATAAAGGGGCTTACGCAATCCTAATAAGACTTTAATTTGTGGATTCTCAAAAGAAGCAAAAGATTTTAGTTTATTAATTAAAGATTTTGATAATTGTGCTGTTGGAATATATATATAATCATAAATTACCATTTTAATTTCATGTATAGGAAAATTAACATTTCCAAAATCTTTTTCATCATTATTAGATTCTGAGACCTGTGAAAATTTATGTACTATCTCTTTTGAGATTTTTTGAACTTGATTTAAAATAGTCCATTGATCTTCGTATATTTTATTTGTATTAGCATCAATAAATACTGTTTTATTTTTTTCTCTATGTTTTAAATGAAGAGGTAGTTCAATATTATTTCCTAAACTTGCCCTCGTAGCAAACTCTTGATTTGGAAATACTTTTCCATGAATATTAGCTTTTTTTAGAATAAATTGTGCGAAGTTAAATACAATTTTTGAAGATATCTCTTCTTCTAAAAATAGCCATACAATTAAAGAGTTATAAGAGTTTAGTTCATAATAAGCACGAATATTTAAAGCATTAAGAGCTATTTGTAATTTGAATTTATCCTCATCCAAAATCTCGAAAGCTATAAATTTTGAACTATTTTCATTGTTTATACAATAAGTTGCAAGATGAATTAAACCTCTTAGATGTGATTCTATTTCTTTATTAGTTAAAGGAATATAATCTTCTCCTCTAAATGTTCTAGTAACTGGATAAAAACCTTGTTTATTTCCATCTTTACTTACCCATTTTTTAGCATATACATCATTTCGTGCAATAAATAAGGATTTAAAAATATCAATTTTTTCATCTTTGGAGAATGTAGTTTTTACTTGTTTTTGTTTATTATTAAAAGTGGCTTCTTGAATTTGAAGCTCTAAACTCTTTATCTCATCTTCAATTTGTTCCTTTTGAGTATAAAGAGCTTTTAGTTTATTTTTAAGATCTATCATGAGCGATTGCAGGACCTAATACAATATTGTTAATTTTTTGCTCAATTTCATTGTATCTACTTTTTAGTTCAGAATTTTTTCTAATACCTCTACCTTCAAATTTTCCTTTTGGGTCTATAATTAGTTCGTTGTATCTCATTTCACCAATTACTTTTCCATCTTCTAAAATTTGAACTTCGTTGCAATCTATTTTTCCATCGAATAAGCCATTAACAATTAAGTTATTAGCTTTAATGTCACCAATTACTTCTCCACTCTCACCAATAGAAATAACGTCAGCTTCAAGAATAACTCCTTCAAACTTTCCATCAATGTGAACAGTGCCTTTAGTGCTAATTCCACCAATTATACAAGTACCAGCAGCAACTACTGTTGCCCCATTTGATGCTGATCCTTTATTTGATTTATTAAAGACTCCCATTCCACTCTCCTCTCTTTTTTAAAGATGTAATTATAATTTTTCAAATCCCATTTTATAAAGTTTCTAGGATTTAGTACTTTTGTTGCATATCTTACTTCATAATGAACATGAGGTCCAGAACTTCGCCCTGAGTTACCACTAAGACCAATGATTTGACCTTTTTTTATAACGGAACCAACTTTAACAAGGGTTTTATTCATATGTGCAAATACAGTTTGAAAGCCAAAGTTATGAGATAGTCTTACAACTCTTCCATAAGCTCCAACATTTTTAGATTGTACATACTCAACAACTCCATCAGCTGTTGCTCTAATTGGAGTTTTTCTTTTTGTTGGAATATCTAAACCTCTATGAAACTGTCTTTTTTTAGTAATTGGATTGATTCTATATCCAAATCCTGAAGATACTCTAATCTTATCAATTGGTTTACCATTTGGAATAACTCTAAGAGTATATTTTTTAAGATCTAAATTAACATTTTTTAATGTTTTTTTACTAATCTCTTCAGCAGTTGCATCTTTTCCAACACCAATAATAGTATGAATTTCATCAAGTTTAGAACTTAATTCTTCAATGTCTTGAACTTTACTTTTTATTTGTACTGAATAAAATTTATTTTGAGCTACAAGTTTTTCTTCTTTTTGTGCAAGAAGTTTTAATTGTGCTTTTTTGTCTTCTTGAGCTTCATCTATTTCACCATTTAAATAAGAAATGAATAAGAAACTTCCCCCTAAAACCATTACAATTAATATAATTGCAATTAGCAAAATCTTTTTTACAAATTGATGTAAATTATATGATTTTGTACCCTTTACATCAGAGATTGTAATTATTAGTCTATTTCTCATCGAACCCAATCAAAGCCAAAAATTTCTCAACAACTAAAAATGAACCAAATACTAAATATTCTTCATTTTCGTCTATGTTGATTATAGGCTCATTTATTATATTTAATTCTTTTATAATTTTCAATAAATTATTTTTATCTACCATTCTATTATCGTTAATATCTATGATAATTATTTTGTTAATTATTGGTTTTAATATTTTTAGAACTTCTTCATAATCTTTATCTGCATAAGAGTTATATATCAAAGTAATCTTTTTATTTTCAAACTCTTTTAATAAAACTTTTGCAGCTAAAGGATTATGTCCCACATCAATTGTGATATTAGGTGCAATTTTTTGGCATCTTCCAAATAAATCAACATCATCAAAAATACTTAAATCAACACTTAATTTCAATTCCTCTAAACAAGCAATTACTAAATGTAAATTTCGTTTTAAATATGAAGCAAATTTTTTGTTTAATTCATACTTTTCAAACTCTTCTACTATTTGAATTTCTATATCTAGATTTCTTTCTTCTTTTAACTGTCTTTTTACTTCATAAGCTGAATCTTTTACACTCTCGTGTAATTGGAAACCAAGTAACATTTTTTTATCAACAGATCTCATTTTTGTTTGAGCAATTGCCTCAACAGTATTTCCTAAAAAGCTTTGATGGTCTAAATCAATAGTAGTGATTAATGATAAATCACTTGGCACTACATTTGTAGCATCAAACTCTCCACCAAGACCTGCTTCAAGTACTAAGTATTCGCAATCTTTTGATAAATAAATAGCTAAAAGAGTTGTATATTCAAAATAAGTTAGTTTTGACAATAATTCAATTGGATAAATATCTTGCAAATACCTATGAGCATCTTCAAGTACTTCATCACTAACATCAGAACCATTAATCCATATTCTTTCATTAAATTTTACAATATGAGGTGAACTATAATGTAATACTTTATGATTAGTTTTATTTAAATAATGAGATAAAAATCGACCAGTACTTCCTTTACCATTTGTTCCAACAATGTGAATAATATAAGGTAGTTTGATTTTTGTTGATAGTATTTGCCAAGATGATTCTACAATTGTAAAATCTATCTTGTCATAATATAAAGTTTTGTATTCTAAGAACTCTACTAATGTAGCTTTTTTTAAATC
>DKNG01000213.1:1306-9547 GCA_002470185.1 Arcobacter sp. UBA7394 | reverse complement strand
ACTGCTCCAACATAAATAATTGCAATGAAAATAACTCTATAAATTTTGATTTTATCTTCACCAAATAAATATTCAAAAGCTTTTTCCCCATAATAAGACCATCCAAGAATAGTTGAATATCCAAAAAGAATTGTTGCAATAACAATAACAATTGCTCCATAATCACCTAAGAAGAACTCAAAACTTTTTAGTGTTAATTCTCCAGCACTTCCGCCTTGTATCCAAATAGGAGCCATTAAAATAATAAGTGCTGTCATTGTACAAACAACTAGTGTATCAATAAACGTTTGTGTCATTGAAACTAAGGCTTGTTTTACAGGATCATTTGTTTTAGCAGCAGCTGCTGCAATTGGTGCAGAACCTAGTCCTGATTCATTCGAGAAAACACCTCTTGCAATACCATATCTAATAGCAGCAGCAATAGCAGCTCCTGCAAATCCACCACTTGCAGCAATAGGATTAAATGCATAATAGAAAATCATATTAAAAGCATCTCCAACTTTATCAAAGTTAGTAATAATAATGATTAGTGAAGTGATTAAATAAACTCCAATCATAAATGGAATTAAAAGTGAAGTTACCTTACCAATTGTTTTTATTCCACCAAGAACAACAAAAGCAGTTACGACTAATAATACAATTCCTGTAATTTCAAAAGCAATATCAAACTGAGAGTTTAGAGCATTAGCAACGGCATTTACTTGAGTCATATTTCCAATACCAAATGAAGCTAATATTGTAAAAGAAGCAAATAATGTAGCTAAAATTGGCATATTTGCACCCTTAGCTAAATAATACATTGGTCCACCTTTGTATCCATTAGCTCCGTTTTCTCTGTACTTAACAGCAAGAATTGCCTCAGAATATTTAGTAGCCATTCCTACAAGTCCTGTAACCCACATCCAAAATACAGCTCCAGGTCCACCCATAGTAATTGCAGTTGCAACTCCTACAATATTACCAATACCAACAGTAGCTGCAAGGGCAGTCATTAATGCTGCAAAATTTGAAATATCACCTTTTGCATTTTCTTCTTTGTCAAAGATAAGTTTAAAAGCATGTCCTAATGCCCAAAATTGCATACCTTTTAGTTTGATTGTTAAATATAATCCAGTTCCTACTAATAAAATTAGCATTGGAGGACCCCAAACAAAAGAGGATGCATCTGAAATTAATTTTTCTAAAATTTCCATTTATTTCCTTTAAGTTATGAAATAATAACCAAAAAGTTGTAAATATGTTATAAAACATTTAAGGCAAATATTAATTATTAAATGATAAAATTTATCCTTAAAAATAGTTTTATTAATTAACCTATAACTTACATACTTTTTAGTATTATTAGCTTTTTAATAAATACTATAAATTATAAAACAAAAAATTATTGATTTTTTAAAGGATATTGATATGTTAGATTTAGCGATTATCGGTGGAGGACCTGCTGGATTAACAGCTGGTCTTTACGCTACTAGAGGTGGTTTACAAGATGTTGTTATGTTTGAAATGGGTATGCCTGGTGGACAAATTACTGGTTCATCTGAAATAGAAAATTATCCAGGTCAAGCTGAAGTTGTAACTGGTATGGATTTAATGCAAAACTGGCCAGAACAATGTCAAAGATTTGGACTTAAACATGAAATGAATCAAATCACTTCAGTTGTGAAAGATGGTGACACTTTCAAATTAAAAACTGTTGATGGTAAAGATTATGAAGCAAAATCTGTTTTACTAGCAACTGGTTCAGTTCCTAGACGTGCTGGGTTTGCAGGTGAAGATAAATTCTTTGGTAGAGGAATTTCTACTTGTGCTACTTGTGATGGTTTCTTTTACAAAGGAAAAGAAGTTGCAGTAGTTGGTGGTGGAGATTCAGCACTTGAAGAAGCAGTATACTTATCAAAATTATGTTCTAAAGTTTATTTAGTGCATAGAAGAGATACATACAGAGCAGCTCCATCTACAATTGCTCACATGAAAGCAGCTGAAAATATTGAAGAAGTTACTAATGTTGATGTAGAAGAAGTAATCGGTGATAACATGGGTGTTACTGGTCTTATTGTAAAAGACAAAAAAACAGGTGAATCAAGAGAATTACCAACTCCTGGTGTATTTGTATTTGTTGGAAGAAACGTATTAAACGATCCAATTAAACAAGAAGATGGAACATTTCTTTGTGATGTTAATGAAGCTGGTGAAGTTATTGTTGATTTAAGAATGAAAACATCAACTGCTGGATTATATGCAGCTGGTGATATTAGAATTGATGCTGCTAAACAAGTAGTTTGTGCCGCTGCTGATGGTGCAACTGCTGCAGTAAATATTATTGAATATATAGGATAAAAGGAAGCTAAGCAAAATGATTAAAGTAGGTATATTAGGAAGTACAGGTAGAGTTGGGTCATTATTAATTGATGATCTTGCAACTGATGAAGAAGCAAGAGTAGGTGCTGTTCACGTTTTTGATAAGTTATCAAAGCCACTACCAGAAGATACAGTTGTTACAAATGATATGAAGATTTTATTCGAATCTTCTGATGTTGTTATTGATTTCTCTGCACCTGCTGCAACTGAAGCTTTATTAACAGAAGTAGTTGAAAATGGTGCTAGAAAACCATTAGTAATTGCTACAACTGGATTTAATAAACACCAACAAAATTTATTAGTTGAAGCTAGTAAATTAGTTCCAGTATTATATGCTACTAACATGAGTTTAGGTGTTGCAGTTTTAAATAAACTTGTTGCACTAGCTTCAAAAACATTAAGAGATTTTGATATTGAAATCGTTGAACAACACCATAAACATAAAGTTGATGCTCCTTCTGGAACTGCTTTAACTTTAGCTGAACATGCCGCTGATGCAAGAGATTTAGATCTTGATGATGTAAGAGTTTCAGGTAGAGATGGTCAAATTGGAGCTAGAACTAAAGATGAAATCGCAGTTATGGCTTTAAGAGGTGGAGACATTGTAGGAAGACATACAGTTGGTTTATATAATGACGGTGAGTTCTTAGAACTTAATCATACTGCAACAGCAAGAAACACTTTCTCGAAAGGTGCTATTAAAGTTGCTAAATGGATTATTGGAAAAGATCCTAAGTTATATTCAATTAATGACGCTTTAGGTCTATAAAACTAATAAACAAAATCAAAATAATATACTAAGAGAAAAAGATATTTTCTACAAGCTTTGCTTGTAGTTGCGCATTAAGTTCACTTCTTTCTCTTTTTTAAAGGTTAAATAAATGTGTGCAATTGTTGGAATTTACGGAAACGATAACGCTGCTAGGTTAGCATCTCTTGCTCTATTCTCTATGCAACATAGAGGTCAAGAAGCTACAGGTATTTCTTCATCTGATGATGGAAGAATTTATACAAAAAAAGACAGAGGATTAGTATCTGAAGTTTTTAAAGAGGAAGCTTTATCTTACTTAAAAGGTAATATGGCAATCGGTCATAATAGATACTCAACAGCAGGTGGGGATTCTATTTTAGATGCACAGCCTGTATTTGCTAAGTATAAATTAGGTGAGATATCAATCGTTCATAATGGTAACTTAATTAATAAGAAAGAAGTAAGAAACGATCTTATTGATAAAGGTGCTATTTTCCAAACAGGTATGGATACAGAAAATTTAATTCATTTAATTGCTAAAAATACGCAAGATAGATTAAGAGATAGAATTAAAGAAGCATTAGAAAAAACTGTTGGAGCATATTGTTTTATTGTTCAATCAAGATCAAAACAGTTTGTTATTAGAGATAGATATGGAATTAGACCTCTATCTTTAGGAAAAATTAAATCAGGTGGTTATATTGTTGCATCTGAAACTTGTGCATTCGACTTAGTTGATGCTGAGTTTATAAGAGATGTTAAACCAGGAGAAATGTTAATCTTCAGTGAAGATCAAGAAGAACCAGAATCAATTCAATTATTTGAGCCAGAATTTAGACCTTGTGCTTTTGAATATGTATATTTTGCTAGACCAGATTCAGAAATCGATGGTAAAAATGTATATAGAACAAGAGAAAATATGGGTAAAGCTTTAGCTAAAAATGATACAAATTCTGAAACTAAATATGATATGGTTGTACCTGTTCCAGATTCAGGAGTTCCAGCAGCACTTGGTTACGCTGCACAAAGTGGAGTTCCTTTTGAGTATGGAATTATTAGAAATCACTATGTTGGAAGAACATTTATTGAACCAACACAAGAGATGAGAAGTATGAAAGTTAAAATGAAACTTTCACCTATGAGATCTCTAATTGCTGGTAAGTCATTATTAGTAATTGATGATTCTATTGTAAGAGGTACAACATCTAAAAGAATAGTTAGAATGCTTAAAGATGCTGGTGCAAAAGAGGTTCACTTTAGAGTTGCTTCTCCTGAAATTAAATTCCCTTGTTATTATGGTATTGATACACCAAATAAAGAAGAGCTTATTTCAAATAATATGTCTAAAGATGAAGTTAGAGAGTATATCGAAGCTGATTCATTAGAGTATTTATCAATTGATGATTTAACAAATGCAATTGGTAATGATAGAAATTATGCTTTAGAGAGTTTTGATGGGGATTACTTCGTAAAAGAGTAAAATGAGTAATTTAAAAAACGTATTAACTATTGGCCGATATTTTAAAGATAAATTCGGTCATAAAGTATATAAAGTTCCTATTTCTATCTCTGGTTTCACATGTCCGAACATTGATGGAACTGTAGCAAAGGGAGGATGTTCATTTTGTGAAAATGATTCATTCTCTCCAAACCTTCAAGAAAAAAGAACTAAGTTCAAACTAAATCCAAGAATTGAAGAAAATCCATATTTAGAGAATCAACTGAAACAACTTGAAATGCAATTTATCGCAACTCGTGATAGATTACAAAATAAGTTTGGTGTTAGCAAATTCATTGTTTATTTTCAATCTTTTACAAATACTTATGCTCCATTTTCAACACTTAAAGCTTTATATGAAAAAGCTTTATCTTTTGATAATGTAATTGGTCTTAGTATTGGTACAAGAACTGATTGTGTAACAGATGAAATACTTGATTATTTAAAAGATTTATCTAAAGACAAAGAGATTTGGATTGAATATGGTATCCAATCATTTTACGATGAAACACTTGAAACTATTAATAGAGGTGATAGTGCTGAAAATATGAGATATTGGATTAATAAATCAAAGGAAAAAGGTTTAAATGTTTGTGGACATTTAATCTATGGTTTACCTAATGAAACTCAAGAAATGATGCTTGAGACATTTAAACAAACAGTTGAACTTAATGTTGATTCTATTAAGTTTCATCCATTATATGTAGTAAAAAACACGCTATTAACTAATGAGTTTAGAAAAGGTAGATTCACTCCAATTACAGAAGAGTTATATATAGATACAGTTGTTAAATCTATTGTTGACTTACCTGATAATATCTCTATACAAAGAATTACAGCAGGGATTGATGATGAAACATTATTATCACCTGATTGGTGTAGAGATAAACACACTCAAATGAAAAAAATTAGATTAGCTTTGGAAAAAGAGGGATTTAATTATTAAGAATAAATACTAGGAATCTCCTAGTATTATTTTACTTTTAGTAGATAGTCAACTACATTATCAATAAATGCGTCGTGCTTTCTATCTTTTCTATATGCAATATATAGCTTTCTAACCATTTTTTGGTTGTTAATTCTTGATTCAAATAATGCACCAGATTTTAATAATGATTCAATAGCATTTCTAGATACAATTGAAACTGTTGGTGTAATATTTTTGTCCGAATGTAAAACTGTTTGTACAATTGTAGTTGCACTTGTAACCTCAGAAGTTACATCAAAAGTATCACAATCAGGGAAGTTTGCTTTATCAAGGTTTTCTTTGAAAATTGCTCTTGTATGTGAATCAGGATTTCTACATACCCATTTATAAGATAATAAATCTTCAGCTTTTGCTCTTGTTGGTAATTTTTGATTAGAGAATATTACGATTTCATCTTCCATCCATTCTCTGTAAATAATATCGTCATTAGGAACATAGTTTTCAACTAGTGCCATATCAATTTTTTTGTCTAATAAATCTTCTATTGCTTCATGAGATACTGAAACATTAATTGAAACTTCATTGTTAATATTTTCTTTTAAATTGTTTAAAAATCTTGGTAAAATATAGTTACCAATGATGAATGATGCTCCGAATACAAATGTAATATCTTTGTTCATAATTTTTAGTAATTCTTTTTCGCCATTGGCAACACATTTTTCAATTTTAAGTGCAATAGAATATAACATTTGACCTTCTTTTGTAAGCCTAATTCCGTTCTTTTTTCTATCAACTACTTGTACATCTAAATAATCTTCTATGAATTTCATTTGTTGTGTTACTGCAGGCTGTGAAATACCAAGTTTTGCCGATGCTTTTGAGAATGACTTTTCTCTAACTACTGTTAGGAAAGTTTCTAGTTTAGCAAAATCTGTTAGCATTATAACCTCCGTAAAATAAATTATGATTATAATAACATTTATTTATATATAGAATAATTAAGAAGAATAGTGAATTTATTTATTATATGGTATAATTATATATTATTGGAGAAGAAATGTCGGAAAACTTACTATCATCACTTAATGATTCGCAAAAAATTGCTGCTGAACACATAGATGGTTCACTTTTAATTTTAGCAGGGGCAGGTTCTGGAAAAACTAAAACAATCACCACAAGACTTGCATATTTGATTTCAATTGGTATTGACCCAAGCTCAATTTTAACACTAACTTTTACAAATAAAGCCGCAGCTGAAATGCGTGAACGAGCTTTTTCTATGATTAACCCTGAACATATAAATACACCACCTTTATTATGTACTTTTCATAAATTTGGATTGTTATTTTTAAAATTTCACATGAGCGAATTAGATAGAAAAAACAACTTTATTATCATTGATACTGATGATAAAAAAAGAATTATAAAATCAATAGATAAAGAGATAACAACATCACTGTTAGTTAGCGAAATATCTAAATACAAAAATACACTTATTTCTCCTGAAGAAGCAAAAGCAGCAGCTCAATTAAAGCTGTATCAACAAATTGCTGATGTATATGAAAAATATCAAGCATACCTATTAAAAAATAACTTAGTGGACTTTGATGATTTATTATTATTGCCATATGAAATTCTAAAAAAGAATGAAAAACTAGCACAACAAACTAGCGATAAATATCAATATATTATGGTTGATGAGTACCAAGATACAAATGAATTACAATATAAGCTTTTAAGAAAATTATGTTCAAATCATAATAACCTTTGTGTTGTTGGTGATGATGATCAATCAATTTATGGTTGGCGTGGAGCAACAATTAAAAATATTCTTAATTTCTCAGAACATTTTGAGGGAACTACTGTTGTAAAACTTGAATCAAACTATAGATCAACTGATACTATTTTAGATCATGCTAATCAGTTAATTGAGCATAATAGAGATAGATTAGGTAAAAAATTAGTAGGTACTAGAGCTAAGGGTGATTCTATAAAAGTATATGAATCACACGATGAAAATGAAGAGACTAGAAAACTAATTGATGATATCAAGAAATTATTGGATTCGGGTGTTAGTGCTAGAGATGTAGCTATTTTATTTAGAGTAAATGCTTTATCAAGATCACTTGAAGAAGGATTTAATAGAGCAGGGCTTAATTATAAATTAGTTGGTGGTATGAAGTTCTATGAAAGAGCAGAAATCAAAGATTTAATCGCTTACTTTAGAATTCTTACTAATGCCAATGATAACTTCTCATTAAAAAGAATTGTTAACAAACCAAAACGTGGTATTGGTAAGACAACAATTGATAAACTTGATGCAAAATCACAAGAAACAAAAAAATCTATTTTTGAGATTATTCAAACATTTGATGCTGATGAATTAGCTGCTGTTGTAGGTAAGAAAAACTCAAGAACTCTTAAAGTATTTGAAGCTTCTGTTATGGATTTAAAAGAACTTCTTACAAAATCTAAAATGCAATTTTTAGACTCTTTTGAAGAAACATTTGATTATAGAGCCTCTTATGATAATGTACCTGATGGATTTGATAGACAAGCAAATGTTGATGAGTTCTATGGGTATATTAGAGATTATTTCAAACAGAACCCTCACTTAGATTTAAAAGACTTTTTAAATGAAATTGCTTTAGAGAGTGAAAATGAAGAGTATCATAATGAAGCTATTTCAATGATGAGTATTCATGC
>DKNG01000213.1:234-1166 GCA_002470185.1 Arcobacter sp. UBA7394 | reverse complement strand
AGAGCTATGGATAATCTTACTTTATCTTTTGTTCATTCAAGATTCTATAAAGGTAAAAGAGCCTCTTTAACTAAAAGTAGATTTTTAAGTGAATCTGGATTAATAAAAGGGTGTTTAACAATTGAAAAACACTCATCTTATAAAAAGGGTGATTTAGTACAGCATAAGATTTTTGGAATGGGTAGAGTTCAAAAAGCTTGCAAAGCTGGAAAAGATTACAAACTTACAATTAATTTTGGCGGTTCAAGAAGAGATATCTTATCGTCATTCGTAGAGAAAATGTAATTTTCTCTACAAAAAACTAACGGGATAAAAATATTGCAAAAAAGACTTTATAATAAAGAGCCCCTAAATAAACTATTAGTTGGTAATAAACCAATGTTTATGAGTTCAAACTCTTATTTAAATAGAATAAAAAGAAAATACAAAAATAAAAAAGCTGGTTTCTCAGGAACATTAGATCCTTTTGCTAATGGATGTTTGATTATTGCATTTGGGCAATACTCAAAACTTTTCAAATATATGGCTAAAACACCTAAATCATATAGAGCTGTTGTTTGGTTGGGAGCTCAATCTGAGTCTTTAGACACTGAAAATATGATAAGTATTGAAAATGAGAAAAAAATAGATTTAGACTTAATGAAAAAAGAGATAGAGAATCTAATTGGTACTCATGAGTATTATCCTCCTAAGTTTTCTGCTAAAAAAATTGATGGAAAAAGAGCTTATGATTTAGCACGAGAGGGTGTCGAGTTTGAGATGAAGAAATCTTCTATGACTATTACAGATACAAAGTTTATCTCTTATAATCATCCTTTTATAACTTTTGAATCTACAGTTACAGAAGGTTCATACATAAGAAGTCTTGCTCAAATTTTATTAGAGAAATTAAATGCTAAAGGAACTTTATCTTATTTAAGAAGACTTAATGA
>DKNG01000213.1:0-138 GCA_002470185.1 Arcobacter sp. UBA7394 | reverse complement strand
AAGAAATAAATACTCAGGTACAAAAGAGTGGCTTTTTGATGGTAAAAAGATTTCTATTGATTATTTAGAAAGTAAAGAAGATGGTAAATATCTAATTGTTTTCGATGACTTTTTTAGTATAATTGAAATTGAAAATAA
>DKNG01000146.1 GCA_002470185.1 Arcobacter sp. UBA7394 | reverse complement strand
CCAAGTCCTGATACAAATACAGGTTCATCTTGTTCTAGTACTTTTACATCTAAGAAGTTTCCTTCTAAATCTATTGATACTAACATATTTAGTTTTCCACCTGAGAAACCAAGTACGGGAGCTAGATTATATGTTTCATATATATAAGCATAAAGTTTTTTTTCTTTATCTAGAATTGGCCAAATAGGTAGTTTTGAGTCTTGCTCACCTAAATGCATGTCTTTTTCTATAAAGCTTTTTATATCGTCTTTATTTAATGATGCGAATAGATTGGAAGAAATAAAAACAGTAAATAAAAATATAAGAAATAATCTAATCATTTAAAGCCTTTTTATAATATTTGACAAGTATATATTAGTTTTATAGCGCAAATTTAGCGATAATAATGAATATTAGATATTTAATTATTATTAGAATATAATATATTATTTATCAATTGGAGATTCCATGAAAAATGATGATGTATATATAAATGAACTAAAAAGTAAACTTTTAGAAGTAGAAACAAAATTTGACATTCTATATAATAATTCTCCTGATATGTATGTAGCAGTTTCTCCTCTTGATGCTAATGTAAAGTTTTGTAATAAGACACTGCTTACTAAAACAGGCTATACAGAAGATGAGATTATTAATAAGCCTATATTTAATCTGTATTCTGAAAAGTGTATGCCAAAAGTAGAAAAAGCATTTCATGAATTTGTTGAAACTGGAAAAGTAGTAAATAAGCAATTGATTCTGAAAAGAAAAGATGGAACATTAATAGATGTAATACTAAATGTAATAGCAGTGAAAGATGAAGATGGAAAGATAATATATTCTACATCCTCATGGAGGGATATTACTGAAGAATTAAAAAGTAAAGAAAGAGAAATAGAAAATGAATATTTACTTTTAGAATCCCAAAGAATAGCTAATATTGCTAGCTGGAAGTATAATTTAGAAACAAAAAAGATTTTATGTTCAGAAGAAATGTATAAAATTTTTGACATTAATAAAAATATTGAAATAACAGAATATTCTCAACTAACTGACAAGATACCATCTGAGGAAAAAGAAAAAGTAATTAATGCTTTTAATTTGTTTCTGATAAATAAAGAAAAATATGATTTAGAATATTCAATTGTAGTTGATAATAAAATTAAATATTTATCTGCAAATACAGAACCAATTTATGATAGTTCAAAGAAACTTATTATGTTAATTGGAACAATCCAAGATATTACATTTACGAAATCAATTCAGAATGAATTAGAGGATTTTAATAAGAACCTTGAAACAAAAATAGCAGAAAAAACAAAACACCTAGAGTTAGCACAAGAGCAACTGATCTTATCAGAAAAAATGGCTTCCTTAGGCTCATTAATGGCGGGTATTTCACATGAGATTAATACGCCAATTGGTATTGGATTTACTGGAATCAGCCATTTTCGAGATGAAATAAATTTATTAGCAGATAAATATAAGAATGATGAAATGGAAGAAGATGTATTTGAAGATTTTTTAAATTCATCAAAAGAGATTTCCTATTTAATTTATTCTAATTTAGATCGTGCAGCAAATCTCATTAAAAGTTTTAAACAAGTTGCAGTAGATCAGACAAGTGAGAATAAGAGAAAAATTTTATTTTTTGATTATATTGAAGAAAATCTTCTTAGCTTAAATAGCATTATAAAAAGAAAAGATATAGATATTAAAGTTGAATGTGATAGAACTTTAGAAGTATATACTTATCCTGGGAAAATATCTCAAGTAATTACTAATTTAATCATCAATAGTTTTAACCATGGATTTAAAAATAGAGAAAAAGGTAGTATTTCTATAGATATTTGTAAGTTGAATGATGAAATTGTTATTGAGTATCGAGATGATGGTTGTGGTGTGGGGAAAGACAATTTATCTAAAATATTCACTCCCTTTTTTACAACAAATAGAGAATTTGGTGGTACTGGTTTAGGTCTTAGTATCATTTATAATATAGTTACAAAATCTTTAAATGGTTCAATTTCTTGCAGTAGTAAAATTAATGAAGGAATAGAGTTTATTATAAAATTTAAACTATAGTCTAGTGTATGATAAGAAAATATACATTATATAAATTATCTTAGTTTAAAAAAAGATTATGTTCTTCAAATTTTATACTTTTACGCTAAAATATTAATGATTTTGTACCTAAAAGTAAAAAAAAATTTACTTTTTATGATAAAATCAATTAATTTGTCTAATTAAGACAAAAATTATCCTATTTTAATTATAATACAAAAAATTAATAAAATCTTATAAAGGAATTTTTCTATGGCTAATATAGAAGATATTAAAAAAGAACTAGAAAATGTTAAATATCCTGGTTTTCAAAAATCAATTGTTGAGTTTGGATTCGTAAAAGATATTCAATTAGATGGTAAACTAGCTTCAATCGCATTAGATATTACTTCAAGTGCTCAAGAAGTAGAAGACCAATTAAGAAAAGATATTCATGCATGTATGAACGCTATTGGATTAGAAGCTAGACTTGGGTTTAATAAACCACAAGCTCCACAGCAAAACTCTAACTCTACTAGCGGTAAAAATATTGCACCACAAATTAAAAAAATTGTAATGGTAAGTTCAGGAAAAGGTGGAGTTGGTAAATCAACAACAACTGTAAACTTAGCCGTAGCAGCAGCTATGCAAGGTAAAAAAGTTGGTGTTTTAGATGCTGATATCTACGGTCCAAATATTCCTCGAATGATGGGTGTAAATGGTCAAGAAGTTGAAGTAATTGGTGATAAAGCTAAACCATTAATGGCTTACGGTGTTGCTGTAATGTCAATGGGTGTTTTAATGGATGAAGGTCAAGCTGTAATCTGGAGAGGTTCTATGGTTATGAAGGCTATCCAACAATTATTAAGAGATATTCTATGGGAAGAATTAGATATCTTATTTATTGATATGCCTCCAGGTACTGGTGATGCTCAATTAACACTTGCTCAAAGTGTTCCAGTTGCAGCTGGTATCAATGTAACAACTCCACAACACGTAGCATTAGATGATTCTAGAAGATCATTAGATATGTTCCAAAAATTACATATTCCAGTAGCTGGTATTGTTGAAAATATGAGTGGATTTATTTGTCCATCTTGTGAAACAGAATCAGATATCTTTGGAATGGGTACTTGTGAAGATTTAGCTGATCAATATAATACTCAAGTATTAGGTAACTTACCAATTGAACCAGCAATTAGAGAAGGTGGAGATGGTGGTAAACCAATCACTTACTTTAACCCAGAATCAATTTCTGCAAAAAGATATATGGAAGCAGCTGCTAAAGTAATTGCATTCGTTGAAGGTGTGGCTGATGATAGAACTAATGAATCTATTCAACCAACAACACCTCCTGGTGTATCTGCTTGTTCAACATCAGCAGCTCCAGCTCCTAAAGCAGAGGCTAGTTCAGGATGTTGTAGCACAACTTCATCTTCTGCACCTAAACAAGGTGGCGGATGTGGTTGTAACTAATAGGCTATAGGTTATAGCACAAATATAAATTAATTATATAAACACTAAAATCAAAAAGGGAAGGTATTAAATTACCTTCCCTTTTTTTATATTTGTCGTTTTTTTACAATTTAATTTTTTTTGCATTTTATATACTTCTTTTAAATAAGGAGATTTTATGAAAAAAACATTAGTTATATTGGCCCATGATGATATGGAAAATTCTGTATTAAACAGTAGGTTCAAAAAAGAGTTAGAGAATGAAGAAAATATTATATATAAAGATTTAAATAGTATTTATCCAACATATGATATTGATGTACAAAAAGAACAAGATGAACTGTCATCTGTTTCAAAAGTAGTTTTTCAATTCCCAATGTATTGGTATAGTTTACCTTCATCACTTAAAAACTGGATTGACAAGGTATTCTCTTATGGTTTTTCATATATTGTAGATGATAAAGGTGAATTTGTTCCCCTAGCTTTAAAAGATAAAGAGTTTCAAGTAATAGCAACTATGGGTGCAAGAGAAGAGTCTTTTATAGGTGATGGTAGATTAAGTGTAAAAGAGTGTTTAAACTCTTGTTTTTATACAACAAAGATGTTAGGAATGAAAGAGTTAGAGCCAATGTTTTTTTATGGAGCAGCTTATGGTAAAATCTCAGAAGAAACATTAGATGAATATTCAAACATTATCAAAAAAGAGTTAATAGGATAAACATGAGTTATTTTAATAAGGATTTGGAAGATATTGGTTTTAAACTTTATGAACCATGTGAAGAATTAAAAGCATATATTTATAATTATTGGTCAATTAAAAACAAAATAGATACAAAAAAGACAAACAAAATCTTAAGTGATGGAAGTCTTGGTTTTACTATTAATTTCTCAAATCCTTATGAAATAACACTTAATTCAAAAGAAACTTATTGTGATGCAAAAGTAGTATTAAATGGACAAACAAAATATGCTTCATTTATTACTTTTGAAAAATACCTAGATGCTATTGGTATTCGTTTTAAAGTAGGTGGAGCGTATAAGTTTTTTGATGAAGAGATAAGTTCTTTATGTGATAAAAATATAAACTATGATGAGTCATTTTGGGACTTCGATAGTTTATATAAAAACTTAATTACTAAACAAAATAATGATGAAAAAATAGAAGTGATTGAACAATTTTTAATAAATAGATTAAATAGATCTAAAAAAGAAAATTCAAAACATACCTTTGATATTGTAGCTTTTATAAATGAGTGCAAAGGTGATATTTCTATTGAGTGTTTATGCGAACAATTCTCTTTAAATAAAAGACAAATTGAAAGAATTTTCAAAAAAGAAAGTGGTTTAAGTGCGAAACTTTTCACGAGAATAATTAGAATGCGAAATGTAAGGGATTCTTTAAGCTCACTAGAAATTGAAAATCTAACA
>DKNG01000149.1:11607-14318 GCA_002470185.1 Arcobacter sp. UBA7394 | reverse complement strand
AGTGATTTTCGTGAAAAATGTTTTAATCTTATAGAAAATTATTTACCTTCTCCTTCTATAAATACTTTTGGTGAACATAATGTATTACGATATACAGAAAAATCTATTGATACTGCAATTATTCAGAAACTGGCTAGATACTTATCTAGTTTAAATGCATCGAGGGTTCTTTTATTGAATGGTTATACTCAAGAAACAGGTGTTCTATTTCGTACTTTAGATGAAATTGATGAAGATATTTTTTTCTTATGTATTCCTAAAATTGATGGTAAATATTCTCAAGTTCATAATGATTATTTAAATTCTTTTTTTCAGGAGGAGCTTGATAATCCAAGAAATGCCTTTTTATCAACGCAAAAGAGACCTACGGTTTCTCGTAAAAAAATACATGCTACTATTTCAAATTTTAATAAAGAAACATTAAATCCTTCTGATTCAAAAGAGAACATGAGAACTTTAAGTCAGATTTATAGTGGTTATGTGCATGGTAGTTCTGTACATATTATCGAAATGGTTGATATTAATTCAAAAAAATATTTGTTAAGAGGAATGTTAGGAACAAGTATTCATAATGATTTTATATATAATTATTGGGATTATGTATACCGTGCAATTATTAGTACAATGCTGATATCTAAGGTATTAGGATTTGAACAATTATATATTGAATGTTCTAAATTTAGAAAAGATTTTGAAGAAAAAACAGAAAGGTGTGGTACAGGAGATGCCGAAGTGCAATTAAAAAAAATGAAAGCTAAACATTAATAAATTAAAATTACATAAATTATATTCCATTGTTGAATCTTTACTAAAAGAAGAGGTGTATTGGAAATAACACCTCAGGGGTTGAATCTCCACTTTTTATTAGTAAGTAGTGACAGGGGAGTGATTAGTTCCCCCTTTTATTAATACAATTTAGGTGCAAAGACCATAAGTATTAAAATTAACACTACTATTCGATATAACATAGGTGTATACTCCTTGTATAGCACTCCCACCCAACACTACCCACATAAAAAAAGGGAAGTAAGTCTCCTTACTTCCCTCATCAGTGCTATATTGTCAGGTAATCACTCCTAACTGTATAACCTATGTTTATCGTGATTGAATTATAGTGTATATTTAATTTTATGTCAAGTTAATAATACTTAAACTCTACACATATTTTCCTTTTACAAAAATAAAAGTTATAATTATAATATGAAATGATTAAAAGGAGTTACTATGAAATATTCTACAAAATCAAAAAAAAGTGTTCAAGAAGTTGTTGATTCAATTGTTAGAAACTCTAAAAAAAGAGATTTTGGTGTAATGAATATATATGATGTACACAACATGCTACATTCAAAAGGTGCTTCATTTACGGGTGATTGTCAGGTTTTGGATATTAGTAATCCTCATCATGTATTAAATCTTTTATCTACATCGATGGATATGAGTATGATTCTTCCATCTAAAGTATTTATTCACTCAGAAAATGGTGAAACTGTAATTTCAATGATTAAAGCAAAACAGTTTTATAGAAAATTTACAGATAAACTTGATAGTGTAGCAGATGAAGTTGAAAAAGAGATGATTGCTATTATTGATTCTTCAAAATAAGAAAGCAAGATATTTTTTAAAATTAACCTCTAGGGTTAAATTTTAACTAAAAGAGAGGTGTATCTTTAACACCCCTTTTTTTAATTAGTTATTTTGATTCTGTGTAAAATCATGAGTAACTGCATGATTATTTAGATGTTCTTCTAATGCTAGTTTATACTCTTTTGTAAAGTACTCTATAATTTCATCTTTATCTGCAAGCATATCTTCTGCTGTATTATATGATGTACATGCCATGTAAGTACTAAATCGTACTGAACCATATAGATATGAAGCACTTACTTCACCTAATGTTAGTCCTTGATTTAGTTGTTGATTGGCAATTTCAATCTGAGCATCAGCTCTTTGTAAAAATTCGTTTGTTTTTTCGCTCATAATTTATTATCCTGTTTTTATTTGAATTATAGTCTAAAAAGTGTTATAAACTAGAATTTTAGTAAAATATTTTTTACCTAAAATTATTGCTAGTAACTTTTATACTCTTTTATTATGTTAAAACGCGATAATTCTGCAACAAACTTTTGATATTATCCTTACAAAGGATAAATATGAAAACAATGACATGTAGAGAATTAGGTGGAGCTTGTGACGAAGTTTTTTCTGCCAATACATTCGATGAAATAGGTGAGTTGAGCAAACAACATGCAAAAGAGATGTTTGATAAGCGAGACTTACCACACTTAGAAGCTTTAAAACAAATGGGTGAACTAATGAAAGATAACAATAGTTTAATCCAATGGATGCAATCAAAAAAAGAATATTTTGATAATTTACCCCATATTAAATAAGTCCATTTAAACTTTCTTTTGTTACTATAATAGTTACTGATTTCAAAAGAGGATTATTATATGCTTAGTAAGAAAATAATTGGATATTACAGAATATTAAAAGAGAAGAGGGTTGATGACTTATTAATATCAGCTGGTGTTCTTGGAGTTATTGTTGGATTACTTACAATACCAATTATTAATCAAATAGCAGTATGGCCAGTGCTAATTGGTGTTTGCATGAAGTTATATGATTTTACTGAGGAAATAGAGAGAAGTATAATTCCTTATGATTTTAATAAGTTATTACCTCCTCCAAAAAAGAGAAACTAATATTCTCTA
>DKNG01000149.1:1523-11445 GCA_002470185.1 Arcobacter sp. UBA7394 | reverse complement strand
TCATTGTATTTGCCATGTCCTACGTAAAAGGCTACCTTTCTTAGGCTATCTAGGATTTGTTCTATTTCTTGCTCTATATTCATTTATTACGTCCTTATACTCAAATGGGTAGTTTAACCATAATATACTTAATCATATATATTGTAAAGTTTGCGTAAACTAATTGAAAAATATTAAAACAATTGGAAAATATAATGCTTAATAAAATAAATAAAGAAATAGATGAGTTTACAAAAAATATAAAAGAAAAAAAGGGCTGTGATGAAATGCTTATTTATTTGAATTCTAATTATGTTTCTAGTGTAAAACTTTTGATGTTTGCTTCGAGTACTTTTTCGATGTTTGCTAAGTTGATGTTATTTTTTGTTATGGCATCTGGTGCCTTATTATTGTCTTCAGTTATTGGGGCATTACCACTTAGTATAACTCTTTTTTTTGCTACTTTTATTTTATCATTTATTTTGATACTACTATTTATTACTAACTATAGAAAAGTACTTTCTGATAGTATTAATAATGTAAAAAACTCTATGTAAAGACTTAAAATAGGGCAGTTATGTGAAAATAAGTCTTTATATTTTTAATTTACACATGTAATTTATCTGTCTTAGGTGTTATTAACTACTTTTTTTATACAATCACGTAAAATGAAATCAAGGAAATTAAACATGAATTTAATGTTATTTGGTGCACCTGGCGCAGGAAAAGGTACACAAGCAAAATTTTTAATTGAGAAATATGATATTCCTCAAATCTCTACTGGAGATATTTTAAGAGCAGCAATCGCTGATAAAACTGATATGGGTATGGAAGCTAAGAACTTCATGGATGCTGGTCAATTAGTTCCAGATTCTACAATTATTGGTATTATCAAAGACAGATTAGCTGAAGATGATTGTAAAAAAGGGTTTATCTTAGATGGTTTCCCAAGAACATTACCTCAAGCAGAAGCTTTAAATTCTTTAATGAATGATATGAAAATTTCTTTAGATAAAGTTATCTCTTTAGATGTTCCAGATGAATTAATCGTTGAGAGAATTACTGGAAGAAGAACTTCTAAAGTAACTGGTAAAATTTACCACATGACATTTAATCCACCAGTTGATGAAAAAGAAGAAGATCTTATTCAAAGAGCTGATGATACAGAAGAAACTGTAACTAAAAGATTAGCTGCATACCATGATCAAACAGCTCCATTAATTGATTTTTACAAAAACATGGGTGTAATTGTAGAACTTGATGGAACAAAAGATGTATCTGATGTAACAGCTGATATGCTTGCATCTCTTGCAAAGTAATTAACAATACTAATATAAAGGAAGTCAAACATAGTTTGGCTTCTATTTATATACTCAATTTATAATTTACGTCATTTAATTCCAAAATACTTTTTGATTCTAATTCACTTATTTTTTTTATAAGTTCTTCTTGACTTTCAAACTCCAATTTTTTACATATTGATTCTATTAATTCATACTTTGTTTTTTTATTAGTTTTTAACCGAGTTTCTTCTTGCTCTTTTTTGATATTGTTTCTTTGTGTTATTACTGTTTTTAAATACATATCTACAGCTTTTGTATTTAGTTCATTTTCTATAGAAAATATATCAACACTTTTTAGTATTTCTACTACTTTATTTTTTAGTACTTCAAAGCTATATTCATTTTTATCGTTAATTAGTTTAGCTATTTTCTCATCAATTAAAGCTAGTTCATCAGTAGCCATTGTTTCCCTTATTTACTATTTATTATGTTTGTGATTTTATCATAAAATAAAATAATAAAAACAATATTCACGCTATATTATTGTGATAAACTCACAAAATAGTGTAAAGATATACTTATTAGGAAATTAATATGAAAAAATATAATAATGAAGAATTAGAAGAAAAAGTCATTGATAAACTAAAAACAATAAATGACCTTGAACTCCCAATAAATATCTATGATTTGGGTCTTATTTATAATATAGATGTGGAAAATATTGCAGGTAATATAGAAGTAAGTATTAAAATGACAGTAATTAATTCACGTTGTAATAGCACAAAATCATTCACTGATTTGATTATTGAAGAAGTACAAAGTATTGAGGAAGTTCATATCTGTAATGTAAAATTTGTTTTTTCACCTAAATGGGAATTAAAAATGATTTCTGAGGATGGATTAAAACTTTTAAGAGAGTCTAAATCCTAAGCTATATAAAATCGCTATAAATGTTTGTTAGAATATTTATATAAATTAAATAAGGAGTATTAATGAAAAATTTACTTCTATTATTACTATTATTTGTGGGACAAAATATTCTTGCTCAATCTAAATTTATTAGAGAAGATAATATTATTTATGATAAAGAATTAAAACTTTATTGGCAAGATAACATTGAGGTAACTCATACAAAACTCAGTTTAGAAGATTCCCAAAAATATTGTAATAATTTGCAATTAAATTCTTATAAAAATTGGCGATTACCAACATATGAAGAACTTTTAAGTATAAGTGATTATGCTGTATATAAACCTAGAATAAATGAAATTTTTAAGAACAGTGCCTCAGGTCACTTCTGGTCTATTA
Source organism: Arcobacter sp. UBA7394 (assembly GCA_002470185.1). GTDB lineage: Bacteria > Campylobacterota > Campylobacteria > Campylobacterales > Arcobacteraceae > Poseidonibacter. The sequence continues at coordinate 8,875 of DKNG01000149.1, read as the reverse complement.
TATACAAACGTGTTGCATTTGGTGAGGAATGGAGAGCAATAAATGATTATTACGTTCAACGTATTTATTTTAGTGATGGTTACTCTTATGATAATGATAGAACAGGAAAAGCCTATGTTCGATGTGTAAGGGAATAATTCCAAAGCATAACTTTGGAATTATTATAAATTATTTAATAGATAATACAGTTACAGTAAAGTCTAAATCTTTTCCAGCTAATGGGTGATTTGAATCTACTTCTACAGTATCTTCAAGGATTTCTGTGATTACTACTTGAATAGACTCACCATTTTGTCCTTGACCTTGCATAGGCATTCCTACTTCTAGTTCTAATCCACCAAATTGTTCAATTGGTACAATTTGTTTCATAGCTGGATTATGTTCACCATAAGCTTCTGCTGCTGGTACATTAATCTCTCTAGTTTCACCTTCCTTCATATCTGCCATTCTGCTTTCTAATCCAGGAATTAACTGTTCTGAATCAAAAGTAAATTCTAAAGCATCTTTGCCAATATTGCTATCAACAACTTCTCCTTCGATTTTAAGTTCGTAGTTGATTGAGATTACTTGATCTTTTTCCATAGCCATATTGACTCCTTATTATTTTTGTGCATTACTATATCTTAATAAGTCACTATTCCAAATTAAAATAACTCTTTTAAAGATTATTTTTTTGTTTAGATATTTTTAGAAACTAATTAAGTAAAAAAGAATATAATTTGTCCAATAAAAATAATAGGGAATAATATGACAATAGCTGTATATTGTGGTTCTAGTGCTGGAAACAATAGTGAATATGAACAAAGAACAAAAGATTTTGGTAAGTTTCTTGCTTTAAATAATATAAATGTTGTATATGGCGGTGGAAGAGTAGGGCTTATGGGTGTTTTAGCTGATACTGTTATTGAGAATGGTGGAAAAGTATGTGGAGTTATTCCTGAAAAATTAAAAGAAAAAGAACTAGAACATACAGGTATTACAGAGCTTAGAGTTGTGGCGGATATGCATGAACGAAAAGCTACAATGGCAGAACTTGCAGATGGTTTTGTAGCACTTCCTGGGGGTGCTGGAACTTTAGAAGAGATATTTGAAGTATGGACTTGGGCACAGTTAGGATTTCATAATAAGCCTTGTGCATTTTTTAATATAAATGGATTCTATGATAAATTAATTGATATGTTAGAGACAATGTCCCTTGAAGGATTCTTGAAAAAAGAGTATGTAGATATGATAATTAATACAGATAATGAAGATAAACTTTTACTAGCTTTAAAAGAGTATAAAGCTCCTAAACATAAGTGGTAAGTGGACTAAACAAGAAGTGTTACTTCTTGTTTAATCTTTTTGTTTTCTAAAGTGTTTTTCTCTTTTTTTATCTTCTTTCTGCATTTTTTTCATTTCTTTTTTTCGATCTTTATCAAATGCTTTTTCATCTTTTTTTTGAGCTCTATCATACTCTCTATCATATTTTCTTTGTTCTTTTTCTAATTGCTTATTATACTTATACTCTTCCATATCAGCTGAATTAGGTTTTCCTTTACCTGTCCAAACTGGTTTTTGAGCCCATGATGGTTTTTCCGCAGAAACTATTTGTGGCATAAAGAGTAGACTTGCTAGCCCAATAGCTGTAATTAACTTTTTCATAGGTAACTCCTTTTATTTTATGGCTTAAGTATACAAAAAAATTGTAGAATGATTGAGAGATAAGAGAATGAGCCTGCATAAAAATGCAAACTCATGATTATGTATTTATTAAAGAATTATATAGTTACTTGCTTTCTAGTTTATCTCTTTTTATAAAGAATAAAACTAATGCAATTACGGCAAATGTCACACTTACTAATGAAATTGGAGGTAATCCACCATGCCATTTAGCAACTTTTAGCCAACCACTTAATCCCATTACTACTAAGTGAATAATAATAAATAATGAAGCTAATATTTGTAAAGTATAAATCTTAACATAGTTAGTTTTATTAATTAACCAGAAACAATAAATAGCTATTAATCCAGAGAATATAATTAATTCTCCACTTAAAGATAATTTACTTCCATCAAAAAACTTACCATAGTATGCATTACCAAAAATACTTAGTGATAATAAAATATGAAGATAAGCACTATGTAAAGATGCAGTTCCCCATGCTTTTACTTTACTAATGTGACTTTTTAATAATCCATAGTGAACAGCAGCGATAAAACAGTATACAACAGATACCATTGACATTGATTTATTGAATAAAAATACAGGTAAATGTGTTGGGTTTACATTACCATATACGATGTATCTTACATATGTATAGATTGTAGTACAGATGAAAACTAATGTAAATTTCATTAGCATATTTAGGTGTTCTTTTTCAGAATCGATTGTTATGTTCGCAGACATATATTTCCTTAGTTATGTTTCTTTTTATGATTTGTATTGATAATCATTATTGAAAATATAGGAAATAAATACTTAATATTAAATAAAAAAATAAATTCTTATAACGTTAGTAGTAACATCTATAAAAAATAAATAATGTTATAAAGCCCATGAATATGTCGTTTTGTGATTTTTATGTGATTTTTGTAATTACGTAAATATTGTAGTTTTAAAGTTTGTTTTTGAGAGTGGATTTCAACAATATTTCAAAAAAATGAAATATTATTGAATATTTTATTATGAAATTGATTTAATAAGTATTGTAAATTCTAAGTCACAACCAGCAAGAGGATGGTTGTAATCAACAGTAACATCATCATTTGTTACTTCTGTAACAGTAGCTCTTATTACTTCTTGATTCTCTTCTTCACCTTCTAATACCATACCAATTTCAAGGTCGATACCTTCAAATTCTTCAATAGGTAGAATTTGTGATAAAGCTTCATCGTATTCACCATAAGCTTCATTTGAAGGAACATTAATAGTTTTTGATTCACCTGCATTCATATCTTCGATTCTAGACTCTAATCCTGGGATAATTTGTCCAGTTCCATATACAAATTTTATAGATTCACTATCCATGTTATCTTCAATCATTTCTTCATTGATTTTAAGTTCATAGTTCATTTCTACAGTTTGATCTTTTTTAATTGCCATGTTTGTCCTTATGATTTAATTTCGTTATATCCAAGTGTATTAGATAATTACTTCACCTTTTGGTGTATTTCTAACGTCTTCAATTTGAAAGCATACATTTGCAATATTTCTTGCAGATGTTTGTTTATGTTCAGAAACAATTTTATGTATTGTTTTCATTTCATCTTTATCAAAAAGTGATTCATCAAATTCTTCTTCCATTTGAATAAATTTTAATTCAATAAAGTTTTTCTTTTTAATCACTTCAATATCTAAATAGTCTAATAACTCTTGAATAAGAAAAAGTCTTTCATCTTCTTCATCTAAGTCTTCTTCGTTTGCAATAATATCAAATAACTCAGCAATTAAAAGTGGCTCAGGGTTTCTAGCACTTTTTACATATTCTTCGTTAAATATTTTTTTTTCGCAAAATTTTTGATGATTGTAGTCCATTAAGAAAAGCATAATTGATAGCTTTTTATCGTTTAAATGGTCTACTTCTTTGTGTAACATATACAAAATCACATTTGCTATTTTTGTAATATCTATATTCAAGCAATTTCCTTTTATTTAATTGCTGAAGTATACAATATTAATACTAAATCATTTTATGGATACTTTAAAAAATACTTGCTTTATTTATAAAAAATTATCATAATGAAACTTTATACTTTACTATATAACTAAAGATTAATATGCTAGAATCCTTACTATGAATGACTTAAACAAACTGCAAATGCAATCTATAATACTTGATTATATGTCTGACTCTATTTTTGTACATGATTTAAATGGAAAATTTATCTATGTAAATAAAGAAGCCTATGAGAGTAGAGGATATTCTGAAGAAGAACTTTTGAGTATGCATGTAAAAGATTTAGATGCACCAATGGATGAAGAATCAATCTTAAAAATGAAGAAGAATATTTCAAAGATGAAAGAAGAAGGTTTTGTTACTTTTGAAATAAATCATAAAAGAAAAGATTGTTCAATAATTCCAGTTGAAATACGAAGCCAAATATTTATATTAAATGATGAAAAACTTGTAATAAGTGTTGCTCGAGATATTGGTGAAAGATATAAAATGCAAGAACAATTAAAAACTATGGCTACAACAGATTCTCTAACAGGTATTTATAATAGGCATATGTTTGAGATTTTATTTGATAAGGAGCAACATAAGCAAAATAGAGATAATACATTTTTATCTTTGCTTCTTATAGATATTGATTTTTTCAAAAATGTTAATGATAATTTTGGACATGATATTGGTGATAAAATATTAAAAGAAATTACAGATATATTAGCTCAATCAATAAGAGTTTCTGATACTTTTGCTAGATGGGGAGGGGAAGAGTTTATTTTACTTCTTCCAAATACTAAAGAACTAAACGCTTTAACAATTGCTAATAAATTAAAACTTCTTATCTCTTCATATAGCTTTGAAATAGTAAATAAAATTACTATAAGTATTGGATTATATTCAAGTGGCGAAAATATTTGTTTAGAAAGTTTTGTTAAAAAAGCAGATATTGCTTTGTATAACGCTAAAAAACTAGGAAGAAATCGAGTAGAAGTTTTTAAAGAGGTTTAAAAGTACCCTAAAAAGGATACTTTTAAATTTGGTAATCAGGTGTATTATCATCCCAATCGAAGATAAAACACATAGGAAGTTTATCTCGTTTGTTTAAAATAACAGCGGCTATATAGGCTGATACAAAAATAGATATTATTGCTAAAGCTGATGCAAATGCTAAAGTTGAAAGTCCTGTAAGACCTTGTCCAACAGTACAACCAATAGATAACATTCCACCAGTACCCATTAAAGCACCACCTATCATGTTGTATTTTGCTCTATTTATATTTTGGTTAGCTGTACATCCAAAACTAAATTGTTTATTCATTTTTGACATTGAAAATGCACCAAGTATTACCCCAATAATTAAACTAATACTAAATGTTAATTCATTTACTTCATAAAAACTAAATAGTTCAAAAGATTTAGCAGTTGGGTATACAAAAGTAATTCCAGTTAATGCAATTTCACGCTCTAAGCTATCTTCACCCATTACGCCAGTAACATACCAAGATGCTGCAACTAATAAACCAATAATAGCCCCATCAAATAGACTAAGAACTCTTTTTGTTTTTTTCAGAAAATACATTAAAATTACTACTAATAATCCAACTATAAGATATACATTCATTTGTACATTTTGAATATAAGATGAAATACTAATTAAGGTTTCATTTGCCACAATTGGATCAAGAATACCATGTATAAGACCTTTACTTGTTGCAAATGCAAAAATCCCAATAAAAATTAATGCAATCAAAGAGTTTGAATCTCCTTGTGCAAATTTGATTAAATGTCTATTCCCACAGCCATCTGCTACCATCATACCAACACCAAACATTGCACCACCAAGGATGATTGTTGCATAATTAAGATTTTCTCTTAGGTATACAGATTCACTTAAATCAACTTCAAAATGATTTGACATAAGTGTAGTAGCTATTATTGCTACTATCATTGCCATAATTACTGAAGATGCTCTTTTTGTAGATTTTGTTAAAATATAATCTTTGATTGATCCGCTAAAACAAAACTGTTTTTTTTGTGCAACCATTCCAAAAATAATACCAATTATTAATCCTAAAAGGTTTATTATCTCATAAGTTTCTAATTCAAGCATTTTATACTTCTTGGTTTTCAGCTCTCATATCTTCAAGTCCTTCTAAGATATCAATAGCATCTTCTTGAGATAAAGTGTTGTTTTCAATATCTTTTAGAACTTCTTCAAAGTAGTTTCTAACTTCTTCCATATATTTTAATTCATCTTTTTTAGCTTTCTTACTAGTTCCAGATTTTATTAGTTCATTTATATTTTCATTTACTTCAATTAATACGTCATTTCTTAATAAGTCTTCTAATGTTTTTATTTGATTCATGATTAACCCTATATTTATTTTTTTGAATTATAACAAAATAAATATAAATAAAATAGGTATTAAGAATACTTATTTCCATAGATATGGAAATAAAGCCAATATATAAGATTTCATATAATCAATTTAATAAATTAAAGGTATAATATTTCTTTAAATTTAGAATTATGGAAATATAAATGAATGATGAACAATTATCAAAATGTTTAGCAGAACTTGGAAATATTACAAGATTAAAGGTTTTTAAACTTCTTGTAAAAGCAGGAAAAGAGGGAATGCCAGTAGGTTCAATTCAAGAAAGACTTAATGTCCCAGGATCAACACTTTCTCATCACATAACAAAACTAATATCAGCAGATTTGGTAATACAAAAGAGAGAAGGTAGAACCTTACATTGCATTGCAAACTTTGATGTTTTAAACACGGTTGTTGAACAGCTAAAAGATCAGTGTTGTGTAGGATTTGAATAGACTAGTAAAAGAGTTACTAGTCTATTTTAACTATTTTTTCTCGTGATTTGATACCGTTGAAGGAATAGTATTTCCACTTGCTTGCATACTTAAAGCTTCTGGATATTTTTTGTAATGTTCTCTTACAATTGAAGCTAGTTTTTCTTTTGTTTTAACATCTACACAACCTTGTGTATTTAAAGCATTTGCTAAACTTTTAACTAATTCATCTTGTGGTTTTTCTACTTTAGAAGACCAAGATTCTAATAGTTTTTTATTTACAAAAGTAGGAAGTGAACCCATAATACCAACATCATTTTGTGAATGAATTAATAATCCAGAAGTTGTACCTCTATCTAAAGTCAATACTTGGAATAAATATAAAGTATGATAATCAAGTTGAGCTTTTATATCTTGTACTGAAAATTCTTTTCTAGTTTTGAAAGCATTATTTATAATATCAATATATGTATCAATAACTCCTTCTCCAAATTTTAAAGCAAAAGATGAATCTTCTTCTTTATTAGATGTTTTATAGTTTTCTAAATAAAAGTGACTAACCCCTCTATGTCTATTAAGTACTGGAATATTAAAGTATTTATTACCTTGTTTTACTCCCTCTTCATAAGTGGAACCAGCTAAATCTTCAATAGCTTTATCAAAAATATTTTTATCTTCTTCATTTATAATACTAGGATTTAAATCAGCCATAACTCTCCAATAAGCTCCTCCATCTCTTAGTTTTGTTAAAGAGATATGGATATGAATTGATGGAACATTTGGATTCTTTGGGTGAATAATAGTAGAAATTGCACTAGCACTTTGTAATTTTTTTGTATCATCTTCATCATAATGAACTTGTGATACATTTACACTTGCTGTATTAAATA
>DKNG01000149.1:0-1434 GCA_002470185.1 Arcobacter sp. UBA7394 | reverse complement strand
AAGCCAAGTTACTTCTTCAAAGTTTTTGTTTTCACCAATAGTTTGACTTAAATTATTTAGTTTATCTACAAATCTTTTTTGTAATGTTCTAACTAAAGTATATGCTTCAATAGCTTCATTTTCTTTACTCATAATCATTGTCATTAATAATAGCCTTGATAGTTTTTCTCGTATTGTAACATATTTGATATTTTGTCATAAATCTGTTACTTTCTTTTGTTATAATTCCGATGAAATTATAAGGTTTAGGAATAAATTTAATGAATATTGGAATTTATATATATGAAGATGCTGAAGTTCTGGACTTTTCAGGACCATTTGAGGTTTTCTCAACTGCATCAAGATTTTTGAAGAAAAAAGAAAAATTTAACGTTTATTTAATATCAGAAGAGAATAAAACAACAAAAGCAAGAGGTGGATATCAAGTCTTAGCTAATCATAGTTTTGCAGATTGTCCAAATTTAGATGTATTAATTGTTTCAGGTGGTGTACACACTAATGAAATGAAAAAAGAGAATGTACAAAAGTGGATTAAAGAACAATCAAAAAAAGTTCATTTAACAGCTTCTGTATGTACTGGAGCTTTTTTATTAGCAAGTTCAAAAGTAATCAAAAAACAAAATGTTACAACTCATTGGGAAGATTGTGAAGATTTACAAAAAGAGTTTCCAAAGCTGAATGTAATAGAGAATAAAAGATGGGTAGAAGAAGACTCTATTATCACTTCTGGTGGGATTTCTGCTGGAATTGATATGAGTTTATTTTTAGTTAGTAAATTACATAGTGAAGACCTAGCAATAAAAACTGCAAAGCAAATGGAATTTGATTGGACTGTAAATAAATAAAATAACACTTTTTTGACATATGAAAATAGTATAATAGGATAAATAAAATATTATATTGGATTTATATGAAAGAATTTATACAGTTATTACCAAAAGCAGAGTTACATCTACATATAGAAGGTTCACTTGAACCTGAGTTGATGTTTTCTCTTGCTAAAAGAAACAATATTGAGATACCTTACAAAAACATAGAAGATGTTAGAGCTGCTTATAACTTCACAAATCTACAAAGCTTTTTAGATATTTATTACGCAGGTGCTAACGTACTTATTACAAAACAAGACTTTTACGATTTAACATGGGCTTATATTTTAAGATGTGTGGAAGATAATGTAATTCATACTGAAATTTTCTTTGATCCTCAAACACATACTCATAGAGGAATAGCTTTTGAAACAGTTATAACAGGAATTAAAGAAGCATTAAATGATGCTCATAAGAAGTTTGGAATCACATCAAATATTATCATGTGTTTTTTAAGACACTTGTCACAAGAAGATGCTTTAGAGACTTTTGAAATGGCATTAGATTATAAAGATGACATTATAGGTGTAGGTCTTGACTCATCTGAAATTGGAAATCCTCCTTC
>DKNG01000118.1:19841-20260 GCA_002470185.1 Arcobacter sp. UBA7394 | reverse complement strand
ATAAAAAATCGTAGGTTCATTATAAGTATAAGAGATAGATTCACATTTATATTTTCGTGCAATATTTACTACATCTTTTGGACTATGATATTTTGATTTATCTATATTTTTTTCTTGGCTCATCCCATGGTTTTGACAGAAAGAACACTTGAAATTACAACCAACCGTACCAAGAGATAAGGATTTTGTCTTAGGTAAGAAGTGATAAAGAGGTTTTTTCTCTATTGGGTCAATATTAATAGCTCCAATATGTCCATACACTAAACACTCTATTTTATCACCAGTATTTTTATTAACGCCACAAATACCAGTTTGATTAGGTTTTAATTTACAGTAGTAAGAGCATAATTGGCAAACAAGCCTATCGTTCTCTTCTTTGAAATATAACACTATTTTATCTTAATAGCAGTGTATGTATA
>DKNG01000118.1:19554-19742 GCA_002470185.1 Arcobacter sp. UBA7394 | reverse complement strand
AAATCATCAAAATTAGGAATTTGCTCCCAAACTTGAGGTAAGAAAGTAGCTCTTTTCCCATCTAACTCAAGAATTACTCCATGTTCCCCTACTTTTATTTTCTCTTTTAAATCTTCTACATTTTCATAAGGAAGTTTAATAGCAGGAGTTAAAACAGATATTTCAATAGAAATATGTTTAAACTCTTC
>DKNG01000118.1:16360-19467 GCA_002470185.1 Arcobacter sp. UBA7394 | reverse complement strand
ATTACATCATCTATTAATGGCTTGTGAGCTATTAATGAGCCAATACAACCTCTTAATCTTCCATTTAAATTTAATGTCACAAAACAAGCTCTTTGTTCACTTAAAATAGGATGTTCATTTACTAATGCTTCTTTGTCTATAATAAATGATGAGTTAAACTCATGAAGGATACTATTTCTTGCTACTTCTAATAAGGCTTGTTCTACTTTCATATTAATTCCTATTTTATAATATTTCTAATAGCTTCAATAAATGTATCATTATCATTTACACATTTACATACTTTAAATTCATTTACACCAATTTCTTCAGCTATCTCTTTATACTCAATAGCTAATTCAAAGTCTGTTTCAGAATTATCAACAATAAAAGCAATTGGATAAATAATCACATTTTCACTTTTAAAATTAGTAAGCATTTCATCAAGCGATGGATCTAACCATTTCATAGGCCCTACTTTTGATTGATAAGCTAAATTTATTGACTTAAAATTTATACCTTTTTCTTTTAACATAGAAGTTAAAATCTCAACATGTTCAATCATCTGTTTTTCATAAGGATCACCAGCGTCAACAATCTTTTGAGGAAGACCATGAGCTGAGAAAATCAGATTGAAATCTTGTGGGAAATTTGTTTGACTTGAAATCTCATCAATAATACAATTATTAAAAGCTTCATTTTTATAAAAAGGCTCAATTACTCTTGTTTCAAATGCACCTTTAGCATACTTTTCAAAATCTTCTAATGAGGATTTAGTTGTAGTAGTTGAGTATTGAGGATATAAAGGTAATAAAACTACCTCTTTTATTCCATCTTCTTTCATTTGAGCAATCACATCTTTTGCAAATGGTGGAGTATATCGCATCATTTGATATGTTTTATACTCTCCAATTTGAGCATTTACTTTCTCCACAAGCTTTTCTGTCAAAGGATTAATAGGAGAAGCATTTCCTATTTCTTCATAGTTCGTCCATGCTTCATCTAATCTTGATTTAACTATAAAAAAAGCAATCATCTTTCTCAACAATGGATTAACAGTTAATATATTTTTATCATTAAACATATTTGTTAAAAACATTTTTAATTCGTCTTTATTTCTAGCTCCACCCATATTAAGTAGAACTAAGGCTTTTTTATTTTCTTGCATCTTCTTCCAATCGTATAATTTTATCACTACACCAAGTAGCTAAATCCATATCATGAGTAATTAACAGTATTGCACATGAATCAAGATATTTAATAAGTAGTTTCATAACATCATAAGCAATGACATTATCCAGTGCTGATGTAGGTTCATCAACTAATAAAAGTTTTGGTTTCATTAAAAGTGCTCTTAATATTGAACACCTTTGTAATTGTCCTCCACTTAATTCATGGGGACGTTTCTCTATAAGTTTTGCATCAAGGCTTAACTCTTGTAAAAAAGCATTCATATCATCTTTAAAATCATAAAATACAACATCTTTAATTTGTTCAATTATTGTATATGTAGGATGAAAAGAGTTATAAGGATCTTGAAAAATCAAACTAAGATTTTCTTTTTCTATTGTCCCTTTTTGAGGTTTTATTGTTCCAGTAATTAATTCAAATAAGGTTGTTTTACCTGAACCACTCTTTCCAAAAATAGTGAAAAGTTCCCCTCTTTTAAGCTCCATAGAGAAGTTCTTATATATAGGAAAATTTTCTTTATAATAAAAAGTTAAGTCATTGACTTCTAGTACTGTTTCATTGTTCATAAATACCCCAAAATTAAAAATATACTATATATAAATATCCCTTTATATTTGCAAAAAGTAATTAAAAAATTCTTTCACAATTAATACACAATTATAGGTAACACTTATACTGATATACAGTAATTAAATAAAAGTATTAAGCTAAAAAAAAAGAAAATAAAGCTAGAATATTTGTTCAAATTTAAGGAGAAACAATGAAGAAATTAGTATTAACTACATTATTTGCTGCTTTAACTGCTGCATCTTTATCTGCTGCGTCTTTCGCTGCATGTGCTGGATGTCACGGTCAAAACGGTGAAAAGAAAGCATTAGGTAAATCTGCAATCATCGCTGGATGGGACGAAGCGAAACTTGTAGCTGCATTAAAAGGTTACAAAGATGGTTCTTACGGTGGAGCTATGAAAGGTGTTATGAAAGGTCAAGTTGCTAGACTTTCTGACGCTGATATTGCTGCATTATCTAAGCAAATTGCTGCTTTTAAATAATTAGTAATTCTTCAAAAAAGTTAGTCTTAATTGACTAGCTTTTTTTATCTTCTTTTTCACTATCTTTTTTAATTTTAGATTCTTTAGCATTTTTCAATTTATTTTCTTTATTAATAGCATCATTTAAATCTTCAACACTATCAAATAATAAACCATCAACCATTTTATTAGAATCATCAAATTGTCCGCTTTTAGCACCCCAAACAAATAGTAGTAACAAAGCAAAAGAGATAATAAGCCCAACAACTAACATCATAAATAAAGTATCACTAATCATAAATATTCCTATTTCATTTTAATTCTAAGAGAATTTAATACAACAAGCAGTGAGCTTAAGCTCATTGACAGTGCTGCAACTAAAGGTATAACATATCCAAACATCGCAAAAGGTATTGTAACTATATTGTAAACTAAAGATATACCTAAATTTTGCTTTATAAACTTGTAAGTTCTATTTGAGATTACAAAAGATTCTTGCAGAGAATATAAAGAAGAATTCAATAATACAATATCAGAAACCTGTAATGAGATATCAGCAGAGTTTCCCATAGCAACCGCAACATCAGCATTAGATAAAGCAACAGAGTCATTAACTCCATCCCCAACCATTACAACAATCTTTTCTTCTTTTTTTAACTCTTTAATAAAGGAAGCTTTTGATTGAGGAGTTTGTTTTGCATAGAATTTAGAAATACCTAATGTTGAAGAAACTTTCTTAGCAACATTTTCATTATCCCCTGTTAGCATTATTACTTCAATATTATTTGCTTTTAAATAATCAATTAACTCTTTAGCATTCTCTTTGATTTCATCTTCAAGCTCAAAACTAGCAACAACTTCATCATTTATAGCAAAAATATAAACCGTATTATTTGAATCTAAAGAG
>DKNG01000118.1:6142-16179 GCA_002470185.1 Arcobacter sp. UBA7394 | reverse complement strand
AAATTAGCTTTTAAATATTTTTTTACAGATTTACTAACTGGATGATTTGAAGAATCTAATAGTGAATAAAGTAAAGATAGTTTTTCTTTATTATCATCGTAAATATTGGCTTTTACTACTGATAATTGACCTTTTGTTAAAGTTCCTGTTTTATCAAAAACAACAGAATTTACATTTGCTAGAGATTCAATAAATTTAGCTTCTTTAAATAAAAGACCTTTTTTTGCAAGCTGAGAAATTCCTATTAAACTAGCCATTGGAGTAGCTAAAGCTAAAGCACAAGGACAAGCAATAACAATTACTGAAATACCAACAATAAACGATTTTTCAAAATGATTTGTACCTGCATAATCAAAACCTAAATCAACTCCAAAGAAATACCAAACTAAAAAAGTAAGTAAAGAAAGAGTTAAAATAGCTGCTGTAAAACCTCTTGAAACTTCATTTGCTTTTGTTTGAATTTTTGGTTTAGAATTAAGAGAATCTTCTAATAAAGTAACAATAGATGAGAAAGTTGAATTTTTAAAATCTTTTGTAACTTCAAAATGAATTAATGCATTAGTATTAATTGTTCCACTATATACAATGTCCCCATTAGTTTTAAATACAGGTAAAGACTCTCCTGTTAATGATGACTCATCAAAAGAAGCTTCTCCACTTGTAATGATTCCATCAACAGGCACTTTATCACCTGTTTTAATTTCAATAATATCACCAATATTGATATTATTTAAAGATACTGATTTTTTTTCATTATTTACTATAACTGTGGCTTCAAGTGGCAGAGTAGATTTGATTTTATCGAGAGTATCTACTGCAGATTTTTTTCCAATAACTTCAAGATATTTACCAACTAAAACAAAGGTAATAATCATTGCAACTGAGTCAAAATAGCTCTCACCTTTTGCACCAAATAGAATAAATAGTGAATAAATATATGTTAAAGTTGCACCAGAAGCGACTAAGAAATCCATATTTAACATTCTGTTTTTTAATCCAAAATAAGCACCTTTGAAAAATACCCATCCAGAATAAAATAAAACAGGAGTTGATAGTAAAAACTCACCTAAATGCAACATCCATTTTACATCATCACTCATTCCAGTAAAGAATCCAGAATACTTTGCAACACCTAACATCATAATATTCATTGAACCCACAACTGCAACCATCATTCGAATAAAATAATCACGTTTTGCTTTTGTTGCTTTTTCATCAGCTAAAGAAGAGTCATAAGCATAAGCGTTATAACCAATTGATCTAATTCTTAAAATAATATCTGATAATTTAATTTCGTCTTCATCCCAAGTAATTCTTGCTTTATTAGTAGTGAAATTTATATTAGCTTCAATAATTCCAACAGTTTCATATAGAATCTTTTCATTTAACCAAACACAAGCTGCACAATGAATTCCTTCAATAATCAAATCAACTTGATTAAAGCCCTCAGAACTTCTAGACACATATGATTTGGTAAAACTGATTGAATCAAATTTTTCTAAGTCATCATTCTCAAGATTTAAAGGTGGTGTTATTGTTTTATTTCCTAATTTATCATAAAAAGAGTCTAAGCCATCATCTTTTAGTAAGTGATATACACCTTGACATCCATTACAACAAAAACTTAACTCACCCTCTTTAATCATCACATCATCATTAAAAGTTAAATGACAATGATTACATTTTGTTTTTGGCACTTATTTATTCCTAGATTCATCGTTAATTGTTAATTTTTTTCTTTTAATAATTATTATTTTCAACTCAAAAAATTTATTTTATTTTATTTTTTATTTTATTTCATAGATAAGAACGTTCTTTTTAAACACTCCGCGTTATAGGCTTTGTTATATATTTAAACTATCTTAAATAAATAATTTTTATTTAAAAATCACTAAGTTTGAAGATACCCTAATACTTTTTCAAATAATTAATTATATATATATTAAAATATGATATTATATCGTAATAACTTTGGAGTAAATCTTAATGATAAATAATATATCTATACTAAAAAATATTACTATTTTATATGCTGAAGATGAAAAAGATTTAAGAGAAGTAACTCATCAAATCTTAAAAGGCTTTACAAAAAAACAATATGTAGCACAAGATGGTGCTGAAGGCCTTGAACTATTTAAACAACATGAAAATGAAATTGATTTAATTATTACTGATGTAAATATGCCAATTCTAAATGGATTAGAGATGGTAAAAGAGATCAAAAAAATTAATATGAATATTCCAATTATCGTAGCTACTGCTTTTTCAAATAAAGAGTATTTATTAGAAGCTATTGATATTGGTGTTGATAAATATGTATTAAAACCAATAGACGTTGCAAAACTTTTACAAGTAATGTCACAATCTCTTTTATATCATGAATTAAAAGATTTATATATAGATAAACTTACAAATCTTCCAAATAGAAATAGACTAAAGAAAGATTTAGAAACTAATAATATTGATTTAATGGCATTATTAGATATTGATGAATTTTCAACTATCAATGACCTTTTTGGTGAAAAGAATGGTGATATTATTCTTTCTGAAATGGCGAATACTATTAAAAGACATTTTAATAATGAACATTTTACAATTTACAGAATGGAAGCTGATAAATTTGCAATTGTCTCAAAAGACAATAATAAAGATGTTAATGAATTCTATGATTTATGTAAAGAATTTGCAGATAAAATTGAAAGAGACTCACTATTTATTAATGATGATGAAATAGATATAAATGTTACTATTGGTATTGCTCAAGGTGATGGTCAAAGAGCCTTTAAATATTCTCAAAGGGTGATCAATTATGCTAGAAGTAAAATGCAAAGAATTCTTATTTATAATGAATCATTTAATATTCAAGAGTCATTTGAAGAGAATATCAAATGGGTTAAACAAGTAAAAATAGGATTTAGAGAAAATCTATTTAAAGCATACTTCCAACCAATTGTAAATAGCTTTACAAAAGAGATATTTAAATATGAAGCTCTTATTAGATATGTAACAAAAGATGGACAGGAGATCTCTCCTATTAACTTCTTGGATGTTGCTAGAAGAACTAAACTTTATCCAAATATTATAAAAATTGTAATCAATGATTCATTTAAATTAATTAAAGAAAAAAATAAAAGAGTATCAGTAAATATATCATTTGATGATATTGCTAATAATGAAACTACAGCTTTTATTTACAATATATTAGAAGAAAATAGAGAATACTCGCATCTTTTAGAGTTTGAGATTTTAGAATCAGAAGAGATTTCAGATTTTGATGAAGTTACTAAATTTATTGCTAATGTAAGAAAATTTGATTGTTCTGTTGGAGTTGATGATTTTGGAGCTGGGTACTCAAATTTCAATCTTTTAACACTACTTGATATTGACTTTGTAAAAATAGATGGTTCTTTAATTGAGAATATTAATACCTCTAAAGATTTAGAGATTATTGTAACAACAATTGCTAACTTCTCTAAAGAATTTGGAGTTAAAACAGTAGCTGAATTTGTATCAAATGAAGCTATTTATAATAAAATTAAAGAATTAAAAATTGACTATTGTCAGGGATATTATTTCGAAAGACCTATTAGTTACGATAAAATCGACTAGGTTATTTTAACCAAGTCGATACGATCGTTTCTTTCTCAAAAAGTTTTGCTTTTACTCTTGTGATATTAGCAATACTTACTAATTGTTTAGCTGCAGTTTCTAAATCATCATTAATAATTAAGTAATCATAATCTTGGAAAAACTCAACTTCATGTTTAGCATTCTTGATTCTTTTTTCAATTACTTCTTTTGAATCAGTTGCTCTATTATTTAATCTAGTTTCTAATTCACTTAAATTTGGCGTTGTAATAAATACAGAAGTTACAATAGAATCTAACTTCTCTCTTACTATTTCATGTCCTTGAACATCAATATCAAAGATTACAAGCTTACCCTCTTTTAAAGCAGCATTAATAGGCTTTAAAGATGTTCCATAGTAATTACCATGAACATTAGCATACTCTAAAAAGTCACCATTTTCAATATCTTTTTCGAACTCTTCTTTTGAAGTGAATAAATAATCAATTCCGTGTGTTTCACCCTCTCTAGGATCTCTTGTAGTTGTAGAGATAGAAAAATAGTAATCATCTATATCTTTATAAACTTCTTTTAATAGAGTTGATTTACCACAACCGCTAGGCCCTGATAAAATTAAAATTGCGCCTTTTTTTTCGCTAATCAAATATTTTCCTTTAAAACTAATCTTATATCAACACTCTCACCTGTTGAAAGCTTATCAACAACTTCTTGATTAAACTTCTCTAACAGAGGTTTTAACTCTTCTAAATTATAATCACTTAATACTAATTTATATGGTAGGATCTCTGATTTACCCTGACCTTCATCTAAATTAAATTCATACTCTTTTACTTCATCTAAAGCATCATCAATTATGTCTGAGATATCTTTCCAATCTTCTTGTTCTAAAGATATCTCATTTTGTGTTTGTTCATCTTTTAAAATTTGATTGATTTTAGAAAGTTCTGTGAAGTCTAATACTCCACCTTCATTTAAAGAGGCTTGACTGATAATACTTTCATCACTCTCTTCTTGTATATCATTAAATACTTCATCAGCTAGAGACTCAACATAGTCTGTAACAGGTACAGTAACTTCCGTATCTTCATCATACTCACCATAAACCCTTGGTTCATAAGTTTGTGGTGCTTCAATAACTTGTGCTTGTTTTTCTTCTAGAATTATTAACTCAACTTCTTCTGCTAATAATTCTTGTAGTTTTGTAGGTAAAAATGGTCTAGGAATAATAAAATCTCTTGATTTATCAAAAGGCAATTCTTCACTAGAAATTGCCCCTAGTTTTTTTGAGTACTTCTTAATTATATTAAATTTGTCATCGATAAAAGCTTGATCAATTACGATTAAATCATAATTCTCTTTTATATCATTTGTTGAATCTTTAATAGTTAGTTTTAGTTTTAATTTCTTACATACTAATGTAAAAATCTGTTCTATTATTGGTGTTTCACATATCAATAATAAATTCACTTTAACTCCTGAAGTTTTGTATCTACAAGTTTATATACTTTGTCACATTGCATTGCTAAATCATTTTCATGAGTTACCAATACTAAACCTGCATCATTACTTTTAATATAATTAAAAAGTGTATCAATTACCATATTAGCAGTATCTTTATCAAGATTACCAGTTGGTTCATCTGCAAATATAATTTTTGGTTTTTTAGTTAATACTCTAGCTATTGACAATCTTTGCTGCTGTCCACCACTTAACTCACCAACCCCTTGGTTTATAACATGTTCAATTTTTAAATCTTCTAATAACTTATCATCAATTTCATTTTCACTTAATAAAGTTGCAATATCTAAATTTTCACTAGCTGTGAAACCTCTAAAAAGATAATGAGCTTGAAAAATTATACCAAAATCTTCTCTTCTTATGTTTAAAAGTTTGTTTTGTTTTAATGAATAAAGATCTTTTTCATTAAATAAAACTTCACCAAAACATGGTTTTAATAAAGATGATAGAATATTTAAAAGTGTTGATTTACCACTTCCACTCATTCCTATAATTGCAATTGATTGTTTTTTTGATAATGTTAGATTTATATCGTTGAATAGTTCATAGTCAAAACTATGTGTTAAGTTTTTAGCTTCTAATAAGAAGTCAGAGGAAATGAGTGATTCTTTATTATAGTCTTCACTCATTTTTAATTCCTCTTTCTTTAGATTATTTTGGGTAGTTATTATTGACCCATTTGTGCAGCAACTTCTGCCGCGAAATCTTCTTCTTTTTTCTCGATACCTTCACCTAATTCAAATCTAACGTAAGAAGTTAATTCAATTGATGCATCAACAGCTTTAATAGCTTCTTCAACAGTCATTGAATCATCCATAACGTAGTTTTGAGATAATAATGCGTGAGCAGTATCTAATTGAGAGTTATCTTCAATCCATTTAGCAATTTTACCTTTAACGATATTTCCGATAATTTTCTCTGGTTTACCTTGAGCTAATAATTCTTCAGTCATTTTAGCTTCAGCAGCTGCAACAGCTTCTTCAGTTAATTGAACTCTAGAAACAAACTCAGGGATATTTTTAAGAGGTTTTCCAAGTCTTACTAACTCTTCATTTAACTTTTCAATATCAGCAATAATTGCTTTGTTTTCTGATTCGATGAAATCAGCAGCTAAATCTTTGTAAGAAATAACAGTTGGTTTCATTGAAGCTGCGTGCATAGCAACTTTCTTTAATAAATCTACAGTTTTTTCTTTTGCAGCTTCATCACAAGTAGCAGCTAAAACAACTCCAACTTTTCCTAAGTGAACGTATGCATTAACAACCTCACCTTTAACATTTGAAACTTTTCTTGCAACTAAGTTTTCACCAATAACTGCAATTTTTTCATTTAAGAAAGTTGTAAAGTCTTGACCATCAATTGAAGATGTAGCTAAAGCTTCAGCATCAGCAATATCATTTGCTTGAGCGTGAGCTGTAAT
This sequence comes from Arcobacter sp. UBA7394, assembly GCA_002470185.1. GTDB lineage: Bacteria > Campylobacterota > Campylobacteria > Campylobacterales > Arcobacteraceae > Poseidonibacter. The sequence goes on along the minus strand of DKNG01000118.1, from coordinate 9,653 downwards.
TCCATTAACTAAGTTAAGGAATTGCTCATTTTTAGCAACGAAGTCAGTTTGAGAGTTAATTTCAATCATAGTTGCATTAGTGTTATTATCATTTACTAAAATGTTAATAATACCTTCTGCTGCTACATTTGAAGATTTTTTAGCTGCTTTAACTAAACCAGCTTCTCTTAAAAACTTAACTGCGTCATCGATGTTTCCATCACACTCATTAAGTGCTTTTTTACAATCAAGCATTCCTGCACCAGATTTTTCTCTTAGTTCTTTGATTAACTTAGGAGTTGCACCAGCCATGATTACGCTTCCTCAGTCTTAGCTTCAGTTTCACCTTCAGCTACTGCTTCAGCTACAACTTCTGCTGCTTCTTCAGTAGATACAGGAGCTTCTTCTGGTTCTTCTAAAGATGCTTTACCTTCATTAATTGCTGCAGCCATTTCGTTGCAGAATAATTGAATAGATCTGATTGCATCATCGTTACCTGGAATTGGTAAATCAACAACATCAGGATCACAGTTAGTATCTAAAGGAGCTACAACAGTAATTCCTAATCTTCTAGCTTCTTGAATAGCAATTTTTTCTTTAACAGCATCTAATACAAACATCATGTCTGGTAATTTATGCATTTCTTTGATTCCACCAAGGTATAATTCTAACTTAGTTTCTTTTCTAGTAAGCATTAATGCTTCTTTTTTAGTAAGTAAGTCTAATTGACCTTCTTCTCTCATCTTTTTGATGATTTCTAATTTTCTAATAGATTTTTTGATTGTTCCGTAGTTAGTTAACATTCCACCTAACCATCTGTGGTTAACGTATGGCATACCACAATTTTCTGCAGCTCTTTTAACAGCTTCAGAAGCTTGTTTTTTAGTACCAACAAAGATCATTGTTTGACCTTCAGCAGCTCTATCTCTAACAACATTGTATGTGTATCTGAAATATCTTAACGTTTTTTGTAAGTCAATAATATAAATATTCTTTCTAACACCGAAAATGAATTTTTTCATTTTTGGATTCCATCTTCTTGTTTGGTGTCCGAAGTGTACACCACATTCTAATAGGTCTTTCATTGTAACCATAATTTCTCCTTGGATATTTTGTTTATTTTGAGTTTTTTCCTCTATGCCCCTTAATGCTTCGAAGAATTTCTAGGCACAACTCAAATCAGGATATTGACATATGTGAGGTTCTAAATAAATTAGAGCCGTGATTATATCTAAGTAAAGTTTAATTTTTTCTTTAAGTGAAAAATCTAAAAAAGAGAAGAAGTTAGATACTTTAATTTTGTTATCTAACTTCTCATATTTATTGTATTTTTTTTGTAATAGTATTTGAATAACCTGAAGTATTATTATTTAAAATACTATAGACTCTGTATATATATGTTCCAGTACTTTCATTAAATGAGGCACTGCTTAAATTAGTATTGATTAAACCTTCTACCTCATTAAAACTAGCTTTTCCTCTTCCTTTAACAGCTCTTTCTAAAGTATAAGTACAATCAGTACAAGTTGTCCATGTTAATTTTACATTAAAACCATTATCTGGTGTTTCAGAATTTAAAGTTGGAGTAGTTACAATTGGTGTTTCAGGTTCACTAGGTAAACTTGTTTCTACATTAACTGAAACTTGATTACTATAATTAGATGAAGATATCTCTTCATCATTTGATAGTGCAAACATTCTATATCTATATGAACCAGAATCGACATTTTCATCAATATATGTATTTATCAAGCCAATATTACTTTGTATTGAAAAATTATATTTACCTCTTTGTTTTTTAGCTCTTTCAATTACAAAACCAGAAGTATTCACTAAATTATGTTCCCAATTAATTGTTACACTGTTAAACTCTTCATCTACAATGGTACTATTTATATAAGGAACTTCAAGTGTAGCTATATTATCTAATACCTCTATTGATAAATTGCTAGCTTGGCTACTTAGACTTTCTGTATCTGTAACAATTAAAGATACTTCAAAAGTTCCTACACTTGTATATTGATGATTTGGGTTAGCCAATATAGAAGTGTTACCATCTCCAAAATCCCAAAAGTATGTTATATTTGTTCCATCTTCAATATCACTTGAACCATTACTACTAAAAGCTACATCTAAAGGAACAATCCCACTTGAGATATTCGAACTTATAAGTGCAATAGGAGCATTGTTCTCTCCGTAATTAAGTGCTAAATCTATAGCTAAAGAGGCATCAATCCTTCCATTCCCATATAAATCATCTTCCCCAACAACACCTAAATCAACTGTACTTGAAAACATCACATCTTCAAGTTCATCCACAGTCAAAGTTGGATTAACAGATAAAGCTAAAGCGGCAACACCTGCTGCCATTGGAGATGAAAATGATGTACCACTATAATAGACATATGATGCGTCTAAATAAGTAGTTGCAATATCTTCACCTGGAGCTACAATATCAATATAAGGTCCATATTCAGAAAAAGAGCTTTTTTCATCATTCTGAGATGTGGAACCAACAACAATAAAACTACTAAAATCTGGGAAACTTATTGAATTATGAAAAGTACCACTATTACCAGCTGACATAAATAATAAGCCTCCTTTTTCTTTTAAGTAAGAAGCTGCATCACTTATAGTTGAGTATTGAGCACCACCGTAACTTAAATTAGCTACCTTCGCACCATTATCGGCACACCATCTAATTCCAACTGCCATATCAGAAATATAAGCAGAACTAGTAATTGTACCTTGGCTAATTTGTACAGGCATGATTTTTATATTCCAGTTTACCCCTGACACTCCAAAACTATTATTCCCCACAGCTCCAATTACTCCAGCAGTTCCTGAGCCATGTCCATATAAATCTTCAACATTTCCATTAACATCTAAATATGCATTAAAACCGGGTAAAAGAAGATTAGGAAGTAAATCAGGGTGATCTGTATCTACACCGGTGTCTAGTACACAAACTTTTATTAAGTTTGAACCCACTGATGAATTCCAAGCCGTTTGCGAATTTATAGTTCCATGATGCCATTGTAAATAATAAAACTCATCATTTGGACTTAATGCATGAGGAATTAAAACATCAGGTTCAGCAAAAACTACAGCTTTTGTATCTTCTAACATTTTACTAAATTTATACTCTTTACCTTTTATATTTTTTACTTTTACAACTTTTATTTTTAAACCTTTTAATTCTCTTTTCTCAATAATTGTATTTTTATTAATTAAGGAATTAAAACTTTTTAATTGACTAGCTGTAACATTATCTTTTAATTTAAATAAAATGGTTGATTCTCTAACTTTTTGAATATCTTTATTCAAGTTCTTGTGACCTAAGTTTTCAGCAGAAATCAAGAAACTAAATAAAAATATTATAATAAATAAAGATTTCATAATATACTCCTATTATTATCTTATTATCGATTATAAATCTTTAAGAATTACAAGATAAGACAAAATAAAAACTAATTAAATATATAAAATCTATTTAAGTTTATTTAGCTGTTTTTTTAATTATAAAAGTTTT
>DKNG01000118.1:0-6087 GCA_002470185.1 Arcobacter sp. UBA7394 | reverse complement strand
TTTTTATAATATCCAATAACAAGAAATCGCAAAACTTGTTATTGAATAAGAGTTAATTAACCTAGAGATAAAAAAATGCCAACAACTACAAAACCTGCTAACATAAAATAAATACCTCTTCTTTTAAATCCATTTTTACCTTTTACCATCCAAAAAGATGAGATAGCTAAAAATGACAAAATCACACTATATAAAATAGCAAGGTAGAACCATGCGCCTTCATGCGCTGCTTTGTGTGCATCTATAAACAATTCAACTACTGCTGGATAACCAACATATTTTACATTTAAAGAACCATTACTTGAGTCATATTTAACTTCTAATGTTCTCCAAGCTTTGTAAAAATAAATAGTATCTTCTTGTTTTTTTAATTTTAAATTTAAATGCTTTTTTACTGATTCATAACTACTAGTAGGAAAAACTTCGCTTATTGTTCCTTTTTGTACCTCATCAATAAAAATATCATTAAACTTTTTTGTTTCAATACTTTTTTCTATTACAGCTTGAGATTTAAACTCTTGTTTAAACCAACCAAGCCCACGCCCTGATAATATAATTCCTGTAATTGCATAAATTAAAGTTAGTCCAATTACAAAATATCCAAGGTCTCTATGAAGAGACCTTACTGTATTACTAAAAGATTTCATTTACTAATTAAAACTTATAAGCTAATTTTACTTTGAAGTTTCTACCAACTTCATAATCTGTATATTCTTCACTATCGAAGTAAACACCAAATGCAGTATGTTGTGCATATTGTTTATCAAAAATATTATCAATACCAAAGTTTAATGTTGCACCTTTTAATGATCCATCCTTAATTTTGTAAGTTGAGTTAATATTATGAACAGCATAACCACTTCTAGAAACCATTTGATCTGATTTATAAGCATATGTATTACCTAAAACAAACTGAGAAGAATAGGCTACTTTTAATGCATCAGAGAAACTATAATCAACTCCTGTTTTAAAAGAATGGATTTTTGCAGTTCTTGGATCTTTTTTACTTCCATCAGATAAACTTTTTTCTGATCCATCTGAATAAGAGTGAGATAAACTTAATCCTAAGTCATCTTTGTTATATTTAAATACAGATTCAACCCCATGAACTTTTACATCATATTGTGGTGCTAAAGCATTATTTTTTGTAGGATGAGAATAATTGTCTACATTATATGTATATGCTGTAAATCCAAAGATTGCATCATCAGCATTTAATGCTTCTGATAAATCATAATCAAATCCAGCCTCATAGTTATGACCTTCTTGAGCTTCTACCCCATCCGCATTCCACGAATCAATTGAACTTTGAGAAAGAGTTAAAGTCTCTGGTAAAGCAGGTGCTTTGAAAATTTTTCCATATGCAAATCTAAAACTTAAATCATCATTTACTTGATACTTACTTTTGAATTTAGGTGTTACCTTGTTAAAATCACCACTATACCAACCACCAAGTTTAAATTTGTCATATCTTGCACCAATATTTAAAACTAAAGCACCAAGACTTAGTTCATCTTCAATATATATTCCTTGTGAAGTTAATGTACCAGAACCATCAATATTATTACTATTTGCTATATCTGAATTACTTCTTGAACTATAGTAAGTACCTTGATCTCCCATTGATCTTTTAGTTTGTTCATCTTTTGAATAATCAACTCCATATGTTAATACATGGTTTCCAAAAATTGAACTATTTCTTAAATCAAAACCTTCACTAGTGTTTTCATAATATCTATCACCACTTTGACCAGATTTTACTTTATTTTGATCAAATGTATCTGCTTTTGCTCTAAACATTTCTTGTGAGTTTAAATATACTTTTGCATCAACTTTTACTAAATCATTATCAGGATTATATTCGTAGTTAAGAGTATATGTATCTCTTGTAATTTCATTGAAGTCATTATCTGTTACTTCTGTTGCATTACCTTTTTCAGCAGAGATATTTCTTCCCCCACCATCATTATATTTATTGTATGATAGTTTTAAAGTATTACTGTCATTTAATTTAAATACTGATTTTAATAAACCACTTTCTAATTTACTCTGTTTATCTTTTACATTACCTGCTGGTGTTTCAATCTCGCCATCATCAACAATATTTCCAACACCTAAAATTTCTACATGTTCATTTACTTTTCCAAATAATGAAAGGTTTACACTATTTCTGTTATATCCAGTTTCATGACCAAAAGATATTTTTCCACCAAAGTTTTCACCATCTTCTAATAAATCACTTGGATCTTTTGTTTCATATACAAATGAACCATTAACAACTCCTGGTCCACTTAAAGCAGAATTAGGTCCAAGTTCAATAGAACCAATTTTTAACATTTCTGGATCAATTGTTTGATCTCCTGAGTGATGAAAAAGTTGTCCTGTCATTCTAGCACCATCAATAGTGATATTAGAAAACTTATCTTCTAAACCTCTTACATATACTTTTTGAGAATATCTTGAGCTTCCTGAAACATTCACAGATGGAAGTGAATCTAAAATATCTTTTACGTCACTTGCTTGAATTAAATCTAATTTTTCTGAAGTCATACTTTTAATATGTGATTCAAATGCAGTATCTTCAATTGAGATTTCTCCTAAACTTTCTGTTTCACTTGCAATTGCAGATAAAGCAAGACAAGCAGATGCAGAAAGACTAATAAATAGTTTTTTACTTTTCATTGTATAATTCCTTTGTTTTTCTAAATGATATTGAGAATCATACTTATATATAATCACGAAATAATCACATTTTAATTTTCAATAATATTTATAGCAATTAGATATTGTTTTGCTTTATACTATATACTTTTACAATAGAAGTAGATGGTATTTCATAATTCGTATAGCTTTTATAGCAAGTTCGCTTAATCTTTCTTTAAATTGATAGTGAGTATCATAACCATTAATTTTAACAAAAAAGGATTTTGTTGACTAAATTATCAAATTTATCACAAAATGATATTGACATCAGTATTTTAATAGTAGAAGATGAAGTAATCCTAGCTATGTCTATGGAAGTTAGTTTAAAAAAAATGGGTTATGAAGTAACAGGAATAGAAACTAGTGCTGCACAAGCTATAAATCATGCAAGAAATAGACTACCAGATTTAGTAATTATGGATATAAATTTAAATAATAGTTCAGGAATTGATGCTGCCAATGAAATTTGGAAAAGCCTTAAAATACCTATTATATTTTTGACTTCATACTCTAATGATAAAACAATTAATCAAGCAATGGAATGTGAACCATACGGATATTTAATAAAACCATGCAGAGATAGAGATTTGAAAGCCACAATTACAATGGCTATACATAAACATAGATATTTTTTTGCTAATAAAGATCAAGTAATAAAAGAGGAAAGCCAATATATATTAATAGAAGGCAATCTAAGTTTTGATAAAACAAAATCAGCATTATATAAAAATGACTCACTAATAAAACTAACAAAAAATGAAAAAAAACTATTTGAAATAATGTGTGAAAACCCAAATAGTGTAATAAGTTTTGAACAAATATCTGCATATGTTTGGAGAGAAGAACTTTATGATATGGGAAAACTTCGAACATTAATTTATAGACTAAGGCAAAAACTAGAATTCAATCCTCTTGAAAATGTATATGAATCTGGATATAAATTAAAGATTTCAAAATAATGCCTAAATTACTACAAGTAAAATCATATACACTAAATATGAAAGTAGCTTTAGCACTTTTTCTTTTATCTATATTTTTATTAAGTGTGCTTTTTTTAATGATTGTTCCAAAAATGCAAAAAGAACAATATGCACAAACAAAAAAAAGAATAGAACAAATGATTGCAGTAACTAAAGAACAAGTAAAAGTTGCTGGAAAAGCTATAGGAATTCAAGCAGATTTAGAAAAAAGTGAAACTAAATATATGCTACAAGTTCAAATATCTAAAATTAAAGAGCAGTCTTTTTCATATGAAAATGCTAAAGAGCTAATCAAAAATAGTAAGATAGTAAATCACTGTAGTTACATTATAAAAAGTTCTAATGAAAGTTTTAATAATATTGATAACCCTTTATTCTTAAAGCAATTAAAAAACCCTATCTTAGATGAGTGGGAAAAACATGAACTAGATATGAAAGATAAATCCTTAAGCAGAAAAACAAATTATTGGTCATATACAACAAAATTCAACCAAGATAATACAATAGTGTCAATATTTTGTAGAGAATATGATTTAAATAAAAATCATTCTTCTTTTGAAGAAGGTATAAAAACAAATGTACAAAAGACTTTTGCTTTAACACATAAGTTCCACAAAGGGAAAACATATCTTATGTGGATTAATCCTAATTATCAACAAGAAGATGATAGACCTCTTTATGAAGAAGATAAAAAGAAAAGAAAAGAAAAATATTCAATAAGTAATATGTCAGATGTTCAAAATATTTTTACAGGGGATTTAAGTGCAAAACAAATTTATGAAGCAAAAGATAAAGAACCATTAACTCATAAACTTAATAATAAAAAAGCTCTTACATGGATTGAAGACCTAAGTGGCAATGAAGGTAGCTATATTTTTTTATTAGTTACAACTATTTATGATGAAGATTTAAATACACATGTTGATTCAACTTTTTGGAAAATTTTACCTGCTTCACTAACAGCTTTATTCCTATCTATTGTTGCTGGTTTCTTTTTATTCAAAAGACTATTCAAAGGTATAAATATACTCTCAGATACTGCAAAAGAAGTAAATAAAGGGAATAAAAACATTAGAAGTAAAGTAAAAGGAAATGATGATATAGGTCATTTAGGAATTGTATTTGACTCAATGCTTGATTCACTACAACAAAATATAAAAACCTTAGATTCAAAAGTAGAAAATAAAACAAAAGAATTACAAAACTCTCTAGAAGAGAAAGAGGTTTTATTAAAAGAGATTCATCATAGAGTAAAAAACAATCTAGCTATGACTATTGGATTAATAAAATTACAAGAAGTAGAAATAGAAGATGAAAATACAAAAAAGATATTAAACAATATTCAAGAGAGAATTTATACTATGGAGTTATTACATAGAAAACTATATGAATCTTCAAAATTAAATGAAATATCTTTCAAAGAGTATGTGACAAATTTAGTATATGATATTGAAACTACATATAATTATGATAAAAGAATTGATGTTAATATTGATATAAAAGACTTATACCTAAATATTGAAACAGCAATGCCTTGTGGTTTGATAATAAATGAAGTAATTACAAATGCTTTTAAATATGCTTTCAAAAATAATGATAATCCAAAACTATTAATTAAAATGGAAAAAACAGATAATACATATACTTTAATTATCAAAGATAATGGAGAAGGAATAGATGAAAGTATAGATATTTATAACTCTGATTCTTTAGGATTAAAACTAATAAATACAATCTCAAAACTACAATTACAAGGGAAACTAATATATTCTTATGAAAATGGTGCAAAATTTCTTATTGAATTTTAAATTTTTTATAACACTTTTGATAAAATAAATCAGCAAAAAGTCAAGGATAATATTTGAATTCACATGAGAAGTTAAAGCAACTAAGAGATGAGATAAAAAAAGGTGTAATTGGTCAAGAAGATATGGTTAATTCTATTTTAATAGGATTATTAACAAATGGACATATTTTACTTGAAGGTGTTCCAGGACTTGCAAAAACAACTACCGTAAAAGCTATTTCAGATGCTATTGATTTAGATTTTAAAAGAGTACAGTTTACACCTGATTTATTACCAAGTGATATTATAGGGGCTCAAATCTATGATATGAAAACTAGTGAATTCAAAATCAAAAAAGGTCCTATCTTTACAAACTTACTTTTAGCAGATGAGATTAATAGAGCTCCTGCAAAAGTTCAATCAGCACTTCTTGAAGTTATGCAAGAGAGACAAGTAACAATTGCAGAGAATTCATTCAAAGTTGATTCTCCTTTTTTAGTATTAGCAACTCAAAATCCAATTGAACAAGAAGGTGCTTATTCCCTTCCTGAAGCCCAATTAGATAGATTTATGTTTAAAATTGTGGTTGATTATAACAATAAAGAAGAAGAGTATGAA
>DKNG01000197.1:20874-21345 GCA_002470185.1 Arcobacter sp. UBA7394 | reverse complement strand
CTTTTTGAATATATCTCTTTTATCTCACCTGATAAAATATCAAGAATTACTACACCCTTACAGATTTTATTTTCTACAATTAAATCTAATAAAACATGTTCATTAAGAAATTCTATTTTGTTTTTGATACATTGATCAAATAGTGTATGAAGAATTTTAAGTCCAGTATAATCACTAGAGTAACAAGTACGTATTTTTTTAGTTCCACCAAATTTTCTTTGAGATATTTTATTCTCTTCATCTCTGTTAAATGGCACTCCAATTTCATCAAGCCAGTTGATTGTATCTTTAGCATTACTGCACATAAAGTTGATATTATCTTTACTTGATATCTCTTTAGAAGCATTGTATGTATCAGATACATGCTGTTCTATACTATCTTTATCTTCATATAAAACTGCATTGATACCACCTTGAGCTTGTACTGTTTGAGAATGTGTTGGTTGAGTTTTTGATATAACTAAAGTTTTT
>DKNG01000197.1:4594-20721 GCA_002470185.1 Arcobacter sp. UBA7394 | reverse complement strand
AATTTCCGTATCTTCAGTACTTATATCATTCCCTAATTCTTCAATTTTTGCTAAAGCATCTTGTAAATCTAAATCACTTATCTCTTCTACAGATTCAATATCATCTGCATTGATATTTATATCTTCAGTTTCCTCTACTTTTACTTCATCTTTAACTTCTATTTTTTGTTCAACAGGTTTTTCTTTAACACTTTCAACTACTTGTTTACTTGTTGTTTTATTTTCAAGTTCAGCTTTCATACTTAAGTATTCAGTCATAATATCTTCATACTTGTTGAAATCTAATAACATAAAACTAGGTTTACCATCTCTTAGAATGATCGCTTTTTCTATTTCATCTTTTGATAATTTATCAAAAACATTTTTACTTTTTCTAATTAATTCAGTTGATGAAAACATCTCTTTTGATGTGTATTGTAGTAAGCTCATTTTAACTCCTATACATATAATAATTAGTATTATAACACAAAAAAAACTTTTGTTTAAAATATTTTAATAATAATAGTGTGCCAAATTTGAACTTTTATTCATAAATGTTTCGTATTGTAGTATGTATAGAGATTCTAAATATCTTTGAATTTACAAAGATATTTAGTTTAGTTTTTTTATTTTTTAGTGAATATTTGTTCGGCCCATTCAGTAATTGGCCCTCTTAATACTTTTTGTAATTTAATGGCAAAAGTATTAACTAAAGCACTTTCTTCTTTAGTGGATTTTAAAAGTGTTGTTAAAGCATTTGTGTATTTATTTACATAAAAGTTATCGATTTGTTTATTTGATCCTAGGATCGTAACTTTACAAGTATTATCAATTCTTGATAGAACCATTTGCATTGTTTTATTTGACATATTTTGTGCTTCATCAATGATTACAATTGCATTTGAAAGTGTTCTACCTCTCATCTCACCTACCCACATAGTTTCAATACTATAATTAGCGATCATCTGCTCTATTCTAGCGCTTAATTCTTGTTCATCTAACTCAGGCATTGCCTCAGGGTTCTTTTTTGATTTCTTACGCTTGTATTCGCTTCTAATGATATAGTCTAAACTATCCATAAGTGGATGGTTATATATTTTGAACTTTTCTTCAAGACCTGGCAAGTATCCAACATCTTCACCCTTATCAACTGATTCAATTGAGTTTCTAATATATATAATTCTTTGGAAGTATTTCTGTCTTACTAATTTTAGCGCAGCACTTAAAGCTAATAATGTTTTACCTGATCCAGCTTTTGCTTCAACTATCAATACATTATAGAAATGATTTAGTAGTGCATTTGAAAAGAACAGTTGCTCTTTATTTAAAGGAGTAATTATTTGGTTTCTAACCTCTACTTCATCTAATACTTTAATTCTCTTGTTTTGAATATTTGCAAGTATTACTTGATCTGAAGATTTGATTTTAAAACAATAAGAGTAGTTATATGGCTTGTATTCTTTATCAAAGTTTATGATTTCTTGGTTATCTAAGTTCTCTTGATCTTCAAAGTTTATCGTGATTTCTTTAACAAACTCATAGTTAAATTCATCTTTTTTTGAACCACTTAATGCATCTGTTTTTATATCAAGAGATATTGCTCTTGTTCTAGCCATTATATCTAGTGATAAAAATTCAACCTCTTCTTCATAATAAAGATTTGCAAACTTAGCTATTTCAAGTATCTTTCTATCATTTATAATATTAGGCGAAACACTTTTGATATTAACATCATATTCTTCTTTAGAGATGATATCTATAGTTGTATTATTGTGATCTATTATCTCTAATCTAATTATTTTATATAAACCATTTTTACTTGAGCTTTTGATATCAGAGTTCTCTAATATTCTAGCAAACTCTCTAGCTTGAAAATTGATCTCTTCAAAACCGCTTTTTTTACTGTCAATTTCATCTAGAACTGTTTCAGGAAGAATAATAAGATTCTTACCCTCTTCTGATAGTTTGAATATATTATTTGCATCTTCTAATAATATATTTGTATCTAATACGTAATATTTATCAAAAATCATTTTGCATCTTTCGGTGTTTGTTTTAATACTTTATATACAATAAATGCACCTAATGCTAAGGTAATTACTGTAAATAAAATTGAGAATGTTTTAGTAATAACATACCCTACAATTAACAAAGATAGAATAGTTGGAACTTCATTATATGCTCTAAAGAAATTACCGCTTTTTGTAAAGTTATCTACTTCTAACTCTTTTCTATATTTCTCTAAAGATAAAGAATATATCACTAGTAAAAAAGCAAATAATAGTTTTGCATGCATCCATCCACCAGCTTCAGCAGATAATAAATATGGATTTAAATATAACATTACAGCACCACTAGCTATTGTTGCCCACATAGCGGGCATTCCAATATATTTATATATTTTAAATTCTTGAATTTTAACAATATCTGTGTAATCTTTTTTATTTTTATGCTCTACATGGTAAACATATAATCTAGGCAAGTAAAAAAGCATTGCCATCCATGACATGAATGACATTACATGAAATGTCAATATCCAACTGTAATATTCCATCTTATTCCTTGTTTTTAATTTTCTTTATCCATTCATTTAGTGTTTTCTCAAAACCAATATTTTGGCTCTCATAAAGCTTTAAATCTTCTTTTAAATACTCTTGTTCCACATATCCACCAAAATCATGTGGATATAAATAGCCAATATGTTGTGAATCTAAATGTTTAGGTACTTCTAATATTTTACCATCTTTAACTTCATGAAGTGCTTTGTTTATAGCTTTATAAGCACTATTAGACTTAGGAGAGGATGCCAAATAGATAATACACTGCCCTAACATTATTCTTGATTCTGGATAGCCAATTTTATTACAAGCTTGCATAGTATTAACTGCCAAATTAAAAGCATTAGGATTTGCGTTTCCAATATCTTCACTTGCAAATATTACTAATCTTCTAGTAATAAAATCAACACTCTCCCCTCCATTTATTAATCTTGATAGATAATATAATGAAGCATCAACATCTGAACCTCTGATAGATTTTATCATTGCACTTGCTAAATCATAATGGGAATCTGATGATGAAACTCCATCTCCAATAACATTTTCTCTTAATTCTCTTAATAAATCTATATCAATTTCTTTTGATACTTTATATGCAAAGTTTAATAAAGTAAGCATAGCTCTAGCATCGCCAGAGCTTGAAACTATAAGATATTCTTTTGCACTTGATGTAAAACTTACATCAACTTCATCAGTAGCTTTAGCTAGTATTTTTATCATTTCTTCTTTAGTAAAGGCTTTAAATTCATAAAGAAAAGATCTTGATCTAATTGCATTTGTTAATGTAAAAAATGGATTTTCTGTACTAGCTCCAATTATAATTGCACTGTAACTTTCCATAATGGGTAATAATACTTCTTGTTGATTCTTTGAAAGCCTATGAACTTCATCAATAAATATAAGTGGTTTGATCAATGCATTTTTATATCTATCAAATACTTTTCTTAAATCCTCTACTTTAATACTTGTGGCATTAAAATAGTAATAGTCTGTATTTATTTCTTTTGCAATAATTTTTGCTAGTGTAGTTTTTCCAGTTCCCGGTTTACCGTAGAAAAATAAGTGAGGAATATCTTTTTGTTTTATTAGTTTGTATAGAGCTTTGTTTTTTGAGATTATATGAGATTGACCAACGAAGTTATCTAAACTTGTTGGTCTTAGTTTATTTGAAAGATCCATTTTCTTCGCTATCTAGGAAGTGTCTTAAATCTCTATACTCTTCTCTTGATAGGAATCTTGACTTTCCTGTAGGTAAGTTGTTTAGTGAAATCCCACCAAATTCATATCTTTTTAAGTCAAGTACATCTAGTCCAAAGTGTCCGAAGAATCTTCTTAATTCTCTATTTTTACCTTCAGATATAGATACTCTAATTCTAGAGAACTTCTCATCGTTTTTTTGAATATCATAAGCAATAAATGGTTTAAAACTCATTGATTTAACTTTTGAATTTTTATGTCCACCAACACTTGCATCTTCAAGTTCAAGTCCAGTTTTCATAGCTTCTTCAACTTTTGGAGTAATTAAACCATTTACTTTTAGTTTATATACTCTTTCTAAATCAGAATGAGTTAAAGCATTTACAACATCAACAGAATCTGTTAATAATAATAGACCTTCAGAAGCATAATCAAGTCTTCCTACAGGCATATAGTGCTTATATTTTCTCTCTAAGCTATCAAAAATAGTTTTTCTGCCTTGTGGGTCATTCTTAGATACAATTTCGCCCTTAGGCTTATTATAGATGATTACAGTAACCATTCTATTTTTATCTTCTTTGATGATTTTTTTGTTAATTAAAACATCATCTCTATTTGTTACTTTTGTAGCAAGATTAGTTACAACTTTACCGTTAACTTTAACCTTACCCTCTTCTATTAATTTATCAGCTTCTCTTCTTGAGTAGCTACTATTATGAGAAAGAAACTTATTTAATCTAATAAGGTCTTGTTCTTCATTTTCATTTTGTTTCATTATTTTATTCCAGCTTCTATTAAATCGTGAATATGTAAAACACCAACTAATTTATTGTTATCATCTGTAACTACAAGTAATTGAATTTTAAAATCTTCTACTACTTGAATAGCATCACTTGCTAATAAATCTTTATTTTTTAATGTTTTAGGATTCAGTGTTGCAATTGTCTCAACTGCGCATTCCATTGAAAAATCTTCATTCATAAGGGCTCTTCTTAAGTCACCATCACTTAAAAGTCCAACTAGTTCATCGTTTTCATCAGTAATAATAACATTACCTAATCTACCCTCACTCATTACAATGATTGCATCTTTAAGTTTTGTTTCACGTGAAACGATTGGAAGATTATCTTTTCTTAGTAAGTCATCTACCTTAATAAATAGTTGTTTTCCTAAACTTCCACCAGGATGGAAAGAAGCAAAGTCTTCTTTTTGGAAATTTCTCTTTTTCATTAAACATACAGCTAAAGCATCTCCCATAGCCATTGTTAATGTAGTAGAAGACATTGGTGCTGCATCTAAAGGACAACCCTCTTTTTCTACTTTTATATTTATAAAAATATCTGAATATTTTGCTAAAGTTGAGTTTTCATCTCTAGCCATTGAAATTAAAGGGATATTAAATCTTTTTAAATGTGGTAAGATCTGAACTAGTTCTTCACTCTCTCCACTATAAGAAAGACCTAAAACAATATCGTCTTTTCCAATCATTCCTAAATCTCCATGCATAGCTTCTGTAGGATGTAAAAAGAATGAACTAGTACCAGTACTAGCCAATGTTGCAGCTATTTTAGCTCCAACAAGACCAGATTTACCAACACCAGTTACGATAAGTTTACCTTTTGAGTTCATTATTAAGTCAACAGCTTTCTCTATATCAAAAGATAAGTTACTTGCTGCTATTTCTAACGCTTTTGCTTCTGTTTGTAATGTTTCTTTAATAATTTCATTAAAGTTCATTGTTTCTTCCTTATTGTACAAATACAGTAGGTACAATCATTGGGTATTTTTTATATTTTCTAATACAATGTTTTCTAACAACTTTTCTAATTTCATCTTCTAAAATTCTGTTATTTTTGAAAATACCAGGTTTTACATTTGATAAGAATGTTGTTAATAAATCTTCAATTTCTTTAGAGAAGAATTTATCTTGTTTATCAGGAACTAATCCGAATGATGTAACTTTTGGTCTTTGGCCTAATGTTCTGTCACTCTCATTTACCTGAGCAACGATCATAACAACACCCTCGTTTGCCATTGTTTGTCTATCAATTACAATATCATCAGAGATTTTGTGATTTAATTGATTATCAATGTAAACTTTACCAGTTTTAACTGTTTTAACTTTCTTTAAATATTTAGGAGATACTTCAACTTGCTCTCCATCACTCATAATGTGTAAGTTTCGCTCTAATACACCACAGTCAACACCAGTTTTACCGTGTTTTAGTGCATGGTTATACTCACCATGTACTGGCATAAAGAATTTAGGTTTAACTAATCTTAACATTAATTTTTGTTCTTCTTGTGCTGCGTGACCAGATACGTGAATATCAGCGTAGTCTTGGTATGCAACTTTAGCACCAGCTTTTAATAAGTGGTTGATAATTCCAGATACACTTGCTTCATTACCAGGAATTGCTTTTGCTGATAATACAATTTGATCTGTTGGTTTAATTTTAATATGTCTATGCTCATGAATAGCCATTCTATAAAGTGCAGACATTGATTCTCCTTGAGAACCAGTAGTTACAATTAGAACTTCTTCATCTTTATATTTATTAACTTCATGTGCATCAATAAATTGATCTTTAGGGAATTTAACATATCCAAGACCCATTGCTAAGTCTAAGTTTTTCTCCATAGATCTACCAATTACACAGATTTTTCTTCCTGCTGCTAATCCTCTATCAATTGCTTGTGCAACTCTGTGGATGTTAGAAGAGAAAGTAGACATAATAACTCTACCTTTTGCTCCTGCAAAAATTCTATCAAATGTAGGTCCAACAGTTTTTTCAGTTCTTGTAAAACCTGGTGAATGCGAATTAGTTGAATCAGATGTTAATAATAATACACCCTCTTCCCCATAATGAGCTAATCTATGTAAATCAGTTGGATAACCATCATATGGAGTATGATCAATTTTAAAGTCACCAGTATGAATTACAGTACCTGCTTCTGTTTTAACAGCAATACAAGATGAATCAATAATTGAGTGAGTTACGTGCATCCACTCTACTTCAAAGTCACCAATTTTAATTGGAGTTCTTTTTTGAATAGCTCTGAAATATTTTCTATGTTCTCTCATTTTATGTTCATCAAATTTTGAACCAATCATTTCTAATGGTAATGATGTTCCATAAACTGGGAATTGCATCTCTTTAAATAAATAAGGCATAGCACCAATATGATCTTCATGACCATGAGTAATAACAATACCTACAATTTTATTCTTGATTTCTCTAATATAAGTAAAATCAGGGATTAAAATATCAACACCATGCATATTATCATCAGGGAAACTCATACCAACATCAACGATAATGGCACACTTTTCAGTTTCCATAACCATCATATTTCCACCAATTTCACCTAGACCACCAAGTGGAGTAATTCTAATTTTTGCATTAGTATTTAGGTTTAATTTGTAATGAGGGTTTAATCTATCTTTTTGAATTTTCTCATTAATTGCATGTGCTTTTTTAAGATCATTAATCCATCCGTGACCTTTTAATGGTAACTTTGGCTTAGGTTTTCTCTTTTTAGCATTTGGATTAGGTTTCTTAGATTGTTCAGTTTGTTCTGTTTTCTCAGCTGGTTCTTTTGTTTCTGTTTGCTCTTTTGCTTCTGTATTTTCAGTGTTTTTTGGAGCAGTACTTTCAGTGTTAGTAACTTTTTCGTTTACAACAGTCTCTTCTTGTTTAATTTCTTCCATTTTTAACCTTTGTATACATTTGGCTATACAAAGATGAACTTACTTCATGAGGTCTAATATTATCGTTTATTTCAAGCTCTTCATACATTTTGGATATAAATGATTTATCAACAACTGAAGATAGGTTTTTAGAAAGTTTTTTTCTAGGCTGCATAAAACATGCTTTTAGAAAATCTTTAAAACCTTTTTCAATTGATTTATTCATATCTTTTCTTATATAAAGTATCGACGACATAACTTTTGGCGGTGGGTCAAATGATTCAGGAGGTACATCAAATAGTATCCTTGCTTCAATTGATAATGATTCACTTATGATTCCTAAAGAAGAGAATTCTTTTTCATTTACATGTGCTGTAAACTTTTGTGCTACCTCTTTTTGAATCATAACTATAATGTGCTCACAGTTATCGTCTTCTAGTGCTCTTAATATAATATTTGTTGCAATATAGTATGGCAGATTTGCAATCATGTCATATCTACCATCATGTAGAGTTTTTTGCTTGTCCCAAGCTTCTAAAACATCAGTGTGGATCAGTTTTAGTTTATCCTCTTTCATTTCAATTGCAAATTTTGACTCTAAAATACTGATTAAGTCAGTATCTACTTCATAAGCAGTCATATCTTTGTACTTGACTAAGTTTTTAGTCAAATCACCTAATCCAGGCCCAATCTCCACAACGTAGTTATTATTGTTGGGCATCGATTGGATGATCTTATCCAAAACTGTAGTATCTTTTAAAAAATTTTGTCCGTATTTCTTTTTTGCTTTTACTTTTTCCATAATTGCGAAGAGTATATCTGCTTTTAACTTACAATTAGATAAGATATATAGTAATAATAATAAAGGAATTTATTTGAGTAGTTTTGCAAAAAGAATTATACCATGTTTAGATGTTGATAACGGAAGAGTTGTAAAAGGCGTTAACTTTGTTGGACTTCGTGATGCAGGGGATCCTGTAGAAGTTGCAAAAAGATATAATAACGAAGGTGCCGATGAAATAACTTTTTTAGATATTACAGCAAGTCATGAAAATAGAGGAACTATTGTTGATATTGTAAAAAAAGTTGCACAAGAAGTATTTATTCCCCTAACTGTAGGTGGAGGAATTAGAAAATTAGATGATATTTATAAACTATTAAATGTTGGTTGTGACAAAGTTTCAATTAACTCTTCTGCTGTAACAAATCCTGATTTAATTAATGAAGGTGCACAAAGATTTGGAAGCCAGTGTATAGTAACTGCTATTGATGTAAAAAAAGTAGCCGATGGCTCATACCATGTTTTTGTAAAAGGTGGTAGAGAAGATACTGGTTTAGATGCAGTTGCTTGGGCAAAAGAAGTATATAACAGAGGTGCTGGTGAAATTTTACTAACATCTATGGATACTGATGGCGCTAAAACTGGGTTTGAATTAGATATTACTTCACAAATTTCTTCTGTTGTAGATATTCCTGTAATTGCTTCTGGTGGTGCTGGAACTATGGAACATATGAAAGAAGCCTTTGATTGTGGAGCAAGTGCTGCTTTAGCTGCATCTATTTTCCACTTTAAAGAAATTGATATTATGGATTTAAAAAGATATTTAAGGGACAATAACATTCCTGTAAGGATTTAATAATGAAAAAATTTATTATTTTAGTGGCTTTATTGCCACTTGCCCTATTCTCTTATGAAATTAGCTTCAATAAAAAGTTTTCAAAAACCGTTACTCCTGATTTACTAACAACTTATATAAGTATTAATATTGATGATGACGATGAAAATTTTATTAATGAAAAAATAGAAATATTTAACAAATTTATAAGAAATGATAGTAGCGTTAATAAAAAAAATGGTTCTTTTACTTTAAGCCCAAAGTATAGATACTATAAAGATAAGCAAGAATTTACGGGTTATGTGGGAATTTTAAGATATAAAATCGAAGCAAAAAATGCAAAAAATATAAATATTTTTACTAATGAATTAATAGCTGTTAAAAAAGGAATTGATTCAAGAAAAGTAAAACTAAATATATCAAATGTTGCTTGGACTATAAGTCAAAATCTACATGAAGATAGTCTAGATGGTCTAAGAATTAATGTTATAAAGTGGATTGAAGATTATTCAAGAACACTAAGTACCTCTTTATCAAAAGAGTGTGAAGTAAAAAATATAAATATTAATAGAAGTGCTCAAAATTTTCTAAGAGCTGAAGCTGCTGGCTTAGCTTCTATGAAAACAAGCTCTGATATCGCACCTGTTAGTAGTGACAAAGAGATATCAATAAACCCAAATTTTATACTGGAGTGTAAATGATTATTTGTGCAGGAAGAAATGAAACTTTCCAATTTGCAGAAACTATTGGTGTTGGTTTAGTTGAATCAGCAATAAATTTAACTAGAACATGTCTATTTAACAAGCCTGATTATTTCCTATTTATTGGAAGTGCAGGTTCATACGGTGAGCATGAAATTTTTGATATTATTGAGTCAAAAAGAGCTTCTAATATTGAATTGGGTTTTTTAACTAATAGTGCTTATACACCTTTGGATAATGTATTAGAATCTGATAATAAATTTGCCAAAAATGACACAATTATTAACTCATCAAACTATATATCAACAAATGCTGACTTATGTAAAAAGTTCAATGATTATGGTGTAGGTGCTGAAAATATGGAGTTCTTCTCTGTATTACAAGTAGCTCGTGAGTTTGAAATTCCAGTTGCTGGAATATTTGTTGTTACAAATTATACAAATGAAAATGCCCATGAAGACTTTATGAAAAATCATAAAGAGGCAATGGAAAAATTAACTAAATACTTAGTTGATAAAAATATTATTAAATAAAAGAGAATTGGAAAGAACATGGCTAAAGCTGGAACACCATCAATATATGACTTTTCTTTAGATGAATTAAAAGAGACTTTAAAACCTTCATTTAGAGCAAAACAAGTATATAACTGGTTATATAAAAAATATGCGACATCTTATGATGATATGAAAAATATCCCAAATGATTTAAAAGAACAGTTAAAAAGTGATTACCCTATTGATGTAATGACTATCTTGAAAAAAGAAGTAAGTACAGATGGTAGTATTAAATATCTTTTTAAATTAAGAGATAATTTAACTGTAGAAGCTGTACTTTTACTTATGAAAGATAAGAAAAGAAATGAAGAAGGTGTAATTGTTCGTAGTGAAAAATACACTGTATGTATCTCTTCTCAAGTTGGGTGTAAAGTAGGTTGTACATTCTGTCTTACTGCTAAAGGTGGCTTTGTTAGAAACCTTACAGTTGGAGAATATATAGCACAAATTGTAAATATCAAAAGAGACAATGATATTCCTGCAAATAAATCAGTAAATATTGTTTATATGGGAATGGGTGAACCTTTAGATAACTTCAAAAACTTCACAAAAGCTGTAGGAGTTTTCTCAGAAGAAGAAGGTTTATCAATTAATAGAAGAAGACAAACAGTCTCTACTTCAGGAATTGCATCTAAAATTGAAAAATTAGGTGAAATTGACTTAGGAATTCAGCTTGCAATTTCATTACACGCAGTTGATGATGAATTAAGATCTGAGTTAATTCCTATGAATAAAGCATATAATATTCAAACTATTATTGATGCAGTTAAAAAATTCCCTGTTGATACTAGAAAAAAAGTAATGTTTGAATACCTAGTTATTAAAAATAAGAATGACAGTATTCATGCAGCTCAACAGTTATTAAAACTATTAAATGGTATTTCTGCAAAAGTTAATTTAATTTTCTTTAATCCCTATCCTGGGACTGATTATGAGAGACCAGAAGTAGAAGATATGTTAAAATTTAAAGATTATTTAAATGATAGAGGTTTAATCTGTACAATTAGAGAATCAAAAGGTATTGATATTTCAGCAGCTTGTGGACAACTAAAAGAAAAGGATGCAAATGGGATCTCTTGAGATAGCATTATTAATTTTTATAGCATTAGTGGCAGTAACAGCAGGTATAGGTTTTTATGTAAGTAACAAAAAAGAAGAGGAGAAGTAATCACATGGCAATTACAAGATTTGCACCAAGTCCAACAGGATATTTACACATTGGAGGGCTTAGAACAGCACTTTATAGCTACCTTTGGGCTAAGAAGACAAATGGTGAATTTAAATTAAGAATTGAAGATACAGACAATGCAAGAAACAATGAGGATGCTGTAAAAGCAATCTTAGAAGCTTTTGAATGGGTAGGTATGCCAAGTGATTGTGAGATTGAATACCAATCAAAAAGAACGGATATTTATAAAAAGTACATTGCTCAATTATTAGAAGAGGGTAAGGCTTATAAATGTTATATGAGTAGAGATGAACTTGATGCTTTAAGAGCAAAACAAGAAGCTGCTAAAGAGAACCCAAGATACGATGGTACTTGGAGACCTGAAGATGGTAAGGTACTACCTGAAATTCCTGCTGATATTGAACCAGTAATTAGAATTAAAGCCCCAAAAGAAGGTGCTATTTTATTTGAAGATGGTGTTAAAGGTTCAATGAAATTTGATGCTACTCAAGTTGATGACTTTGTAATTGCTCGAGCTAATGGAATGCCTATTTATAACTTTGTTGTTGCTATTGATGACCATTTAATGGGAATGACTGATGTATTAAGAGGAGATGATCACTTATCTAATACTCCAAAACAAATGGTTATTTATAATGCTTTAGGTTTTGATGTTCCAAAATTCTATCACATGCCAATGATTAATAATCCATCAGGTAAAAAACTATCTAAAAGAGATGGTGCTATGGATGTAATGCAATATAAAAGAGATGGATATTTACCAGAAGCTTTACTTAACTTCTTAGTAAGATTAGGTTGGTCAAATGGAGATCAAGAGATTTTCTCAATGGATGAGATGTTAGAATTATTTGATCCAAATAATATTAATAAATCTGCATCTGCATATAATGCTGAAAAACTTTTATGGTTAAATGCACATTATATTAAGAATGTATCTAATGAAAGATTAGCAAATGAATTAGAATTCTTTGATTGTCACTTAGAAGGACATGATAAAAAAGAGATGATTCTTGACTTATCTAAAGAGAGAGCACAAACATTAATTGAATTAAAAGATGCAATTACTAAAATTTTAGATGTACCTACAGAATATGAAGCAAAAGGTTCTAAAAAGTTTGTAAAAGAAAATACAATTGAGATGTTAAATAATTATTTACAAGTATTAGAGTCAAATAAAGAGACTTTACACCTTGCTTGTGACTATGAAGCTGTAACAAAGCCATTTATAGTAGATAATGAGTTAAAATTCCCACAACTATTCCAACCAATTAGAATCGCATTAACGGGTGGTACTCAAGCTCCATCAGTATACGATATCATGGCTATTCTAGGATTTGAAGAAGTAAAAAATAGACTAGAATCTGCAATGGAAAAGAATTTCAACAAAGAATAATAATTTATCTTGATTATTATTTAATAATAAGGCATAATAGTTTTATTATTAGAAAGGATAAGTGAAATGAATATTTATGTTGGGAATCTTTCATACAGAATGGAAGATAAAGATTTAGAAGAAGTTTTTGCTAAATTTGGCGAAGTTAAAAGCGCTAAAGTTATCATGGATAGAGACACTGGTAGATCTAAAGGTTTTGGTTTTGTAGAAATGCATAAAGCTGAATCTGGAAGTGAAGCTATTGAAGCTTTAAATGATAAAGAGTGTGAAGGTCGAACATTAAGAGTTAATGAAGCTAGACCTAGAGAAGAAAGACCAAGAAGACAATACTAGTCTTCTAAACTGAACATTATACTTAATCACAGGTACCCTTATGGTACCTCTTGTGATTAATCTACTTTTATATTAAAAACTTTCCCATTCATCATCTGAACCATTGTTAGATTCAATTACCTTAGGGCTATGTACTTTACTCTCAATTTTCTTTGTTGTACTTTGTGCAGGTTTTGGTGTTGATATAGGTGTTCTTGATACAACAGGTGCTTGAACTGATGTTTGAACTTCCTCTTTTTTCTTAGCTTTTACCTTACCTTTACCTTCAAATGTATTTTTATCAACATTTTCAACAACTTCTAGTGCAATAGTGTTAGTTTCTTGTGCAATAGAATTAGTTTTATCTGCAATTGCTGCATTTTGCTGAGTAAATTGATCTAATTGTCCAACTGCATCAGCAATTTGTGTCATACCAGTTGTTTGCTCTTTAGCTGCTAGTGTAACATCATCAATTAGACTACTTGTTGCTAGAATTTTCTCTTCTAACTGATTAAAGCCTTCAATCATTTTAGCACTGATTTGTTTACCATCATTTGCTTTTACTGTTGCACTTTCAACTAAGTCTTTAATCTCCTTAGCAGCTTCCGCTGATCTTGATGCTAAGTTTCTCACCTCTTGGGCAACTACTGCAAATCCTTTACCTGCCTCACCTGCTGTTGCAGCCTCAACTGCAGCATTAAGTGAAAGAATATTAGTTTGGAATGCAATTTGATCAATAACAGAAATAGACTCATTAATATTAATAACTGTGTCATTAATATCATCCATAGCTTTTACAGTTTGTGTTGCTAGAGTTTGACCTTCATTTGCAGAATTTTTAGTGTCATCAGAAATATTAGACATTTCTTGAGCTTTTTGGCTTGTTTGTTGAATATTACTCGTAATCTCATCAATAGATGCAGCTGTTTCTTCAAGAGATGAAGCTTGTGAAGTTGCATTATTACTTAAGATTTTTACATTTGTTGTTAAGTCATTTGAGCTATCTTGTAATAAAACCCCATCTCTTTCATTATCTTGTAACATGTGCGTAATCATTCTATTCATTTGAATAATCTCATTACCAATTTTTCCACATGCTTGAGTATCTAATTTGGCTGTAAAATCACGTTGTGTATATTTAGTTAATGTTTCACTTATTTTGTTTAAATCTTTTCCTACTAGCTCTTCAAGCTTATCTAACATATCATTTAATAGATTTTTTAACTCATCTAATGATTCTGTTGTAGTTGATCTTGATATTCTTTTATCTAAGTATCCTTGGGAAACAGTATTTACAATAGTTTTTACATCATCAATAAGCATATTGTCTTGATTAATTCCATTCTGAATTTTGGATACATTTTCATTAATACCCTTAGCCATTGTTCCAAACTCATCATCTGAATTTATTTCAATATCTTTAGTAGTATTAGTCTCTTTATTTAAGTATTTGAAGAAACCTTCAAGTCCTGATGAAATAGATTTTAGATTAGTATTTAGTCTTCTTACTGAGAAAATAATTACCCCAGCAATTACCAATAATCCTAAAATACCAGCAATAACTGAGAAGTTTCTAACAAAATTTGCATGATATAAGTATTCGTCAATAGGTACTGAAATTACAAAACTCCAGTTAATATCATCTTTACCAATTTTAAATGCTTTTGAATAATAATAAGACTCTACATTTGAAGCTGGTGATACATTTGAAAAAATGTGATCTTTTTCTTGTTTAGTATTATTAACTAGTTTTACATAATTTGGATGATTTTTAGTTAATTCTAAAATATCTTTACCTAAATAATCTTTTTTATGGTGACCTAAAATCATACCAAAGTGATCAACAATAAATGTATATCCTGATTCATAAACTTTAATAGAATTTGCCATTTTCGAGAAAGTATCTAAGCTAATATCAATACCAATAGAACCTATGAATTTGTTATTATGATACATAGGAACAGCAACTGTTGACATTAGAGTTTCAACCCCATCAACTGGGTAAAGGTATGGTTTAGTAATGTACATTTTCTTACTTTCCATTGGTCCTTGAACCCATTCAAGTGTTTCTCCATAAGCACTACCTGGATTGATTACAATTCCACCACCAGCTTTTGCTATATATGGATTAAACTGTCCAGTTTTATCGTAAGCTCCACTTCCTTTTTTATCATTATTTGCTTTAAAAAATTGTTCTTTTTCTTTAATCTTAAACCAAATTCCAATAATAAAATCATTTTTATTTAAAATGGATTTTGCATAGTTAATGACTTCATCTTCATTTAAAGCATATCCCGATTGAAGTGCAGCTTCATATTTTGAGGCTAAAGATTCAGATATTGATACAGATTGATTCACTTCCCCTTGAATCTGACCTGCAAATTTACCTGCAAGTTGCTCCATATAACTCTTTGCATCAGTTTCTGCAGTATCATAAGAATATTTTGTAACAAAAAACATTGTGATTCCAAAAATTAGGATTGTAACACCTAAAACTTGAAATAAAAGTTTGTTTCCAAAGCTAGATTTTTTATTCATAATGTACCCTTTCATTATTTATTACTAAATTCTAACATAAATAATATTTCATTTATACATAAAAATGACTATAAATTTCTAGTTTGATGAGATTACTCCACATAAACTGCATACTAAAAATATATACTTAAATGATTGGTGAATTGTGAGAGAAGAAATATCGAAGCAAAGGTATTCTGTTTAGTTCGCGCTAAAAGAAAATATAGATTTCGAAATTCTAGTTTAAATAGCTTCGATATTCCATAGATGTTATTTAAATAACTTAATGTAATTATAGTATTTTTATATGCAGTGAGTGTGTAGTTAGAAAGATTAATATTATTAATTAAAAAGAGTATTTCTAAATGAAACAACATTTATGCTAAAATAATTTAAATAAGGACAAATATGAAGATTTTA
>DKNG01000197.1:0-4485 GCA_002470185.1 Arcobacter sp. UBA7394 | reverse complement strand
GGAGATGAAGCACAAAATATTGTATATTCTCAGACTTTTGATTTATTATTACTTGATGTAAATGTTCCTAATATCAATGGTTTTGATTTATTAGAAGATTTAAGACAAAAAGATATAAAAACAGCTGCAATTTTTATTACATCAGCAAATATGATGGATGATATAGAGAAGGGTTTTAAGTCTGGATGTGATGATTATATTAAGAAACCTTTTGAGTTAAAAGAGTTAGATTTACGAATTGAAAATATCAAACGACTTTATAATATTTCTCCATCTAGTCATATTCAAATTGCTGATAATATTCTTTTGGATAAGGATAATCTTTTAATAAATAAAAACAATGAAAGAATACATATTGCTCAAAAAGAGTGTGATGTTCTAGCATATTTAATAAAAAATAAAAACAAGCCAGTAAGTATTGATGAATTAAGCCTAAATGTATGGGCATATGAAGAAGCTCCAATTGCTTCAACAATAAGAACTTATATTAAAAATCTTCGTAAAATTATTGGAGATGAATATATTTTAAATATTAGAGGAGTAGGTTATCGATTTAACAGTTAGTGAAAAAAGAACCTTCTTTCGTTTTTTATTTTTATACTTGGGGTCTTCTTTAATTTTCTTATTATTAATAGCTTTTTTTTATTTTGAAAATGAAAAAAGATTATATTTTGATTTAGTTAAATCAAATATGCAAAATACAGTTTCAAAAATTTCTTCTAAAATTATTTATGCACATATGACAAATAGGGAATTTGACCCTTCTAATTTATCAAAACTAGATTCTTATAAAATTGCCTTTTATGATGAAAATAAAAAAAAGATATTTGGGAATATAGAAGATAAAATTGATTTCTCAAAAGAATTAATCCAAAAAAATGAACATTATATATTAATTGATGATTCAGTGTTAGGGCATTTAGGAGTATATTTTATTGTAATAAAAGAGGATTTATTCTCTAAAAAAATAAGTGAACTTAAAATACAAACATTGATATTCTTTTTATTTATTTATTCACTAATCTCAATTATGGGGTTTTATTTAGCACGTTTATTTATTAAACCTATTAAGGAAGAGCGTGAAAAACTTAATAACTTTATTCGAGATACAACCCATGAGTTAAATACTCCAATAAGTGCTATTTTAATGTCAACCGAAAATGAAGTATTAAGTGCAAAACAAATAGAGAGAGTAAGATTAAGTGCAAAACGAATCTCAGAGATGTACAAAGATCTCATTTATATTTTCTTAGAAGATAAAGAGAAAAAAGAGATTAATATTTATAACTTAAAAACTTTAATTTATGAGCAATTAGAGTATTTTGAACCTCTAGCTTCAAAAAAGAGAATAAAAATGGATTTAGATATGGAAGACTTTAATTATAAAATCAATAGAGATGATTTTATCAGAATTGTAAATAATCTAATTTCAAATGCTATTAAATATAATAAAATGGGTGGAAAAATTTCTATAAAATTAAAAGATGAAAGTATTATAATAAGTGATACTGGAATTGGAATTCCTGAAGAGAAAATCAAAGACATTTACAAAAGATATTATAGAGCCACTAGTGAACAAGGTGGTTTTGGAATAGGCTTAAATATTGTAAATCATATATGTAAAAAATATAATATAAAAATAGATGTAAATTCACAAATATCAAAGGGTACAAGCTTTACATTAAGCTTTTAAACCCTTACTCTGCACACTAACTCCACATAAAATAGCTAAAATTCATTTATAAAATTTCAATAGGAGTAATATAAATGAAAAGTTTATTCAAAATAGTAATTGCAATGTTTTTAGCAATTGGTTTTCTAAATGCTGAACCTGTATCTCAAACAGGAGAAAAGAATGGTTATGAAGTAAAATTAACTTCAGAAAAGTCTCTAATTGTTGGTGATAATGATCTTTTTGTTGAATTAAGTAAAGATGCTAATGTAATAACAGACGCAAAAATGAAAATAAAAGTATTTATGCCAGAGATGCCAGGAATGCCTTATATGGAGTATAAAACAAAAGCAAAACTTGTTGATGGTAAATACAAAATGATGGTAAATTTCTCAATGGGCGGAACATGGCAGTATCATTTAAAATTCAAAACTAAAGATGGTAAGATCCATACAGTTAGAGGAAGTGTGAATATCTAATGAAAAAGACAGCTTGCCTCTTATCTTTTCTTGTTTCATCAAGTTTTGCTATAAGTCTTGATGAAATGGTTGATAATGCTTTCCAAAATAATCAAAACTTACAAAGTATAGAAAAAGCAATATCTATAGCTGATGAAAATATAAAACTTTCAACAAAGTGGAAAAATCCAACTTTAACACTTGGAATTAATGATATACACTTTGATGAACCAAAACGAAGAGATTTAGAGCCAATGCAAGCTTCTTATATTGGTTTTTCTCAAGTGATACCAGTTGGTAATAAACTTGATATAAAAAAATCAATAGCTAAAAAAGATAGAAACATTATTTCTTATTCTCTTGAGGATAAGAAGTTAATCTTAGAGTCAAAAATATATGAACTTTCATATAATATTTTGATTGCTGAGCAAAGATTAATTTTATTAAATAAGTTTAAAAAGAATATTAAAAAAATTGAAAAGTTATCAAGTGATTTATACTCATATGGTAAATCAAATCAAAATGAGATTTTAAATGCAAAAATAGCATATTCAAATATTCAAATTCAAAAACAAAATTTAAAAAATAGTATTGATAATCTATATATAAAATTAGAACAAATTACATATAAAAAAGTTGATAAAATTGATGCTTCTTTAGATGTAAAAGAACTAGTTTTATCTATGGATATACAAAATCATCCAAAAATAAAAATGCAAAAAGTTAATACTAATAAATATGAAGATCTTTCAAATTTAGAGCTTGAAAATGAAAGAGGAGATATTAAATTAAACCTAGCATATTTTAATAGAGATGATAAATATAAGGATTATGCAAATATTTCTGTAAATATTCCTTTATCTTTATACAAAACAGAAAAAATCAAAGCAGTAAAAGCAAAAATCAAAGCAAAAGAGATTGCTAATAAACTTGAAGATGTAAAACAAAATTTCAAAACAGAACTTAGGATTCTTCAAAATAATATAAATAATGCATATTATAAATATGAACTAATTAAGAATAGTATTATTCCTCTAAAAATAAAAATGCAAAGAAATATCGAAAATTACAATAGTTTACAGGGAATAAAACCTCAAATGGCAATTAAAAATCTAAATGAATTAATCACTTATGAACTTAAAAGTTATGATCATTTAAAAGAGTACTTTTCAAATTACTCAAAATCAAAATATTATATGGCAAAGGTTAAGTAATGAATATAAGCAAATATATTAAAGTCTCACTTTTCTCACTTTTGGTGTTAACTAGTGTTAATGCTAAGATAATTGAAGTAGAACAACTATTTAATAAAAAAACAGTTTTAGTAAAAGAAGAAAAAGTAGGTATTACTAAAAGTTTTTATGGAAAAACTAAAATTGATGAATCAAGTACTATAGATATTACTACAAGATTTGATGGTTTTATTACTAAATTAAATGCCAATAAAAATTTAATGTATGTGAAAAAAAATGAAGCTTTATTCTCTATTTATAGTGATAAAATTTTAAGTATCCAAAAAGAGATTCAGATCTCAAAAAGTATAAATAAAAATCTATATAAAAGCTCACTAGAAAAACTAAAAGTTCTTGATATAAGTAAAAGTGAAATTAATAAAATCAAAAAAGCAAAAACTTCAATGGATGGAATTAAAGTATTCTCTCCTATGAATGCAATAGTTTTAAAAAAGAATATCAATGATAAAAGTGCAGTAAAAAAAGGAAAACTACTTTTACAACTTGCAAATATTGATAAGTTGTGGTTTGTAGCTCAAATTTATCAAAAAGATTTGACTTTTATAAAAAAAGATATGAAAGCTTATGTTTATATTGATGGTCTAAGTCAAGCAGTGAAAACAAAAGTAGATTTTATTTATCCTCTTGTGAATGAAAAAACAAAAACAATTGATGTTAGATTTATTATTGATAATAAAGATTTAACTATCTATCCAAATATGTTTGCAACAGTTAAGATAAAAGCAGTGAATAAAACAATGCTAACTCTTCCTAAAACAGCAGTATTAACAAAAGGTAGTAACTTTTATGTATTTAAACCTATATCAGATAGAGAATTTGAGCCTATAAAAATTGAAGCAAAAAGAATTTCTACAAATAAATATGAAATATTAGATGGTTTAAATAAAGGTGATAAGGTTATAAATAATGCTTTATTCTTACTTGATTCTGATGCAATTACAAATGCACTGTATGAATCAGATACAGATGATGATTGGTAGGAAAAGATTATGGTTGAAAGTGTAATTTCATATAGTATTAGAAATAAATTTTTAATACTATTTTCAGTAATAATTTTAAGTTTTGCATCTATTTGGGCTGTTAAAAATACAGCCTTAGATGC
>DKNG01000119.1:3951-4406 GCA_002470185.1 Arcobacter sp. UBA7394 | reverse complement strand
ACATTAATATCAATACTTGAAGAGTTATTGTTTATTTGATTTAGTATTGCCTGTTTATATTTTGTATACTCGATTTTAAGGCTGTTTAGTTTTTGTGTTAAGTCAAAATCATCTATTCTTTTCTCGACCTCTAAATCATATTCATTTAAAGAAGCAGCTTGAAGCATATCTTGAGCTACACTATTTGTTTGAACTGCTACATCTTTTGTTTTACTAGCCATATGGGCATTTTGTTGAGTGATATAATCTAGGTTATTCATAGTTTCATTTATTTGAGATAGATTATTCATTTGTATTTTATTTGATTTTGCAACATCATCAATGATATTTGTATTCTCTTCAATCATAGAAGAAAGTTTCTCAAAACTATTCATCATCTGTTCTGAATACTCTTTTCCATCTTCTGATTTTTGATTTGCTACTTCAACAAGATGTTTAATCTCTTTTGCAGCTTC
>DKNG01000119.1:2903-3820 GCA_002470185.1 Arcobacter sp. UBA7394 | reverse complement strand
GTTGCTGCTTCAACTGCTGCATTAAGTGAAAGAATATTTGTTTGAAATGCAATTTGATCAATAATTGTAATAGCTTCATTAATAGCACTTGTTGATTCATTAATCTCATACATAGATTTTTGTGTGTTCTCAACTAATTTTATTCCTTCTTGAGAATATGCTTTTGTTGAGTTTGCAATCTCCAACATATTAGAAGCTTTATTAGAAGTATCAGTAATACTTGAAGTAATATCATGAATTGAAGCTGTTGTCTGCTCTAGTGAGCTAGCTTGTGATAAAGAGGAAGAATGAAGTTGATTTACTAAATCTAAAAGTTCATTGGATTTTGTATCTAAAATATTTCCATTTTTATTAACCATTGCTAAAAACTCAGAAATATTCATACCTATCATATTAAGACATCTAAGTTGAGTATTTACAATTGCACCTATTTCGGTTTTATCAGCTTTGACTGTAAAATCTCTATTTGCATAATTAAGAGATGTTTTAAAAGAGTTGACAATATTTACTCGTAAATTATCAATCATATTATTCACATTCTCTTTTAGTTCATTTATATATACATTATTAGCAACTGCGTTTATACGATAAACTAAAAAACCTTTTCCAACCATTTTAGATACAAATTTAGCTTCATTAATCACTTCATTATCAATGGCTAATCCATCTTTGATTTTTTGGATATTTTCATTTAAATCTTTTGCCATTAATCCAAAATCATCTTTTGAATTAATATGAATAGTTTCAAGTTCTTTTTGAGTTGTAGTCAAGTAACTAAAAAAATTGTTTAGTCCAAATCTAATATTATAAATTGAACTTGTTATATATTTGGAAATAAAAAAATAAAGTAGAAATGATAAAGTAAATACAAATATAAAAAATAAAGATTTTAAAATAATAGTACTTTCAAAATCTGA
>DKNG01000119.1:1205-2763 GCA_002470185.1 Arcobacter sp. UBA7394 | reverse complement strand
AATTTTTTCTTTTATTATTTCATATTTTTTATATTCATTATATTCATCCATAAAAAAAATTGAGGACAAAATCATATAGGCTAAAATTGGAATAAATACCAATGAAACAAGTTTTGTTTTTAAACTACAATTATAAAAATATTTTTTCATTTTATTTTCCTTCTACTACTATATCAAGGCATAAGATACAGCTTTTATTTCCTAAGCTAAACCTTTTAGCAAAGGTTTTACATATATTTCCCGTGGCATAAGATATATATTTGGGACTTAAAAATATTCCTTGTTTTGATTCCAAAGTAATATAATAATACTCTTTCAAATAGTGCTCATCTCCACATTTTGTTGGTTTGAATTTATCATTGATATTTTTTGAAACCATGGTGTCATTAATCTGTTTAGAGCTTAAAGAATCAATAAGGTAAATAGCCTCAATATCTTGATGTTTATAAAATTCATCTTCCAATATTTTATGTGAATCTTCAAGTGAATTTATTTTATTAAACATCTCATTTGCAATTAAGTCATATTTTGAGATCACTTCTCTTTTCTTATTTATACCAGCAATATTTCTTGCTTTGAAATCTTTACCAATTGTTATAATTTTTTTAACTATTGTATTAATATCATCATCACTTATTTGAGAAGTTGGTTTTGCAAAATAAAAACCTTGAAAAAGATTTATTGTAGATTTAAGACCTAGACAAATAGCATGTTCATCTTCAACGCCCTCACCTAAAACTCTAATTCCTAGGTTATGACTCATTTTTGAAATAGCTTTTACAATTTCTTTATTAATTTGATTTGTTTTTATATCAGTAAAAAGGGACCTATCAATTTTTATAATATCAGGCCTAATTAAATTTATTCTATCAAAGGTAGAACTACCTGTTCCAAAATCATCTAAGGCAATTGAAAAGCCCATTTCCTTGTATGTTGAGCAGAATTTCTTTAAGGCTTTTGTATTAGTAATTTCATCTTCTTTAATTTCTAATACAAAATTCTGCGGAGGTATTTTTAAATTAAAAATTTTCTCTACAAATCTATTTCTATTTTTAATCTCTTCATATTTATTTATCATAGTTGATTCAAAATTTAGAAATAAAACTAAATCCTTATCTTTATAATAATATTCACTAAACTTTTCAATTGCTTTTTTTCTTGTTAGTTCATCTAATTCAATTATTAGATTTTCTTTTACAGATAAATCAAAAAGTACATTAGGAGGAATAAATTCACCTTTATATATACATCGAGTAAGTGCTTCAAAAGCATAAACTTTTTTTGTACGTATAGATACTATAGGTTGAAAATATATTTCAACTAACTCTTTTTGAATTATCTCTTTTATCATTTTCTATTCATCATCTTTTGCAAATTTTTCGTAAAGAAAGCTAAGAATTGCCTCTCTACATCTAATATATTCAGGATCACTTTGTAACTCAACTCTATTTCTAGGTCTTGGCAAATCAACTTCTAAAATTTCCCCAATTGTAGCTTCAGGACCATTTGTCATCATAATTACTTTATCCGATAATAAAACTGCTTCATCAATATCATG
>DKNG01000119.1:0-1081 GCA_002470185.1 Arcobacter sp. UBA7394 | reverse complement strand
GGTTCATCCATTAATAAAACATCAGGTTTGATACTTAAAGCTCTAGCAATTCCAACTCTTTGTTTCATACCACCTGATATTTCTCCGGGAAACTTATCTTTAGCGTGGTCAAGATTTACCATAGATACAAACTTTTCAACTCTAGCTCTAAGTTCTGAAGAGCTTAATTCTGGCATTACTTTTTTTACTGCCATTTCAATATTTTCATAAACTGTAAGCCAAGGTAAAAGTGAGTGATTTTGAAAAACAACAGCTCTCTCAGGTCCGGGACCTTTAATCTCTTTATTCTTTAATAAAATATTTCCTTGTGTTTGTGCATCAAGTCCTGCAATCATATTAAGCAGTGTTGATTTACCACAACCACTATGACCAATAATTGAGATAATCTCATTTTTTGCAATCTTTACATTTACATCTACTACTGCTTTATACTCATCTCCACCTGGAAGTGGAAATGCTTTATATATATTCTCTAATTCTAAAAAATTATTATTACTCATGATTTCTCCTACATCTTCTTTCTATAATCAAAATAATCTGCAACTTTTCCCATTGCAACATCTAAAATAAAACCAATAAGCCCAACAAGAATGATTCCAATAATAATATTGTGGTAAGCCAGATTATTGTATTCATCCCAAATCCAAAACCCAATACCAATACCACCTGTAAGCATCTCTGCTGCTACAATTACTAACCAAGCAATTCCTAATGATAATCTCATTCCTGTAAAAATATAAGGAACAGCAACAGGAAGAATGATTTTAAATACCTTCTCCATTGCAGTAAATTTTAGAACCTTTGCAACATTTAGATAATCTTCATTTACACTTTTTACCCCTAAGGCTGTATTTATGATAATTGGCCAAATTGAAGTAATAAAAATTGTTGATATTGCTGTTGTATTAATATCTTGAAAAACAAATAACAATAATGGCAACCAAGCTAATGGAGAAACAGGTTTAAAAATCTGAATAAATGGATCAAGTGCATATTGGAAATTTTTGCTCATACCAATAATTAATCCAATAGGAACACCAACTAATACTGCTAGTGCAAATCCTGCAAATACTCTCTCTAA
>DKNG01000124.1 GCA_002470185.1 Arcobacter sp. UBA7394 | reverse complement strand
ATGAATAATAAAAAAATAAATAATAAGTATTTCCACTATGAGGTTTAATATTCTTGTATTAGCTACCCTTTTAATGGTGTTAACATCAAATACCTATTTATATGCTGCACATCTTAATGTAGGTTATGGTAACTCAGCTCTAACACAATATAGTAAAAAAGACACTATGATTTCAATGAATTTATGGGTTTCAGAAATAATAAAAAATGGTAACCATACTTCATCATTTAAATTTTATGATGACATAGAAAAAATGGCTGATGATTTTCATTCAAATAAATTAGACTTTGTAGTTAGTTATGGGCTAGATTTTGTAAAATATTTTGATAAATCATATTTAACTACTGGAGTTAGTGGAGGATCAATAGATAGAGAAATTGAAAATCTAGTTCTTGTTACACAAAAAAATACAAATTTATCAAAACTAAAATCTTTAAAAAATCCTATTATAGCTTTGAAAAAAGGCGAAGAACTTGCAATGGTTTATGCAAAATATCTGAGTTTAAAAGGTAATTATAGAAATAAAATAAGCTTTTTGGAAACAACTAAACGATCATCAACTTTATTAAAAGTATTTTTCAATAAAGCTGATCTAGCAATAACTACTCAAAAAGCATTTGATTTTGCAAAAGAACTTAACCCTCAAATTGGTAAGAAACTTAAAGTTCTGCGCAAGACAGATTTATCAGCAAGTAGTTTTGGTTTTTTTCATAAAAAACTTACTCCGGAAATGAAAGAATTTGCATTTAACACATCACTTAATTTAAATAAATACGAAAGGGGAAAACAAATATTGACCCTATTCAAAGCAGAAACAGTAAATAAAATAGAAGTAGATGATTTATTACCTATTGAAAAGTTTTACAAAGAGTATCTCAACTTAAAAAAGAAGAAAAAATAGTTTTTTATTTAGGTCTTCTTTTATAAAAACTCAATAGTAAACTCAGCACCCTCATCATTATTTTTAACTGATAATTTTCCATTCATATTAGATTCTACAATAGTTTTGGACATATAAAGGCCAATACCAGTACCTTTACCCTCTTCTTTTGTAGAAAAATATAAATCAAATATTTTATCTATTATCTCTGTTGGGATTCCATTTGCATTATCTGAGATTTTTATATAGTTTTTATCTTCTTCTTTATAAATTTTAACTTTTATGATTTTATTATCAATATTATTCGAATTCAAAGCATCTTTAGCATTACTAATAATATTAAGTAAAACTTGTGATAATTCATTTTGGTAACCTAATATCATCAAGTCTTTATCTATATCTTCAATAATTTCAATACTAGAATTAGTTAAACTAGATGAAATAATATCCCTTGCTGATTCATAAGAGTTATATAGAGTGAATTTTTCTCTTTCCTTATTAGGCTTAAAAAAGTCTCTAAAATCATCGATTGTCTTAGACATGTTATTTGTAAGAGTATTACCTTTTTTTACAACTCTTTGAATATATTCATCATCTAACATATCCATTTCTTTTGCACTTTCAATATTTTGAAGAAGTAAACCAATGGCATTTAGAGGCTGTCTCCACTGATGAGCTATATTACCTATCATCTCTCCCATTGCAGCATGTCTAGATTGTTGAACTAAAATCTGCTCTTGCTTGCTATTAGTTTCAATAGCAACTTTGATTTTCTGATCCAAACTCTCATTTAATTTTTGAAGTTCTTCTGATTTTTTATTTAGCTCTTCAGTTCTTAGTGCAACCATCTCTTCAAGATGCTCTTTTGAATTTTCTAATTTACTAGTGTATTCTTTTAGTTTTGAAGACATAGTCAAAAAATTACTAGATAGTTTGCCAATTTCATCTTTTCTGTTTATATCAATATGAACATTGAATTTACCCAAAGCAATCTCTCTAGAGGCTAAACTTAGCTTCTCTATAGGATTAGTAATCCATTTTGCAAGAATATAGGAAAATAAAACCGTTGAAAATAAAGTAAATAAGAAAGTATATAAAGAACTTCTATAAATACTTGAGATTTTTTCATTCATATTTTTTGTTGATAGTCCTACTTCAATCCATCCCCAGAAAACACCTGAAAAACTAACAGGATAACTCAAGTGTAAAACTTCATTTTTAAATAATGATGTTTTCAAGATTTTATCATTGATTTCTTTACTACGAACTGTATTTATTTCAAAAGGTAAAGAAGAAGGCATTGTCCACATTTTTTTATGAATCAATAAGTTTTCTTTTTCATTTTTACTTACTAGAATATAATCTAAACTTTTGTTATTCTCTATTACTCTAATATTATGTTCAACAATAAAACTATAATCATTAGTTATTAAAGCATCAGCTGTTGCTAATTCTACTGATCTAGCAATAGTTTTTCCTTGTGAATATAAACTATTGTATAAAGCAGATTTTTGTGCTTCAATTAAGGAAAAAATATATATCAATAAAGTAAAACCAAATATTGAAATTATAATTAAAAATATTTTTGTAAAAAGCGTATTTATATTAAAAAAATTCATTATATTCCTTATAAACTTTATACATTACTTATTGCCATTTCTTTTTTTTAGTTTTATATAATCTAAATAATAATTATATAAAGGATCAAGTTCACTCTTATTAATACGTTCAAGTCCATTCATTTTAAAAAGATTTAATATATTTCTTCCTTTTGTAGTATTCTCTAGAATATCAACATGACTACTAAATCTACTTATAATTTCCGGATTTGTTTTTTGATGAAAAGTTGCAATTAATGGGGTAAAAAACTCTTTACTTATTAAAATAGGAGTAAGTTGTTTTTTTACGGCAGGATTTAATTCACTAATAAGATTAAGAGATTTCTCAGGTACGATACATGCATCAACCTTCTTAAAAAAAACATTAAGAATCGAGGTAGAATACTTTTTGCTATCAACTATTTTATTGATATGATTTTTATATCCATGAGAATATTTTTCATAAAACTCTTTATCCAAGAACATTTTACCAAGAAATAAATCCATATGTACTGATATTTTTTTATTTTTTAAATCTTTAAGGGTTTTGATTTTACTATCTTTTCTTACTAATAACAATAATTTATCAAATTTTGAACTAGTACTTTTTACATACCAATAATCTTGTGTATATTTATCAATTGTATTTTTTTTAAGTAAATAGTAATAAGTATTTAAACTCAAATAATCATACTTATACTTAGTATAATCTGATATAAAGACTTCTCTATTTTTATAGTACTTAATTTCAGTATCAACATTTACTACTTTAGCAAGTTCTTGTGTCCAAAGTTGAAATGCTACTCTAGCCTCTTTATATTTAATCATACTTAGTCCATCAGTTAGATAACCAAGTTTTCCACTTAGCCTTTCTAACTCTGGTTCATTGGATGCAAAAGATGATTTGCTAATTAGTATTAACAATATAAATATCTGGCATAGAGTTTTTTTCATAATTTCTCTTTTACTTTTTACTTTCAATTGCATTACCAACTATAAAGTTAAGTGATGCTTTTGATACAAAATGATCATGTAAAGATCTATAATAATCAGCTTTTACAAAAGATTCAAAAAGCTGTGATTCAATAACATCTTTTGTACTTACTAAATCTTCTTGATATGCTCTTGTATTTAAATCTCTATTTTCATGTGCTGTTTTAATAGTATTTTTTAAAATCTTAAATTGCTTATAACTTGTACTCATTTTCAAAAAAGAGTGTTTCATCTGTAATGCAATACCTTCTCTAAGCAATAACTCTTGTTGTACTAATTTATTTTTTTCAAATTTACTTTGTTCTATTTTATTACTTGTTCTTAAACCATTAAATAGGTTATATTTCAAACCTACTCCAATTGTCCATGAACTTTTATTTGTATCATTAACAACTCCATAATCATAGTCATTATAAAGTTCTTGAACATTTCCAAATAGTCCAACTTGAGGATAGTTCTCACTTTTAGCCTCATTTATTCTCTCTTCATTTACATTAATAGCTAATTTAAGTGTTGTGTATTGTGGATTGAATTTATATGCATCCTCAACAAGAGCTTGCATACTTGAGTTCAACATAGGAGTCTCAAAATCATTTTGTGCTAATTCAATATCCTCTTTCCATGATAATCCCATAGCAAAAACCAAAGCTGACTTTGACATTTGTTCTTTTTCAACAATAGTTTCATAAAACGATCTAATCATATCTACACTTAGTTTACTACGTAGATAATCTGTCTTTTTAACACTCATTGAACCACCCTGATATAATTCAGATGTTAGTTCTTCAATAAAACTCATTCTATCAATTGTATCAATAGTTAGTTTTTTTAATTTTTTGGCAAATAAAGAAGCGTAGTAATATCTTTTTACATCGTAAATCACTTCATTTCTAGTTCTTTCTTTTCCTTTTGTAGCTATTAGTTTTCCAAGTTTCGCTTGTTCTATTATTGAACTTATTTTTCCACCTGTATATAAAGGATAAGTAAGATTTAATTGCCCTAATGCTGAATCTCTACCCATAATTTTTACATCCATATTTATTGGAAGTGAAGTTTGATTAGGAGTAGATGATACAATTCCATTATATGTTGCTGCCAAAGTATTATTTCCATCCGCAGTTGCTGCATTAGCTAAATTCGTATATATTTGTTTTGTTTGAGTATTATCAACAGTAGTACTACCTCTCATATCAAAAGTAGCGGCCTCATCAAATCTTGTTAATTTTGCATCAAAATCAATAGAAGGATAATTAGCACTCAATGCCTGTTTATACATACTATTAGCAATTTCTAGGGCACTAT
Source organism: Arcobacter sp. UBA7394 (assembly GCA_002470185.1). Classification (GTDB taxonomy): domain Bacteria; phylum Campylobacterota; class Campylobacteria; order Campylobacterales; family Arcobacteraceae; genus Poseidonibacter. Next base: position 3,797 of record DKNG01000124.1, on the reverse strand, counting down.
GTGATATCTTTAGTTCTTGATTGTTCTTTAATGCAATATTAATAGCATCCTCTAATGTAAGTGTTTGTGAAGCTGCATACATATAAGATGCGCTTAATATACTAATACCTATTGCTTTAATCAAATTCTGTTCTCCCGTTATATTATTTATCCAATGGTATATCTATTTCTACCATTAACTTTAGATTCATACATTAATTTATCTGCTCTACCAACTAATGATTCCCAAGAATCTGACTTTTTGTACTCTGTTAATCCAAAACTAGCTGTAATTTTAATATCTTTAAAACAAATACTTTTCAACTTTTCTTGAAGTTTTTTTGTTAATTGTATAGTAGATTCCAAATTCATTTCTGGTAAAATCAAAACAAACTCTTCCCCACCCCATCTACATAAAATATCACTTTCTCTTAAATTTTCTTGAATCTTTTCACTAAAAGAAATAAGAACTTGATCTCCAGTTTGGTGACCATATTTATCATTAATTACTTTAAAAAAATCTATATCAATAAATATAATGCTTAATTTTTCATTATATCTTCTTACTCTACTAATCTCTTTGTTTAGTATTCTAATAGCTTCTTGTCTATTGATGCACTTTGTTAAAAAATCTGAAGTTGCTCTTATATGTAACTCTTTTAATAACTCTTCTTTTTCAATTTTACTTTTTATAGATTGCACACCTAAAGAGATTGTATCTCCAATACTATGGAAAAGTTCAAGTTCTTCTTTCGTAAATACATGAGATTTCCTCATCATCAAAGTCAAAGAAGCATTATTTGATATACCATCTTTTTCTAATCTAATTGGTATTCCAACAATTGAGTGTATATCATCACTTTTTAATCTATCTTTTAAACATTCGTTTTCTAAATTATCAATATTATCAACAACGTATAATGCATTGTTTACAATCACCTCATAAGATACAGAATCTTTCTCTTTAAAAGGTTTTATTCTTTCTTTTTTATCTTCAACACTATAATCAATATTGTGGGAATAAGCCAAAACTTTTAGTTTATCTCTCTTATTTATCGAACTTACCACTGCCCAATCATAGTTTGCAATATTAATAAATTGCTCTGTAATTTCATTAAGAAAACAAGATATCTTCTCAGAACTTGTCGCAGATTTACCTATATTTGCATGGGAATATATTAGATTTTTCAAATATTTTTCATGTTGAAGTAATTTGATAATATTTTGCTTTGAACTTAATATTTGATGCATTGATTGTAGTTCACATTTAATAGTATATTCGACATTGTCAGAAGAAACAATATCTCCATGTAACATAAACTCTTTTCTTAAGCCATCTTTGCATATTAGTTGTAAATGAATATTATCTATTTCGCTTATAATATTAAATTTTTTTAATTCATTTTTTACTGTATCTACAAATTTTTCATCAATAAAATCAATAAAAGATTTACCCAATACCTCATCTTTTGTGTAGCCTAAAATATTTAACCAATTTTCATTTACCCCAATTATGTCAAACTCTTTATTTAATATTTGAGAGAGATAATTCTCTTCTTCATCTCCCACATGTTTAAAAATGGTTTTTTTCATTTCTTTTAAATTTACAGGCTTAAATAAGTAACCATTAATCCCATTATTAAGAGCTTCTAATAATAATTCTGATTCATTAAATGCACTAAGAATTATTATAGGAATATCTTTATTTAAAGACCTAATACATTTACTCATTTCCAAACCATCCATAATTGGCATTTTTATATCAGTGATAACGAGGTCAATATTATTATTGTTAAAAAGTTCTAAACCTTCTTGCCCATTATCCCCAACAATAACATTGTCAGATAACCTTTGTAAAAAGAGTAATACTTCATCTTGGGTATTTTTATCATCTTCTATGTATAAAATTGTTTTTTCTAATTTTGTAAATTTTTTCATTTTAATTCTTCTATAGGTTTACTAAAATAATATCCTTGTGAATAATCAACACCTAAACTCTTAACTTCATTAAAAATCTCTTCATTTTCTACATATTCTGCAACAGTCTTAATATTTAAATCTTTTGCAAAGTTAACAATATTTTTAACTATAATTTTTGAATTTTTATTCTCTGTTATATCTTTAATTAAAGATCCATCAATCTTAATAAAATCCGCTTTGAATTTTAATAAATATGCAAAGTTACTATAACCAGTACCAAAATCATCAATTGCTATTTTACATCCGTAAGATTTTACAATATCTATGAAACTTATTACTTCATCAAATCTATCTATTCCCTCAGACTCTTCTATCTCAAAAATTACTCTATTTGGAGATGAATAACTTTTAATCTTAGACAAAATAAACCCTAGTGTGTATTCATCCAAAATATCTCTAATACTTAAATTTATAGAAAACTCTTCATCTCTATTCTCAAAATAATCGAAAGTTTTATTAACCATTATTTTCGTAATATAAAAATAATAATTACTTTTTTTTGCGACTCTCAAAAAGAAAAAAGGAGAAACAATATTTCCATTTTTTTCTTTTAATCTTACTAATGATTCAGCCTTCCCCCATTTGAGAGTTTTATTATCAACTATAGGTTGGAAAAAAGGAACAAAATTATCATTTTCTACTGCTTGCTTTATTTTTTTTGTCCACATTAAATAGTTCTTTGACTTTTCTTCTAAATTCAAATTTTTATTATAAATAAGCAGTCTTTTATAACTATTTTTTAATGTGTCCTTAACAATTTCTGCAGTTTTCATTAGATTCTCTTTTTCAAAAGATATACTAATATATATATCAATAGAAATCTTTTTTTTATAAATTATCAAAGTTGTCAATTCATTAGATAAGAAGCTCTCCATCAAAGAAGTAAAAACAGAATTGTTAATATCTTTACCTAAAATTGCAAACTCATCTGCATGTAATCTATAAAGAGTTAAATTACTATTTTCAATTAAAGTATTAACTTTATCTAGTAATTGAATGATAATTTCATCTCCAAATTCAAAACCATAAAAATCATTAAAATCTCTAAATTTCTTAATATTGATAATGGCTAAAGCACTATTATTTTCATTTAAATCTTCCAAGAATTTATTTCTATTAAAATAACCTGTTAAGGAGTCTGTATTTGCTAATTTATAAAGTTTTTCTTTTTGATTAACTATTTGTGTAATATCATGTCTAATTGCAATAAACTCAGCAATTTCATTATTATCATCAAGAATAGGTAAAATAGTAGTATCAATCCAATAATCTGAAGTTTTACCTCTATTTTGAAATTCACCTTTCCAAATCTTTTTTGACATTATAGTTTTCCAAAGATCAATAAAAAGTTCTTTTGGTGTTGTTGGATGCCTTAAAATACTATGTGATTTTCCTAGAAGTTCTTCTTTTTTATAACCTGATGTTACACATAAATTTTCATTCACATAGGTGATAATACCTTTTTTATTGGTTTTACTAACTAAAGAAGATTCATCCATTGCTAGTTGATAACTCTTTAAAAAAGCCATATTTTTTTTTATTTCATTAGTTTTTTCTTCTATATTTTCTTCTAAATTTTTTGTTAATTCTTCATAATCTTTATTTTTTTCTATAAGACAGTTTTTTAATCTTAAAGGTTCATATACTTCAAAAATTGAACTCTTTAATAATTTTAAGTTTATAGGCTTCATAAGATATTTTGAAACTTGCAAATTTATTGCATCAGATAAGTATTTGATATCGTTAAATGCAGTAGTAATAATAATTGGAATATCAGAATTAATTTTTTTTATTTCTTCAATCATTTTAATACCATTCATTTTTGGCATTTGGATATC
>DKNG01000130.1:19110-19984 GCA_002470185.1 Arcobacter sp. UBA7394 | reverse complement strand
ACTATTTAGATACAAAAAAAGAACATTTTGGACACTATTTATAAGAAGAAACTAAGCAGTTTCTTCTTTTTCTACTTCCTCATCCCATAATACAGATACACCGTATTCTTCGTCAGTTATAACGTACTTGAAGTATTCACCTGTACCTTTTCTACCATGAAGTCTTATTGTTGCTTGTCCATCTTTTAATAAATTTTTCATTTCATATTCAGAAAAACTTCTTTTATTCCATCTTAAAAATGCATTTGAATAAACTCTGAATCTACATGTTGAGTCTGCTGTGAATACGTATTGTTCACTTTCATCATACTCTTTTTTTGCATTTTGACATGAATAAAGTTTTACAGTTTTTCCTTGAGCTGTAATTTTTTTTGATGTAACAATTCCATCACAATAAGGGCAGTTTCCTAATATCATTTTGTTTAGTTCCTAGATGTTTGTTTAATAGTGTGATTTTAGCAGATTAAAAATAGAGTTTCAAAAAATATGTCAATTTGTAAGATTAAAAGAAAAAAGCCTAAAGCTCTTTTCCTTCAAAATTGTTTTTTTCTACATTATTAACAACTTCTGATGCTATTTGGTTAGTTTCAATAGCAATTTGGTTTGTCTTTTGCGCGATTTGAGTGTTTTCTTGCGTATATGAATCTAATCTATCTACAATATCTCCAATGAATCTCATTTTAGAATCTTGCTCTTTTGCAGCATTTGTAACATCGTCAATTAATTGATTTGTTTCATTGATTTTCTCTTCAAGTTCATTAAATCCTTCAATCATTGAATCACTAATTCTTTTACCTTCTTTTGTTTTAAGTGTAGCACTTTCAACTAAATTTGTAATCTCTTTGGCTGCATCAGAAGATCTATTAGCTAGGTT
>DKNG01000130.1:4475-18973 GCA_002470185.1 Arcobacter sp. UBA7394 | reverse complement strand
GAATGCAATTTGATCAATAATTGAAATAGCTTCATTAATAGCACTTACTTTTTCATTAATATCATCCATAGATGTGGCCGTTTGAGAAGCTAATGCTTTACCTTTATTTGCTGATTCTTTTGTATAAGATGAGATATTTGACATCTCACTTGCTTTTTGATTTGTACTACTAATTGTTTCACTGATATCCTTAATAGCATTTGTTGTTTCTTCTAATGACTCTGTTTGTTTAATGGCATTTTGATTTAAAATATTAACATCTCTTGTTAATTGCTCTGAACTATGTTTTAATGTTAATCCATCTTTTTGATTAGATTTAAGCATATTTGTAATCATTTTATTCATTGAAATAATTTCTTTTCCAATCTCGCCATTTGTATTAGCATCAAGTCTAGCTCTAAAGTCGTAGTTTGCATAACTTTCAACAACTTTTGCCAATTGATTAATATCATTTCCTACAAAACTTTCAAGTTTTTGTAACATTTCATTAATTAGTTCTTTTAACTCATTTAAAGATTTAGTACTAGAATCTTTTGAAATTCTTCTATTTAAATGACCTTCCCCAACACTATTTACTACATCTTTAACATCATTAATAAGTTCATTCTCTTCTTTAATACTTGTAGTAATTGTTTTAACATTTTGATTAATATTTTTAGCCATTTTTCCAAATTCATCATTTTGAGTGATTTGAATCTCTTGAATACTATCTGTTTGTTTATTTAAGAATTTGAAGAAATTATCTAAACCATTTTCAATTGTATTTAACTTCTTCGTTAATATTCTAGTTCCAATAAATACTACAATACCAATTAATAAAGTTGTAATTAATCCCGCAAAAATTGAGAACTTTTCAATAATAAATGCATCTTCTAAATACTCTTCATCTGGTACTGATAATCCAAATCCCCAGTTTATATCTGAATCACTAATTTTAAAGGATGCAAGATAATTAAACGAAGGTTTATTATTGATTTCAGATTTATTCTCAAAAAATAAATCTTTATTATTCTTGATATTTTTGATAATATCTTTAGAAATAGGAGTTTTATTGATTTGCTCTAATTTTTTTCCATGGTTTTTAGCATTTGGGTGAGCAATTAATGTTCCTTGAGAAGTTAGAATATAACCATAACCACTTTTAAGAATTTTTAATTTAGAAACTTTTTGTACGATTTTATCTAATGAGATATCGATTCCTACAACACCAACAAATTTGCCTTTGTTATACATTGGAATTGATACAGTAGTATTTAATACATTTTTCCCATCAACTTCAAATTTATATGGTTCTGTAATAAACTCTTTTTTTGTTCTTTCAGGTTCCGTAATCCATTTGTTGTTTTTAAGAACTGGATATTGCCATACAAGATTTATTTCACCATTATTTTTCATTACATAAGGTGAGAATCTACCAGTTTCATCATGGGCATATCTATTAGCCATTCTTGAAATATTTGGATAAAACGAATTTGGTTCAAAGTATGTCCAAACCCCAACAATATATGGATTCTTCTCCAATATGGAACTCATAAGTTCAACAAGAACAGGTTTGTCATACATTACATTTTCATTTAATGCTGTTTCAAGTGTTGCACTAAATGTTTTGATAAGAACTACTGATTTTTCGATGTCACCTTTGATTTCTAATGCATTCTTAAAACCTAATTGCATCATATAATCTTTGGATATTTTTTTACTATCTTTAAATGCTTTATTTGAGATCAGAAATGTAGAGATTGTAGATAAGACAATTAATACAGATAATACACCAAATAATAACTTTTTACTAAAATTTAAATTATTAAACATTATACAAACCTTTTTTCCTAGTAATAAGTAATTATTATATATAAAAAGTGTTTAGTTTTTGTTATTAAAAAGTATAAATCTTACAAATTATAAAATTTTATTTTATGGAGCTAATCTTGAGATCTTCCATTCCCCAAATTCGTCTTTTTCATAAAGAAATCTATCATGTAATCTATCTTGCCCACCTTGCCAAAATTCGATTCTAACTGGTTTTACAATATATCCACCCCAAAATGATGGAAATGGTACTTCTCCATTTGCAAATTTGTTTTTCATTTCATCAAATTTTTGCTCTAATAAACTTCTTGATGAGATTACTTCACTTTGATGTGAAACCCAAGCTCCTAATTGACTACCTTTTGGTCTTGCTAAGAAGTATTTTAGAGATTTAGTTTTTGAAATCTTTTCAATAGAACCTTCAATTTTTATTTGTCTTTCAAGTTCTAACCATGAAAAAAGTAGGGCTGATTTTGGATTTTCTTCTATTTGTTGAGCTTTTTTACTTTTGTAGTTTGTAAAAAAGACAAAACCATCTTCATCAAAAGTTTTTAATAATACAGTTCTAATACTTGGCATCATATCTTTACCAACTGTAGCTAAACTCATGGCATTTGGTTCGCATAGTTTTTCATTTAGTGCATCATTAAACCAAATTTCAAACTGTTTAAAAGGGTTGATGTTTAGGTCTTGTTCTTCTAAACCTTTTGTAGTATATTTTCCTCTAAGATGTGTTAAGTCCAAAATATCTCCTAGTGTTGATAATATATTTTATCTAATAATATCTCAAAGTCTAAGATAAATATTCTGGCTTGTGTAAAAAGAATCCTTGTGAATGAGTTATTCCTAACTCTTTTACCATTTCATAGATTTGTTCTGAGTGAACAAACTCTGCTACTATTTCAATTCCAAGTTTTTGAGCGAAACTTACAATAGTTGAAACTGTAAGGTGTAAGTTTTCATTTGTATCAATATCTCTAATTAGTGAGCCGTCAATTTTTAGAATATCAATATTTAATTTGATAATATATTCAAAGTTTGAATATCCTGTTCCAAAATCATCAATAGCTATTTTACAACCGATTCTTTTCATTTTTGTAATGAATGTTGATACTTCATCAAAGTTTTCAATACCTTCTGATTCTACGATTTCTAATATTGCATTATTTGCTGTATTTGTTTGTATTAATTTATTAACTAAAAAATCTACGGTTTTTTTATTTGTAATATCTTGAATAGTAAGATTTATTGAGAACATTTTGTCTTTGTTTTCAAAATAAGCACATGCTTTTTCTATCATGATTCTTGTCATATTTGGATAAAGTTTGGCTTTTTTTGCATGTTCTAAGAACTTAAATGGAGAAATGATAGTTCCATCTTTTTGTTTCATTCTCATTAATGTTTCATATTTGTATTCATTTGTAGTATTGTTATAAATCTTTTGTGCATACATTAAAATAGAGTCATGTTTTAATGCGTATTTAATCTCTTTTGTAAAGTTGATATTCTCTTTTAGCTTCTCTTGAATATCAATCCTATCATTAAATACACATACTTCTAAGTTTTTCTCTTTAGCATGAGATAAAGCCATTTCTGTATTGGTAATTAAGGTCTTTTTTCCAGTAGCAATTCCAATAGTAAGAGATAAATTAAAAATATCATCATCTATAACAAATTCAACTTTTGATATATGTTCTACTATTCTTTCACAAGTTAAAGTAAGTTCTTTTAGTGAGAAATCACCTTTTGCTAAAATTGCAAAAATATCTCCAGAAATTCTATAGATATTTAGATTAGTACTTTTGAATTTTAGTAACTCTTTTGCAAACTGTTTTAGTATTCTATCCCCAATATCAATTCCATAAGAGTCATTTAAGTCTTTGAATCTATCAATATCAATGATTGCAAGTTTAGGAAATACTACACTTTTAAGATCTGTAATCATTTTTGATCTATTGTATAAATCACATAATTCGTCAATAGATTGCTTATAAATAATTTTATCTTTTTCATATAATGAACTAACATCATGTCTAATTCCGATAAACTCAATTATCTCTGAGTTTTTATCTAAAATTGGAATGATTGTTGTATTTACATAATATGAAGTTCCATCTTTTTTTCTATTACAAATAATAGCTCTAAATATCTCTTTTTTTCTAACCGTCTCCCATAGATCTCTAAAAACTTCTTGTGGTACCTCTGGATGTCTAATAATACTGTGTTTTTGTCCTATTAGTTCCTCTTCTGCATATCCAGAAATTGAACAAAAATTATCATTTACATAAGTGATTATTCCATTCAGGTTTGTTTTTGAAACGATAGCACTTTCATCTAAGGCATTTTTATATTGACCAAGTAGAGTTAAACTATCAAAGAGATTTTCACTAGTTTTATCATGAGCTTGAAGGTGGTTGTTTATATCTTTTATATAATTATTCGTAGATATTAGTTCATGATTCTTTTTTTCTATATTTGCTTCAAAAACTTTTCTTTTTTCTATATCTCTCCATGAAACATATAAGTAGTTTTCATCTTTTATTTTCATTGGTTTTAAAGTAACTTCAACCCAGAACGTTTCATTAGTAATTTTTTTATGTAGCCACTCAAATCTAATAACACCATTGTCATAAGAGTTTTGCATTATTTCATTTGCTTTTTGTTTTGATTTTTTTCCATCTGGTTGAAATTGTGGTGATATATATGCTGGGTGTGTATCTATTAAATCATCTTTTGATGACATATTTAAGGCTTTTAATGCAGCGTCATTACAGTCAATATATTTGTAATCTTTAACAAATAAGATTGGATCAACTGAGTTTTCAAAAAGAGTGTCATAATGATCAATATTGTTAAAAGTAAAATTATTTTCCATAAGTTACGTAGCCTTGTTTTATTAAAGTGTATAAATATATAACAATAAAACTTAAATAAAGCAAGGTGTTTCTCTATAAAAATAACTTTTTTATGGAGAAACTTTAAAATTAATCAAAAATCTTTAAAACTATCTCTTTTAATTCTTTTTTCATAACATCATTCAATATTTTTTTATTTGAATAAATATAGAAAGGAACAGTGTTTAACATAGATTGTTTAAGTCTTTTTCTAAGAGTTGAAACTTCATCAATATTAATTAACTCTTCTCCATCATATAAACAGAAATCTTTTTGAATTCCTATTTTAAAAGATACAACTTGAAAAGTGAAGAATAAATCATCTTTTTTATTTTCCCATCTTTTAATAAAAGAGTCCAGTTCTTTTTGTAGTACTTTAGATTTATGTTCTGTAATATATCCAAAACTTTCCCTAAATTTATATCTCTCAACTGTAGAAAATCCAAGGACTTTATAAAACTCATTTAAGTTTTTCCAAGGACTTCTAAATCTTCTTTTCCCAAATAAAACTTCTTCAAAAGAGTATAGATATTTTTTTTCATGGGCATCTAAATCTTCTCTATCTTTGATTAAAAAATATTCATGTTTAAATAATGAAATTAACCAATTTTCATCTAACATAGAAATGTTGTCTAACTCTTTTTCTATATTTTTATCTTTGAAATTCCAAAGCATAGAAATATTATGTAAAATATCACTTTGTGTCTCTTCATCATTAAAATATTTTGTAGATAAATATTGAACTACATTTTCAAGCAAGGCATCAGTTTTTGCAATACCATGATTATAAATAACTTTTTTATATAAATTAAATCTCATTTCTAACATATGTTCAATATCTATTAAAGACATATCAAAAAAGCTAAGATAAAAATTATTATTCTTTTTTACTAATACTGCTTGTTTTGTAATTCTAATATGATCATTAGGTCCGGTAATATATCCGCTAGCTAACATATCTCTATTTACATAATCTAATCTATCAGCATCAACTGTGCTATCAATAAATTTATGTAAAACATTAAAATCAAAACCATTATATATTTTGTCTTCAAAAATATATAAAGATAGTTTTTCAATTAGTTTAATATACTCTTTATCAATATTTTTTTTAAGAAGGTTACTTACTTCATATTGAAATAACAGTGATAATAGGTTTTTCCCAATTGCTTCATGTAATACTTTTGATGCATTATTAGTAATTTCATCATAAATATTTTTGAATTCAATCTCTTTTTGCACTAGTATTTCTTGATTTAACTCTTTTTCTTTAATCTTGTTATAGACTTTTTTTAGAGCATTTTCAATTTGATGAGAGAAGGGTAGATGTCCTACATCATGTAACAATCCAACAATTCTAATAGTTTGTAAAATAATACTATATGTTGCCCTATGTGCTTTTGATTTCGTAGGAACAGTAAATTGATATAAAGCTTTATTATCAAAGTATTCCATATCATCTAAATCTAATTTTAGATTCTCTTCTTTTATTATTTGAATAATTACATCTTTTAATGAGTTTAAAAAATCATTTTTTGTTGTTTTATCAGCATTTAGTAATGAGTTCTTGAACATAAAAGAAGCTAAATGCATAGTACCAAGAGAGTGAATAAATCTCTTGGTTGTAATTGATGGATATGAAAAATATGCTAAAGCATTTTGTGTAATAAATTGTAATCTATTAACAACTTTTGTTTGTAAAATTTTGTCTTCTAATTTTGTGTATTCGATATGATTATAAATTGTATCGTTGATTAATCTATTTTGTATTTTATATTCCTTATCTTGATCTTTTCTCAAAGATTCTTTCAGTAAATTCTGCGAACTTACCTCTAACTGCTTTTTCTAGTTCTATTGCAAACATCTTAATTTCAGGATGTTCAAATTTTGTATGTTTAAGCAGTGTTGTTAATCCATTATTATATTTATTTAAATATAAATTATCGATTTGCCTATTTGATCCAATTACAACTGCCATACAAGATTCATCTAATCTTGAAAGTATTAGTTGAGTTGTATTTTCTGAGCTATTTTGCCATTCATCCATTATTACAATGGCACTTGATAAGGTTCTACCTCTAGCTTCTCCTGGCCATAATGTTTCCATGCAATACTTTGATTCAAGTTCTGAAATTTTTGACTCTATTGATTCACTATTTTCTCTGTTTTCTGACTTTTTAAGATGTTTTTTTGCAATGAACTCTAAAGTATCTTGTAATGCCATATTATAGATTCTAAATTTTTCATCATTTCCTGCTAAATACCCAACATCTGCGCCTTTATCTAAAGATTCAATAGAGTTTCTAACATAAACAATTTTGTCGTAATATCCAAGGTCAATTAGTCTCATTGCACAAACTATTGACATAAGAGTCTTCCCGCTTCCTGCTTTTGCATCAATTACTAATAAGTCGTACATATTAGATAAAATTGCTTTTGTAAATAGTTTTTGTTTTAAATTTACTGGTTTTACATTTAAAGCTTTGAAATCATTCTCTTTTAATAAATCAAGTTTTCCATTATGTGTAATTGCATATTCGCTATTACCATCAGAACTTTCAAATATATAAGAGAAGTTCTCTTGGGAGTGTTCAGGATCTATCTCTTCAACTGCTTTATTATCTAATGTATTAAACATTGATGAGTCTAATTCTACGTTTTTAACAAACTCAAATTTTGGTACAGTTGATTTATCGTCATGTAGTGTTTCTGTTTTTATGCTTTTAAATAAAGCGAAAATTCTTGCATAAACATCTAATGATAAGAATATAGTTTGAGCACCTTTATAATACTCTTGTGCAATTGAAGCTACTTCTATAATTCTTTTATCATTACTTTCACTTAGGTGAATTTGTTCTATTTGGGTGTCATATGTATCTTTTGCGATAATATCTAGATTAATTTCGTCATTTGAAAACTTTACCACTTTGAAACCAAGTTTATAATCAACTTCCTTAATTTTCATCTTTGCTAATAATCTTGCAAATTCTCTTGAGTAAAATCCTAGTTCATTTGTCAGCTTTTTTTTATCCTCTAATTCTAATAAAACTGTTTCGGGAATTACAATATGGTTGGTTTTATTGTCAGAGATTTTAAATAGATTCTGAAGATTTTGTAAGATGATATTTGTGTCTAGTACATATACTTTTTCTTTCATATTTTATTATAGCACGTATTGGTTACAAAGTAATAACAGAATATGCCAATAAATAATCAAATAAATTTTAAATTACTCTTGAAATTTTTTAAAAAAGTAGTATAATATTCGCAAAAAACAAAATCAAACAGGTCTTTACTTTGAACAGAATAAGAAGAAATAATATACACTACTTATTAAAAACATCTTTTGAACTAGCTAATGAAGCTATTTATTTAATTGATTTCAATGGAAAAATAATATTTGCAAATACTACAGCTTGTAATACTCTTGGCTACACACGAAAAGAGATGTTAAATCTTAATGTTTGGGACGTAGATGGGCATGTCCTCACAAAAAAAGATTTTCAATCAAAGTTACAATTTATTAAAGAACAAGATCCTGAAAGCTCTGTAGAAATACAATCAACTCATAGAAAAAAAGACTCAACATTTATACCTGTCAATATTAGTTCTAGAATTGTAATGATTAACAATAAAGAGCATTTAATATCATATGTTTCAGATATAACCGATAAAATTAATCAAGATGAAAAATTGAATTTATATTTTGAATTTATAAAAGAGTCTAATGAGATTATTATATTAGTAGATTTTGAAACACAAAAAATAGAATTTGCAAATCAAAAAGCAAGTTTGAGTTTAGGTTATAGTCTAGAAGAGCTTAAGCAATTAAGAATTTCAGATATAAGAAAAGCAATTGAAAATAATGCACAAATTCCAGAAGTTTTCAAAGAAATTTCAAAGAAAAAAAGTCTTATTACTTTAGGACAATATCTTTGTAAAGATGGTTCTAGTGTTTATGTAGAAACTTCACTTAGCCTAAAAAACTTTCAAGGAAAGGATTATATCCTTGCTTTCTCACGAGATATTAGTGATAGATTAGAGTTAGAAAAAAGAAGAGAAGAAGTAAACACCAAGCTTGCAAACTATAATAAAACCCTAAAAGATGAAGTTTCAAAAATTAAAAAAGAGCTTATTGAGTATGAAGATATTATGCATAGACAATCTAAAATGGCTGCAATGGGTGAGATGTTAGAAAACATAGCTCATCAGTGGAGACAGCCTTTGTCTGTTATATCTGTATTATCAACGGGAATGCAAATTAATCATAAAGCAGGGAACTTAGATGATGAGACTTTAAACAATGGTTTAAATGATATTAATACAAGTGCTCAATATTTATCTAAAACTATTGATGATTTTAGGGATTTTTTCAAACCAAATTATAATAAAAGTGAATTCCAAATTAGTGAAGTAATTGACTACACTATAAATCTAGTAAAAACTAAATTTTCATCTTTAGATATTGTTATTATTGAAAATATTATGGAATTAGATGTATATACTTTTAAAAACGAATTGATTCAGGTAATTATTAATATTCTAAATAATGCAGGGGATGAACTAGTTGAATCCAAAAATAAAAGAAAATTAATTTTTATTGAAAGTTACAGTAACGAAGATTCCATGTTTATAAAAATAAAAGATAATGCAGGTGGAATTCCCTCTCATATTCTCAATAGAATCTTCGAGCCATATTTTACTACTAAACATAAATCTCAAGGAACAGGAATAGGGCTGTTTATGAGTAATGAAATTATAAAGAAGCACATGAAAGGTGATATTATCGTAAAAAATAGAGAATTCATGTATGAAGATGCCTTATATAAAGGCGCTGAATTTATTATCAAACTACCTCACTCATATTAAAACTAATTAAATCTGTTTAAAAGCGGAATAAATCAATAAATAATTTATTTAAGCATTCTATTGTCTTTACATTTTATTTAATTATCATATAATATTTTAGATTTAAATAATTATATTTAGTATTAAAGAAGGTAAGTTATGGATCATAAGGAATTTATGACAAATATGTCTGATCTTTCAATAGTTTATATTGAAGATGATATAAATATTAGAAAATATATTTGTGAATTTCTAAGCAGATATTGTAAAAATATATATGAAGCATCAAGTGCAGAAGAAGGGTATTCTTTATATAAAAAACATAAACCTCAAATTTTATTAGTTGATATTAATCTTCCCAAAATGAGTGGAATGGAGCTCATCTCATTAATAAGAGAGAATGATAAAAATACCAGAGTTATTATCTCAACGGCATATACAAATAAAGAGTTTACAATTGAGGCTATTGAACTGTTTATTACTAGGTATCTAGTAAAACCAATAACTAGTATAGATTTAGTTGAAGCTTTAAAAAAAGCAATAAATGAGTTCTCTGAAGTATTTCCTAATTTTGGAAATATAGATTTAGGAGAGAGTTTTTTTTATGATAGAAGAAAAAGAGTTCTGTTTCAAAATTTAGAAGAGATTAGTTTGCGCAAAAAAGAGATGCAAATATTAGAATTTTTTATTAAGAAAAATGAACAAATTATAAGTTATGAGTCTTTACAAAATGAAGTTTGGGAAGATGAGGTAATGACTGAAAATTCTATTAGAAGTCAGATTAGAAATATAAGACAAAAAACCCATCATGGTATTTTTTCAAATGTAAGTGGAGTAGGTTATAAACTATACAGAAGTGAAAAACTATGAATAGCCTAAAAAAAATAGCTAATCAAGGGGAATTTAGTATTGATGCTAATTCAACTATCAAAGAAGCAATGGCTATTATGCATAGAAATAAAAATGGTAGTGTTGTTTTAATTGAAAACTTAAAACCAGTTGCTATTATTACTGAAAGTGATATTGTTAATACTTTAAAAGCTAATATGAATCTAAATAAAAGATCTATTGAAATAGCTACAAGAAAAGTAATATCAACAAATGAGAATAGACCAGTTGAATATGCTTTTGATTTATTAATACAACATAGTATTAGAAGAATAATTCTTGTAGACAATGATGGTTTATACAAAGGTATAGTACTTCAAAAAGATTTATTTGAATATTTAGAAGAAGATGTATATAAAATTGATTTAAAAGTATCCGATATTATTAAAACTGAGCATACAATACAAACGGTTCAAATTGATGATACCATTAAAAAAGCTGTAAATATTATGCAAGAGTATCAAATAGGTTCTGTTGTAGTATTAGATGCTAATACTCATGTGGGAATTATTACAGAAAAAGATATTTTAAAACTTACATACTATGAGGTTGAACTAAACCAAAAAGTAGCTACGTGTATGAGTTCACCTATAATCACAGTAAAAGTTGATTCTTTAGTGACAAATGTTATTGAGTTAATGAAAGTACAAAGTATTAGAAGAGTCGCTGTCTTAGATAATGAAGGAAAAATAGTCTCAATTGTTACTAATAGAGATATTCTAAAACATATCAAAGGTAACTATACAAGAATCCTACAAAATAAAATTAAACATGCCCAAGAAATAATGGACTTTTTGCCTGAGCCAATTATTGAAATTTTTTATTCTAAAAATGAAGAAGTGATTTATTGGATGAATGAACAAGCACATAAATTATTTGGAAATGATTTAATTGAACAAAAAGTTACAAGACTATTCAAGATAGAAGATTGGGAAGAAATTAAAAGTTTTTTATTAAGAAAAAAACAGCTAAAAAACAAATCAGTAGAAATAAAAGGTTCTATCTACGAAATATCTGGGACAATCTCAAAAAATGTAAATACAAACTTTATTAAATTGATTTTCAAAGATGTAACAAACTATGAAAATGAAAAAACGAAACTTCAAAATCTAATTGATACTGAAATAGAGCGGCGTATGGATAGTGAGTATTTGCTAATGCAACAAGCAAAACTTGCTACCATGGGGGAAATGATTGGGCATATTGCACATCAATGGAGACAACCTTTAGCTCAATTAGGTGGGATTTTTATGAATTTAGAATCTGCTTATGCTTTTAATGAATTAGATGAAAAGTATTTAAATCAAAGAGTTTTACATGGAAATGATTTATTAAAATATATGTCTAATACAATTGAAGATTTTAGGAACTTTTTTGAACCAAATAGAACTAAAGAGGTTTTTAATCTGTCTGAGTATATTCAAAATGCTGTAAATATAATAAATGCGTCTTTAACTTATCATCATATAAATCTAGATTTTCATAAACCATCAAAAACTATAAATACAACTGGCTTTCCAAGTGAGTTTTCCCAAGTGATTTTAAATATTTTAGCTAATGCTCAAGATGTGTTAGTTCAAGAAGATATTAAAAATCCATTTATAAAAATAGTGCTTAGAGAGACAAAAGATAAGGTTTATATTGATATTGAAGATAATGGTGGAGGAATAAATCTAAATGTTATTGATAAGGTATTTGATATTTACTTTACTACAAAATCAAAAAAAGAGGGTACTGGTTTAGGTCTTTATATATCTAAACTAATTATTGAGACAAAATTATCTGGGGAAATTAATGTAAGTAATAGTGATGTTGGTGCTGTATTTACAATTGAATTATCAAAGGATAATATTTTAAATGATGAGGTACTTTAAAACCAAGAGGTTTTAAAGTACCAATATATTAAGCTGATTCAAGCTTTCTTGCTTGCAGTTCTTCTACTGCTGCTTCAATATCATCAAAAGATATATCTTTTAAATCTTCCACTGGCATATCCCACCATTGTAGTTCTAATAGTTTTTCAATTGTTTCTTCATCAAATCTATATTTTAATACTTTAGCTGGAACTCCACCTACAATAGCATAAGGTGGTACATCTTTTACAACAACAGAACCACCAGCAACAATAGCTCCATCTCCGATTGTTAGACCTCTTTTTACAACTGCTAAAGATCCAACCCATACATCATTACCAAAAATAGTCTCTTTTGGTCTATCAATCTTTTTTTGGTCGAAATCTTCAATATAATCTGGGAAGTGTAGTTTTAAGTTGTATTGAATTGCTGATGAGCTTAACCATGTAGTAGGGTGATCAAAAGCACCTAACTCACAGTTCTTACCAATTGAACAATATTTCCCCATTTTAGTTCCTGGGAATAATGTAGTACCGCTATTAATAAATGTGTAGTTACCAATATTACATGAATGTTTTACATTTGCAGTTCCTACTAGTCTAACAGGGGCATTAAGTACTGTATTTTTACCAACTTTAGCTTCTTTTGAAATATAATTAATGTCTTTCATTTAAATACCTTTAATTCTTTGTATTAGTTCTGTTGTGGAAACATCAGGTGTTCTTGGTAAATATTGAACTTGACATATTTCGTTGAATTCATCAAATTTACCTGCCCAGTCATCTCCCATAATTAACATATCTGCATCATATTTAAGTAAATACTCTTTTTTTAATTCTAATGATTCTTCTAAAAAAACACCATTTACGAAGTTTAATGAAGAGATTATTTTCATTCTTTCATCTTCTGAATAAACAGGTGTTCTACCTTTTTTATTAAAATTTAATTTATCAGAAGAAATACCAACTATTAATTCATCTGCATATTTAGCAGCTCTTTCAAGAATTTTTAGATGTCCATAGTGAAATATATCAAATGTACCAAATGTTAAAACTCTTTTCATCTTCTTTTCCTATATATTAAAATAAGTACATTTATTATAGATAAATAAAATGTAACAATAATGGAATATCTTATTTCTTTATATTCATTTAAATAAAGTTTATTACTTTTTTATTAAAAATTATACGTTCTTTACATTTTATTAATATATAATTACGCATTAATCCATAAGGTGAAATATGAAAAAAATATTAGTAGTTGATGATAGTAAAACAATATTATATGGTATAAAAGATAGTTTAGAACAAAAAAGTGATTATGAAGTTTATACAGCAATGTCTTATAAAGAGTGTGCAGAAATCTTATTAAAACACAAGGGTAGATTTGATGTAGCCCTATTAGATTATAGTTTACCTGATGCTAAAAATGGTGAGATTGTTGAATTTATTAGTAAATTTAAAATTAAATCTGTATTACTTACAGGAAGTTCATTAAATACTGATAATAAGGTTTTTTCGACAGAAACAGTAGTAGATTATGTAATTAAAGATGGTAGCCAAGCTATTGATTATGCAACATCAATCGTAAATAGAATTGTTGAAAATGAAAATGTAGAAGTTTTAATTGTAGATGATTCAAAAACATTTGCCCATAAAATGGAAGCTTTATGCCAGCAGTATAATCTACGAACGTCAGTTAGATATAGTGGTGAAGAAGGTCTTAAAGCTTTAGCTGAAAGATCTCATATCAAAGTAGTTCTAGTTGATTATATGATGCCTGATATGAATGGTTTAGAGTTTACTTCAAAACTTAGAAAAAAATTTAAAAAAGATGAAGTATCTGTTATTGCTTTATCTGGTTCTGAAGATAAAGAACTAGTATCAAAATTCTTAAAATATGGTGCTAATGATTTTTTATATAAAGACTTCTCTAAAACAGAGTTTTTCTCAAGAATTAATAGTAATATTGAAATTATTCAGTTATTTGATTCAATTAGAGATAAAGCAACAAGAGATCATATGACAGGAATGTTTAATAGAAGATATTTCTTTGAAACTGGTAGAGAGATGTATGAAAGAGCAAAAGCAAGAAAAGAGAATTTTGCTTTAGCCATGTTAGATATTGATAAGTTTAAAAATATCAACGACACATGGGGACATGATATTGGAGATATTGCTATTAAAGAAGTTGGTAAAATCCTTGC
>DKNG01000130.1:2952-4452 GCA_002470185.1 Arcobacter sp. UBA7394 | reverse complement strand
AAATATCTAAATAAAGATTCACTAATCTCAAGAGTTGGTGGGGAAGAGTTTTGTATTATGATGCATAATAGACCAGAACAAGAAGTAATTCAAACTTTTGAAGAAATTAGAGAAGCTTTTGCAAAAAATGTAATCAAACTTGATAATTTGAACCTAAAATACACGGTTTCTATTGGACTTTGTATTGATTTTGGTGAGTCATTAGAGCAAATGATGAAATTCTCTGATGTATCGTTATATGAAGCAAAAGAAAAAGGTAGAAATAAAGTAATTATGTATGAAGGAATTATTTAAATTTTTTAATTCTTAGAAATAAATTTTAGCTATAATTCTTTTTGATAAAATTAATAATAAGGAATTATAGTTAGAATGCGAGATCTCTTTAAATCCCCATCATTTCTTAACTTTGTATTTGTAGTAGTAGGTTCAGTTTTTTCTGCTATTGGTGTTGTATCTTTTTTAGTGCCAAATAGTTTAATTACAGGAGGAACAGCTGGTTTAGCTTTATTACTACATCATGTAAGCTCACTTACTATTGGTACTTGGATGTTCTTAATAAATGTACCTTTAGTTTTATTAGGTATTAGATACTTTGGTAAAATGTATGCTGTAAAAAGTGTAGCTACTATTATATTTATTTCAGTGTTAATTGACTTTCTAAAAGAGTATATCTCTTTACCTCAAGCTACTTCTGAAACACTACTTGCTTCTATTTTTGGAGGAGTTTTTATTGGTTTAGGTTTAGGTTTTATTATTCGTGGTAAATCTTCTGCTGGAGGAAGTTCTATTATTGCAACTATTATTGCTTCTACCACTAAATATAAAGCTTCCGAAGCTATGTTATTTATTGATGCAGCGGTAATACTTCTTTCAATTTATGTTTTTGATGACATTGACAAAGCTTTATGGAGTATAGTAAGTATTTATGTAACATCAAAAATTGTAGATGTTATTTTAACAGGACGTCCATCTAAAAAAGTAGTTCATCTAGTAACAAATAAAGTTGAAATATTAGCAAAAGAGGTAAAAGAGAAATTAGGTCCTGAAGGAACTATAATCAAAGGTGAAAACCTATCTTCTGATGGTGAGAAAAAAATGATATTAATAGTTGTTGAAATATCAAAAATACAACTTTTAAAAGAAATAGCTAAACGTAATGATCCTGAATCATTTTTAGTAATTAGCGAAGCTTCTGAGTTATTAGGAAGAGGTAACTAAGGTTTAGGATAATTCCTAAACTTTAGCTAATTTTGAAAGTTGCTCAATAATATTCTTAGCACTTTCTTCATTTAAAGGTTTTTCATAAGTAGTTAGAATCTCTCTAGCTAAAATATTTGCTCCTAAATGTTGGAACATAATCCTCATAGCTTGAAGACCTTTTGCTCCACCTCCACCACTGTGTGTAGCTAAAGCAACAACTTTTTGCTCAAATGCATCTCTCCAGCTTTTTGTAGCTCTTGAAGTCCATGCCATTGCATTATTTAATACAGGAGGCATAAC
>DKNG01000130.1:1919-2860 GCA_002470185.1 Arcobacter sp. UBA7394 | reverse complement strand
TTTGCTAAATCTAAAGCAACTTCTGGAATACCATTTGCTTCTTCTTCAACTGTACTATATAAAGGTAGATTTAAATCAACAAGATTTATTAATTCTACTTCACAATCTAATTCATTTGCTATTTCTTTTAATTTATTACCTAAGTTTCTATTGTTATTAGCACTTGCTACTAAAATTCCAATTTTTGACATAATTTATTTCCTTATAATTTATTGTATTTAATAAAAGTTTTTGATTATATCAGATAATTACTTTTTTTTTAAATATATCAAATAATATAATGTTTTTGTTAACTTTTTTTTCAATATTTATAACATGTGAAGTGTAATTTATGTAGTATCTAAATACTAAATAACCTAAAATAGACAGACTATGGAAAACACAAAAGAAAAACAAATTTTAAAAATAATTAAATATACTCCACCTATATTTACTATTATCGTCTCAATATTAATTACATTATTCTTGTATGTTGATAATAAAAACACTTTTTTAGAGCAGAAAACTAGAATAGAAAATGATTATATTAAAAATCACAAAAAAATCATTAAAGATGAAGTTGATAGGGTATCTAATTATATTAAATATATTCAAGTATCTACAGAAAAAGAGTTAAAGAATACTATAAAAAATAGAGTATATGAAGCCCATAGTATTGCTACAAATATATATAATAAACACAAAGATACAAAAACAAAAGAAGAAATACTCCAACAAATTAAAACCTCTTTAGAAGCAATTCGTTATAACAATGGTAGAGGTTATTTCTTTATGGATGATATTAATGGTGTAAAGGTTTTATATCCAATTGATAAAAGCTTTGAAAACAAAAGTTTTTATAATTTTGTTGATGCAAAAGGTTATATGTTTATACAAACTATTGTTGATACAATAAAAAATAAAACTGAAAGATTTGATGAATATTATTGGTATAAACCAAA
>DKNG01000130.1:0-1769 GCA_002470185.1 Arcobacter sp. UBA7394 | reverse complement strand
CGTTATGGTAAAAATGGTTATGTTTTTGTAATTAATTATGATTCTATTTATTTAAGTCATATAAGAAAAGAATATCTAGGAAAAAGTGCTATTGAAAACAATGATACGATAAAGATTAAAAAAGTTATTGAAGATTTAAAAGAAATTGCGATAAATGGTTCTGGGTTCTATTCTTATGTTCAAAACTCAAAACCTGATACTTTATTAGCTACTAAGAAAATAAGTTATGTAAAAGGTTTTAATAATTGGCAATGGATTATTGGTACAGGCTTTTATGAAGATGATATTTTAATAGAAGTACAAAATAGTAAAGATATTATTGATAAAAAGTATAATTCTTACATTCAAAATATTCTTTTACTTAGTGCGGTAATGACTTTAATTCTATTATTTATCTCTATGTATATATCTAAATTATTAGAGAGCAAATTAAATGAGTATAAAAACGATATTAATAAAAAACAAACTTTACTATTCCAACAATCTAAAATGGCAGCTATGGGAGAAATGATTGGTAATATTGCTCATCAATGGAGACAACCATTATCAACTATTACAACTGCGTCAAGTGGTATGGTTTTACAAAAACAGTTAGGTGCTTTAAGTGATGAATTCTTCTATGAAGCATCAAACAAAATTAACGCTTCTGCACAATATTTGTCAAAAACAATTGATGATTTTAGGAACTTTTTTAGTCCCAACAAAGTAAAAAGTAATTTCTTTCTGAAGAATACACTTTCAACAGCTTTAGATTTAATAGAAGCTCAGTTTAAAACTAAAAGTATAAATATCGTTAAACATATTGAAAATGTGGAAATTAATTCATATGAGAATGAACTAATTCAAGCCTTAATTAATATCTTGAATAATGCTAGAGATGAGTTACTTAAAATAGATGATGACAGTAGATTTATATTTATAGATGTATATAAAAAAGATGAAAACGTTAATATTTGTATTAAAGATAGTGCAGGTGGAATACCCACTGATATTATAAATAGAATATTTGAACCATATTTTACTACAAAACATAAAGCTCAAGGAACTGGGATTGGTTTATACATGACGGAAGAGATTATTGTGAAACATCTTGAAGGGGAATTACTTGTTAAGAATAAAGATTTTATTTATCAAGACAAATCTCTACGAGGAGCTGAGTTTAAGATTGTTTTACCTATAGAAGGGGATTTGATTTAAACCTTTCTATATCTAATCTTTTTATCTTCTATCTCCATATCCTCTCTTTTTAATATTTAAATACAATCAATAGTTTCTTACCTAGATGCTGTTGATATCTATATATAATATTAACTAAACTAGAACCTCTTCATATGTATATCAAGTCAAATAACTCAACAATATAAGAAGAAATATAAAATCTTAAGCTTTTAGCTTTATTACTATTAAAACTTCGTTTTGAAGAGATATGTGCTTTTATAGGATTTTAGTGTAAGTTTTGTATTGAAAATTTAGTTGCTATTTTGTAAATAGTTTGAATAATTAAAATGAATTTTGATTGATTGTAATTTTGAGTATAACACAGTGGTGCGAATGGTGAGAATCGAACTCACACTCCGAAACCGGAATTGGATTTTAAGTCCAACGCGTCTACCTATTCCGCCACACTCGCACTAGTGTAATTGTGTTAATATAAAAAAATGGTGGCTCGAGACAGAATCGAACTGTCGACACATGGATTTTCAATCCATTGCTCTACCGACTGAGCTATCGCGCCAAAATTTTTTAAGTGGTGGGAAGAGAAGGACTCG
>DKNG01000210.1:4768-8754 GCA_002470185.1 Arcobacter sp. UBA7394 | reverse complement strand
ATGTGCAGATACACCAATAAATTCAATATCTCCACCCCAATCAACAGGAGTCATTTCTCTCTCTGCCATTTGTGCTTTAACCATATCCATATTAGCTGTTTCTTTATCCATTTTGTTTACTGCAACAATAATTGGACATCCAGATGCTTTTGCATGAGAAATTACTTCTTCAGTTTGTGGTTTAACACCATCATCAGCAGCAACTACAATAATTACAACATCAGTAACACTAGCACCTCTTGCTCTCATAGCAGAGAACGCGGCGTGACCTGGTGTATCAACAAATGTAATTTTCTTTCCGTCTTTTTCAACTGTATAAGATGAAATATGTTGAGTGATTCCACCTGCTTCACCTGCAGCAATTTTAGAAGATCTAATTTTGTCAAGTAAAGAAGTTTTACCATGATCAACGTGACCCATGATTGTAACAACTGGTGGTCTTTCTGAGAAGTTAGAATCATCAATTTCTTCTTCTAAATACTCGTCAACGTAATTTACGTCTTCTAACGCATCTTTAACAGTAACTTCAATATCAAACTCTTCACCAAGAATTTCTAATTCGTCTTGCTTTAAGAAGTCATTTTTAGTAACTAACATACCAAGACCGAATAATACCGAAATTACTTCAGAAGCAGATTTACCACACGCCTCAGCAAATTCGTATACTCTAATATCTTCAGGAATTGTTACTTCAGTAATTTCAACTGATTCAAATTCTCTCTTAATTCTTTTCTTTCTTTTTCTTCTTTTTAAACCTTGTGGTCTATTACCAAATGCAGCTGGTTTTGAACCTCTAGCTTGCTTATTAGCATTTTGAGGTTTTGTTTCCTCTAAAAGTTTAGAAGTATCAGATAATCCCATATCTAATAATACAACTTCTTCTCCAAGTAAAGAGTGTTCAGTTTTATTAGAGAAGTCATCAGATGCACCTCTGTTAACAACATCTAATTTTCTACCATGATCATGTGTTCTAGTAGCTTGTTTTTTCTTCTCTTTTTTCTTAACTCTTCTAGCCTCAGAGCTTTCATCTTTTGAAGATGAATCAGAGTCATTACTTCCTAAAATTTCACTAAGAGATTTCATTTTCTTTCTAGGTTGAATTTCAGTTGGTTTATCTTCAATCTTAGGTTCAACTTCTCTTGGCTTTTTCTTCTTGATAATTTTTAAACCTCTTCTCTTAGGAATTATCTTTTTAGGTTTAGAAACAACTGGTTCTTCTTTTGTTTCTTCTTTTTTCTCTTCTTTCTTTTCTTCTTTTTGTACTTCATCAGATGCAGGTTTTTCAACTGGTGTTGTAGGTTTTGAGATTGTTTCTTTTTCTTCTTTCTTTTCAGCTTCCACTTTTGGAGCCTCAACTTTAGAAACTTCTTCAACTGGTTTTACTGGTTCTGCTTTTTTTACAACTACCTTTTTAGGTTTAGCTGCAGCTGCTTTAGCTATTTTAGAACTTTTACCAGTCATAATATAATTTGCAATCTCTTCTGCGTCTTCAAATGAAACTGCACTTTGAGGTGATTTAAGTTCTATATTTAAATCTTTTGCTTTTGCAATAACTTCCGAGCTACTAGCTCCCGCCTCTTCTGCAATTTCATAAACTCTTACTTTATCTGACATCTGTTAACATCTCCTTAAGTTGTAGAACATACTTATCTTTATTTTTGCACTCTCTACATAGTGCCTTATCAATTTTTTTATAAACTTTTTGATTAATATCTGTTTGTACTATTTTTGATATACAATCTTTACAGATATAAAAACTTCTACCATAATTATTAAATAATACAAGTTTTTTATCTTCACATTTAAGTCTCACCAGCACTTTTTGTTCGATTTTTTCTCGACAAGAAATGCAAGTTCTTAAAGTCTTTTTTAAATTAGCCAACGATTATACCTAAAATATACTTTAATATCAAAAAATATTAAAGATCTATTTTAACGCCCACATTATCAAAGTCTGAACTAAATACTTTAAAATGAGGAAATCTACTTTTAAGTGCTTTTTCAATCTTCTTTGCATCATCAGCAAAACAGATAGAAAACAGTGTTGAACCTGAACCTGATAATGTACTCATTAAAGCACCACTTTTAAGTGCCGTTTTTTGTACATCAAATAATTCTGGCATTTGTTTCATTCTATATTTCTGGTGAACTTTATCCATAGATGCAGTTCTTAGCATTTTCCAGTTTTCACTCATAAATGCAGCCGTTAATAACGAAGAATGAGAAATATTAAATATAACATCATCTTTTGAATATTTAAAAGGTAATGCTTTTCTAGATAATTGAGTTGAAATAGGCCTATTAGGAATTACAACAACAGCTTTTAATGATTTAGGAATATTTTTATTAATATAACTTACTTCATTATCTTGTACAGTTGCAACATTAAATCCACCCATTACAGCTGGAGTAATATTATCCGGATGATTTTCATAAGCAAGTGCCAAATTTAATAACTTATCTTTATCTAATTTAATACCTTCAATAGCATATGCACTAGCAATTGCAGATACAATTACTGCAGAAGAAGAACCTAATCCTCTAGATAATGGAATTTCGTTAAAAAATTCATATCTAAAATGTCTTTTTCTATGTGTTAAATTATAATAAAAATCATTAAAAATTGAGATAAACATATTGTTATCTTTTAATACAGGGTTATTTGCACCCTCACCTTTTAATGATACACTGTGAAATTTTGATGGTTTAATAATAACTTGGTTTTTCATTGCAATTGCAAGTCCAAGAGAATCAAACCCTGGTCCTAAATTCGCACTAGTAGCGGGAACGCTTACTTTCATCTATTTCCTTCTTAAACAGCTGGTAAATTATAAATTGGTAATGTCTGTTTATTAAAATTTATGTTACTTATACTCTTAGGTAACTTAAAGTCGCGAATTATACTATCTTTTTCTAAAAAGTCTACTTTAACATCATTTTTATCTTTTATAAAGTATTTTTTACCCAAGGCTTTTATAGGAGAATTCTCATTAAATTCAAAACCTTCAACTGATCTGAACTCAAGTTTCTTAGTGATGCTTATTGTTTTTAGAAAAATATATGCAACTTTTATTGCCATATAAGATCCAGGTGTATTTACATAATTTAATCTTTGAATATTATATTTATTTAATAACTCTTCAAATAATGAAGGTAATAAATCAGATGTTTTACCTTCAATTTTATATTCATTAATTAATTCTTCATTTTCATATATACCAATTAATATTGGATTTGAGATACTTATAACTAAAACTTCAATCAATTACAAACCTTATATTTCAACTTTAGAATAAGCTAATTCGAATACTTCTGCTTCTTCACTAGCTTCCTCTAAATCAATGATTTCATAATTTTCTGGGTCTTTATACAACTCTTTAGTTAATAAGTGATTTAAATGATGTGAACCTGCAACTGCATCATACTCTCCAACTAGTGTATAACCCAATAAAGCCATATCACCAATAGCATCTAAGATTTTATGTCTTACAAACTCATCTGTATATCTTAAACCTTCTGGATTTAATACTTTTGATTGGTCTAAAACAATAGCATTCTCCATAGAACCACCTTGTGCTAAACCAACACTTCTTAAGTATTGAACTTCATGTAAAAATCCAAATGTCCTAGCTCTTGAAATATTTTCTTTGTATTCTGCAATTGAGTAATCAAAATGAAAGTTTTGCTCACCAATTGAAGGATGATCGAAAGATATTTTAAAATCATAAACAATATGATTAGAAGGTTTTAAACATACTCTTTTGCCCTCAGGAGTTGTTACTTCAACTTCTTTTTTTACTTTTATTGCTTTTTTAGACTTATCTAGTTCTTTAATACCAGCTTCTTCAATAAGCATACAGTATCCTGATGAACTTCCATCTAAAACAGGTACTTCATCATTATCAATTACCACTCTTAAGTTATCAATACCATATGCATATACAGCTGATAATAGATGCTCTATTGTTGAAACAACAACATCATCT
>DKNG01000210.1:4375-4733 GCA_002470185.1 Arcobacter sp. UBA7394 | reverse complement strand
ACTACATTAGCAATTTCTAAAGGAATAGTTACTCCAGCATCAACTCTGTAAAAAATTATTCCCATATCTGAATCTAATGGCTCTAATTTCATTTTTACAGGAACACCTTTGTGTAATCCAATTCCTACAATTTCTACTTCTTTTGCAATTGTTCTTTGTTTCATTTAGTATCTATCACTTTCTTAGCTTGATTCATAATATTAGTTACGTTTGTTTTTATCCATTTTCTATCCATCCATTCTAATGGATTAACTTCAATACCTTGAATAAGAACTCCAAAATGTAAATGATCTCCAAATACAGCTCCCGTTGAACCAGTATTTGCAATTAATTGATTAGAAGAAATTTCATCATTAAG
>DKNG01000210.1:0-4275 GCA_002470185.1 Arcobacter sp. UBA7394 | reverse complement strand
CCATAAATTCCTAGATAATCTTTGAAAATTACTTTTCCTTCATTTGTAGAATAAATTTTTGCCTTTTTAATACTTGCCCAATCCATTCCTAAATGCCATGCTTCATCTATTTTATCTTTATCATAATAATAATGTCTTCTCTCACCATAACCAGCAAACATTTGTGAATTTTTCATCTGTTTAAATGCACTTAGCTTAAATTTAGAAACTTTGTCCATATCCATATTTTTTCTAACTTCAGTTTTAATTGTATTAACATTATCTTTACGCAAATCTCTATTTGTTAATACAAAAGTATCAGCTTGATCATCGGGAATATCATAGCCACTTTTTGAAAGAACTTCTTTACTTACTTTATTAATAAATTTATCTGAAATATTAATTTTATCTATTTTCTTTTTTAAATTTTTTATATATAAAGGTACTTTAGTAATAGTTTTGTTTTTAGCTTTATCAATTGCTACAATACTAACTTTATTAAAGTCATCTATATCAATTGGCCATGCAATAACTGCCATATAAAAATTGTCTTTATAAAAAGGTATTAATTCAAATCTCTCATCATTATTAAATGATATATAAAAATCAGCTAGATTTTCATCTTTTACTTCTACAATTACTGTAGCACTGCCACCTTGTCTTATTAAATAAGAGTTATTAATTACATTGGCAGTTGGTCTTTTTCTATCAATTTTAACATCAATTTGTTTTTTTAAAACATTACCTCTAAAAAAATTCCATTTACTTGTATCAGAAACTTCAATATTTAAAACTACATCTTTAGGGTAAGCCATTCTATCAATTTTAGGAGCAATTATATTTAATGTAATTAATCCTTTTGATTGACTAATAATTTTTGTTTTTAATTCTTGTTCAGCTTTTCCATCATTATACGTAATCTTATAAGATTGAATTTCATTATCATCACTTAATTGAACTTTTAATGGTGTTTTTAAATTCCAAAATATATTATTTTCTAATGATACTTTTGGACTATTTTTTTCAAAAATTGGTGATAAATATACGAATGCAGTAATTGCTGCAATTATAATAATTGTTACATATATTAAAAGTCTTTGCATTTTAATATTTTTTTTTCTACTTGTAAAACTCAAAAATTTCCTTTAGTATTAATTGTTTTGCTTCTTCTACGTCTTTAGTATCTATTGTACATCCAGCAGAGTTAAAATGTCCACCACCATTAAATATAGCAGCAATTTTAGATACATCAACTTTACCTTTTGATCTAATAGATACTCTTGAAACACCAGAAACAATTCTTACAAAAAATGCAATTTTAACTATTGCCATACTCATAATCATATCTAAGGCATCTTCACAATCTCTATTGTGTGCACCAGTTTCTTCAAACCATTCAGTTTGAGCATAAATACTGGCAATATCGCCTTCTTTAAATAATTCTAAACTATCTAATACCTTAGGTATAATTCTATATTTAGCTAGAGAATCTCTTCTTAGTAATTTATTAGCAATTCCTGAAGGGCTTGCTCCACATTGAACTAAAAAGTTAACTTTATCAAATGTTAATTCATCACATCTTCCTAAAGAAAATGCTAATGAATCATCATAAATACCAACATATAAAGCTGTTGCAGAATTTTTAGTAATATATAAACCATTGTGTTTAAAAAAGTCATATACTATTTCTGCTGTTGAACTTTTCATTGGATCTACAATATTTATATCCCCAAAGTTATTGTTTGATTTATGATGATCAAAGTTAATTAATGGAATTGCAGGGTCAAGTGTAAAACCTAATCTTTTATATGTTCCACAATCAACAGAAATTGCTAAATCAAAAAACTTTGGTAATTGATCTGTTATTTTGTCAAATCTTTCAATAAAATCTAAATTCTGAGGTAAATCAGAACTTATATTAAAAACTTTATGTTTAATTTTATTTTCAAAAAACAAATTTGATAAAGCTAAAGCTGAAGAGATAGTATCTGGATCTGGATTTACATGAGTAATTATAAGTATATATCTACTTTTTTCAATCAGCTCTAGAGCTTTAGTATATGCAGACATATCAATTTTATTACTAACTATAAAATCTTTTTTCAAGACCTATCCTTTATTTTTTGACTGTTTATTCTATTAAATTTATAATAACCAATGGTTAACAAATCTAATCGAACTTCATAGAAAAATCAAGCCATGTTGCTTGATGTATTATACTACCACTACTAATTGCATCTACACCCGAATCAGCATAAGATCTAATTGTATCTAGGTTGATATTTCCACTAGCTTCTAATAAAATATGAGAGAAATTTTCATCTCTAAATTTAACAACATCTCTGATTTGATCAGGAGTCATATTGTCACACATAATAATATCAGCACCAGCTTCCATTGCTTCTTCTACTTGAGCAAAAGTTTCACATTCAATTTCGATTTTAGTAACCCAAGAGATTCTTTTTCTTGCTTTTTTAATAAATTCTTTTAAATCTTTAATAGTTCTTAAGTGAGTATCTTTAAGCATTAAACAATCATCAAGACCTAATCTGTGATTAATTGCACCACCTACTCTTGAAGCATATTTTTCAAAATCTCTTAGTTGTGGTCTTGTTTTTCTTGTATCTAATAAAACAACACCTGTACCTTCCATAAGTTTTGCATATTGATTTGCCATAGTAGCAATTCCAGATGCATGCTGTAAAAGATTTAAGAAAGTTCTCTCAGAAGACAATAGAATTGAAGCTTTACCTTCAAGTTCTGCTATTACTTCACCAGCTTTAATAGGATCTCCATCTCTTTTAAGAAATTTACAATCAAATTTTTCAGTTCTTGCTAGTACTTTTGCATACTGAATACCGGCTACAATACCATCTGACTTTGAGATTGCACGTGCTGTAAATCTACCTTTTGGAGCTACATCAAAAAATAGATCTCCTCTACCATTATCCTCAATAATTGCATTCTTTACGAATTTCTTAATATTAATCATACTTCAAACATCCTTTCTAGGGCTAATTTCGCGTATTTAGCTGTATCTTCGTCAATAAAAATCTCTGTTTCTTTTATGATTTTATCATCTTTGATTGATTTTAATGTATTGTATACATCTTCTAATGTCGTTTCATTCATTGTTGGACATTCAGGTTTTGTTGAACTTAAAATATAAGTATTCTTTGTTCTTAATCTATTTACCATATTAAATTCAGTACCAACAGCAACTTTTTGATCCTCTGGTAATTCTTTTATAAATTCAATTAATTGTGAAGTTGAACCAACAAAATCTGCTTTATCACAAATAGCTGGATCACACTCGGGATGAACTGCAATTAAAATATCTTCATACTTTTCTCTATAAAATTCAATATCTTCAACTGTAAATAGTTGATGAACTGAACAAAAACCGTTATAACAGATAATATCTGCTTCATTTAAGTCTGAACCATCACCAACAATTGCAGATTTTAGATTAAGAGATTTAGCAAAATTTTGACCTAAACATCTATCAGGAACAAAGAATATTTTTTTCCCAGACTTTAGACCTTTTTCAATAATTTTGTATGCATTAGATGATGTACAAACCATTCCACCCATTTCACCAACTCTAGCTTTTACACGAGCACTTGAATTGATATATGTAATTGGAAGAATATCTTCATTTGCAATTCCAGCATCATTTATTAACTTTAGGTTCTCTTCATAATAACCTTCATCAATCATTCTAGCCATTGCACAGCATGCAATTTTAGGCATTAGAACTCTTTTTTGAGGTGAAAGTACTTTTACACTTTCCCCCATAAAACCAACTCCACAAAATACAATAAATTCAGAATCCGTAGCCTTAGCTCTTTTTGCTAATTCAAGAGAATCACCTGTAATATCAGCTAATTCAAATACTTCATCTCTTTGATAGAAATGCGCTACTAATGTAACGTCTAACTCTTCTTTTAGTCTTATTATCTCTTCTTTTAAATTCAAAATAAACCTTCAACAAAACATTTTTAAATGATAATATAACTAAATTTTAGTTATAATCCATTTAATTAAAAAAGTGACTATAGTCATATATAACAATAAACAAAGGGATTTAATGGATTTTTTTACAAACCCAAACATACTATTTTACCTTGCAGCATATCTAATTGGATCAATTCCTTTTGGTCTTTTATTAGCAAAAACTTTCGCAGGTGTTGATATTAAAAGTGCAGGAAGTAAATCAATTGGTGCAACTAATGTTTTAAGAGTTGTAAAAGAAACAAATCCTTCATTAGCAAAAAAACTAGGTTTAGCAACTGT
>DKNG01000243.1 GCA_002470185.1 Arcobacter sp. UBA7394 | reverse complement strand
TTATCACTTTTATCAATTGAATTTAGAATATGTTCATTTGTAACTTTTTTAAATCTTGTAGCAGTTTCAAGCTCCATCAATGTACCTGATAGCTCTGTTAAAGGCTGTCTCCATTGATGTGCAATCATTGAAAGCATTGTTCCAAGCCTTGCAAGTCTTGATTGCTGAAACATTGCTTTATCTTTTGCTTTTCCTTCTTCAATACCCTGTTCTACTTTTGTTGAGAGGGTTTTATTAAGACTTTGAAGTTTCGCTTCTTTATTTTGTACTTGGGTTTTATATTTTTTTACAACATCTGTAATAATTGATATCATCAGTAATGAAAACAAAGCCATAAAAACAAGTATAGCACCAGTTAAAGTAACCATAAAGTCTTTAAATTTTTGTTCTCTTATCTCTTGTTGTTTTATTTTTTCTTGTACAAATAAATCTAATTCTTTTGTATTATTGCTTTTTAAAATATACATTGATTTGAACTCTTTTAAATCTACTTCGAAATTCTCTTTTGATAATTTCAAATAGTAAGAAGTTGCAAAGAAAGTTACAAATAATATACTTAAAAAAGGAATCATAATAGTAAAAAAAGGAATTCCGTCTTTATTAAACATATTTAGCCTTCGTCTTATATAAGTTTATAATGTCTAAAAGTAGTTAAAAACTGGCTGACTAGAAAGTCTTTTCAACCAGTTTTTTTGCTAGAAGTTGTGTCACATCGATAAGATTTTTTTCTTCGTATTTTAACTTAATTAGTGGTAACTCAGTACAAGCTAAAAATACATCTTTTGATTCTAATTTATCTACAATATCTTTAAAATTATTTACAACTAAAGAGGATTCCCCACCCTCTTTTTTTACGTCATAAATTAGTTTGTGTACTTCTTGGAAATTAGTAGGAACTTCCACATTAAAAGTATCATTCAAACTTTTAAACACTGAAAACTTCTTCATTTCTAAGACAGGTAATGCGCCTATAATAGAAACTTGTTTCAATTTGTTCTCTTCAATATAATCTTTCACAACATCAAGTGTTGATAGGAATTTATGCTTAAATCCTATTTTTAATATTTTGTTTTCATAAACATTCAAAGTATTACAAGCAATTACAAAATAGTCAACTTTTTTACAGATATCTTGAACAGCTGTTTTTAACGTCTGCCAAACCATATCATAGTTTTTTTCTAATTCCATAGAGTGACCTAATTGTGGAATAGAAAGTATAGTAACATCAGGAGCATCTAAATCCCCCTGAAAATTATCTTGTAAAATATTTTTGTTTTCTTCTAAAATCTTTTGCCATAAATCAATACCAGCTTCAGGACCTGAACCTGTGATAATACCTATTTTTTTTCTCATTGTTTTTTAATAAAGAGTAAGAAAACTTACTCCCTACTCCTTAGATCTTTTATCATTGATATTATCAACGATTTCTTTCCAAGTATCTTTATCAATATTAAATTCTGTATAGTCGTTATATCTTAATACAGGTTTTTTACCCTCTTTAAGTTGTCTATCATAACCTTTAATAAGTTTAAGAACTGGTTTATATAAAATTGCAATTACAACCATATTAATCACAGCTAATAATCCCATAGATAAATCAGCGAATGAGAAGATTGAACCTAAATCTTGGAATGAACCCCAGATAATTAAGGCAATACATAAAACTCTAAAAGCATTAAATAAAGTAATATTTCCTTTTGAGAAGAAATTTAAACTATTTTCAGCTAAATAGTAGTTATATAACATTGATGAGAATCCAAATAAGAATAATGCAACCGTTACAAAGTATCCACCAAATGGCCCAATATGCTCAATTAAAGCATTTTGAGTTAATAATACACCTTGAACACCTTCTGCACCTGGAGTATAAACACCTGATAAAAGAATAATAAATGCTGTACAAGAACATAAAATAATAGTATCAATAAATACAGAGAATGATTGAACAATACCTTGTTGAACTGGATGCGCTACATATGCAACTGCTGCAACGTTTGGAGCTGAACCTAGACCTGCCTCATTTGAGAACATACCTCTTTTAGCACCTTGTAAAATAACAGCACCAATACCACCACCAATAGCAGAAGAAGGATTAAATGCTTCATTAACAATCATAGAGATTAATGCTGGGATTTGCTCTAAATTTAATGCAATTACAACGATTGCAATTAATAAGTATCCAACAGCCATTACAGGAACAATAACTTCTGAAAGTTTTGTAATTCTTTTAATACCACCAAAAATAGCAATACCAAAAATTACAGTTAATACAACACCTGTAATCCAAGTAGGAATAGCAAATGATGATTCAAATGAAGTTGAAATAATAAACGATTGTGTTGCATTAAAAGCAAACCCAAATGTAAACATTAATAATACAGAGATGATAATACCAATCCATCTTTGACCTAATGCTTTAGTAACATAATAAGCTGGCCCTCCTCTATATACACAAGAGTCTTCCCCGTCTTTTTCTTTGTATAATTGAGCAAGCGAACACTCAAAGAAACTTGTACTCATACCAATAAGTCCAATTACCCACATCCAGAATACTGCACCTGGTCCACCTAATGTAATTGCAACAGCTACACCAGCGATGTTACCACCACCAACTCTACCTGCAACACTTAACATAAGTGCTTGGAAAGAACTAATATGTCCTTCTTTATCATGTACTGTATCTCTTAAGATATTAAACATCTTAAAGAAGTATCTAAATTGTACAAATCTTGACGTAACTGTAAAAAATATACCTAAAGCAGGAAGTAAATATATTAAGATATTTCCCCAAATAAGGTTATTTAAAAAGTCATTTATTTCAGCTAACATTTTTTCTCCTTTTTATATGTAAAAGCAGTTTATCATTAGCAAGAGGGTTAAAAGTGGTTTTTGAAGTGCTATTTGTAGTAGTTTTAGTAAAATAAAAAGTAAATACTTGTGTTTTACTTTTTATTTATAAGAATTATGCGCCCTTAAGAATTTTCTTAAGCCATTTTTGTGCTGCTTTAACATCTTCAAATCTATGAGATTTAGCAACTTGATCTTTACCTTCGTAGAATCTAACTCTAATTCCATCTTCCACGTGATCAATTTTTGTTCTTGTGATTTTGCTTAAGTTAATAAAAACTCTATCATTTAATTGAATGAACATAAAACTCCCTTTTTTATTTTTTTTAGATTTTATCATAAAAATAAAAAATAGTAAAATAGTTTTTACTTAGACAGTAGTTTTTATTATTTTAATATCTTTACATTTTATATAAAACTTAATATAATAAATCTTTACACAAAGGAATTTATTATGGCTACGTTATCAAATTCTTATATGGAAAAAACTATGTTGGATGAGATAAATTCTATATTACTAGAATTTTTTGAAGTCTCTAAAAAGTTTATTTATAAACATCATAAAATCTTAGGGTATTTTTAATATCCTAAGAAGAATACTTTTCTACTTTTTTTTATTTAAATCTTCATAAGCTAGAAGAATTTTCTTTCTTTGAATTCCCCATCTATACCCACTCATAGCTCCACTTTTTGCAATAACCCTATGACATGGAATTAAAAAGCCTATATGATTTGAACCAATAGCACTAGCAACTGCTCGTACAGCTTTTGGTTTTTCTAACTTATCTGCAATATCTTGGTATGAACTAATAAGTCCATCTGGAATATTCATTAAAGCTCTCCAAACATTGATTTGGAAATTTGTTCCTTTTACAACTAAATCATATTTTTTATTTTTAAGAAAAATATCATTTAAGTATTCATGGGCTTTTTTATCATCTTTTTTTAAAGTAGCTTTTTCCCAAACATCCATAAATCTTGAGAAAACTGCTTCTTCATTATTATCAATA
>DKNG01000062.1 GCA_002470185.1 Arcobacter sp. UBA7394 | reverse complement strand
TCTAACCTCTTGTGCAACTACTGCGAAGCCTTTACCTGCTTCGCCTGCTGTTGCTGCTTCTACAGCTGCATTAAGTGATAAGATATTTGTTTGGAATGCAATCTGATCAATTATAGTAATAGCATCAGCAATAGCTTGAGTTTGCTCATTTATCTCATCCATAGATACTACAGTTGAGTTAGCTAATTGCTGACCTTTTTTAATTGACTGAGATAATTCATTTGAATGATCTGACATCTCAGATATTCTACTTGTATTATTGATTACAGTTGATGTAATTTCTTCTAGTGCAGCGGCAGTCTCTTCTAGTGATACAGCTGTTTCATTTGATGATTTATTTAATATATCAACATTTGTTAGTAATATTTTTGAACTATCATCTAATGCCAATCCATTTGCTTTATTCTCTTGTAACATTTTATTGATTATGTCACATAGGTTATTTAAACCTCTAGATATATTTCCATCTGGATTTTCAATACTATTTACAAAGTTAAGTTTTGAATACTCTTCTAATTGAGCTAAAATTGGATTAATATCACTATTTACATTTTCATTAATAGTTTCAATCATATCATTTAGAATATCTTTTAATTCATCTAATGATTTATTTGAAGTTGATTTTTCTACTTTTATATCAAGTTTTCCTGCTTGTACATGAGAAACTACATCTTTTACATTGTTGATTAGTTCTCTATCTTGTTCCAGACCAGAAGATATTACTTCCATTTCTTTATCAATCATGCTTGCCATATTACCAAACTCATCATTTGTTTTGATATTTAGTTTATTAATATGTGATTCTTCACCTTTTAGATATCTAAAGAAAAAGTTTAAACCATTTTCTAATACTTTAAGTGGAGCTAGTATTTTTAGAAGTGCATAGAAAATTATTGACAATATAATTACTAATAAAACTACATATAAAAGAATTTCTTGAATAACATTATTATCAATTTCTTCATAGATTTCATCTTTATCAAGTTCAAGTACAAGTTTCCATCCAGTTGTATCAATAGTGCTATATGCTACTAATTTCTTAGTACCATTATCACTTGCTTCGCCAAATGAGTCTTTGTTTGTAGATTTAATTTGAGAGAAAAGTAAATCGGGTTTGTTATACAGTTTTGCATCTTTGTGAATAATTATTTTGTCATTTTGATCAATTAAATATGCAAGTCCTTTTCCATCTAAATTAACTTCCAATATTGTATCAACAATAGTATCAATAAAAATATCAGAACCTACAACACCAATTGTTTTACCATCTTTAACTAGAGGAGCAAAGATTGATACTACAAGTTTTTTAGTATCAAAATCTACATAAGGGGCAGTAACACCACCTTTACCTTCTTTTAGTGCTTGTTTATACCAGTCTCTTTTTCTAGAATCATAATCTGTAGTTTGAGGTGTTCTTTTTTGTCCATTAGAACCTAAAAAATTACCATTCTTTTCTACTCCAATAAAGAATAAAGCAAAGTTACCAGCATTAGTTCCTAATTGTAATTTTTTTACTATATCCTCATTATGAATATCAAAACTATCATCTGTTGGCATTACATCTCTAATTGCTTCTGCAATATCAATTTTTGATTGTAAGTAACTATTAATAAATTTTGAAGTCTCTTTTGCTAAATCAGATTCTTGATGTTTTATTAGATTATATTGTGCTGTGTAGTTATTCTGAGCATTATAGAATCCAAGTATGGAAAATGATACGACTATACTTATTAATATTAATATTAGAAGTTTTGTTTTTATACTATTTACTTTCATATTAGTCCTTTTTTGACACTTTAACATTATTTTAGCACTTAAAAGTGGCATTTTGGTGTAATTTGATATTATTAAAATAAATATGAGATATGAATATAATTAAGAGAGAGTTGATATTATTGTTAGAAAAAATTAGGCAAAAAAAAAGGCCAAGAGTAAAACTCTTGACCTTTTTTATAATTTATAAGTCGTAGCTTATAGATTACCCTAGGAATGGGTTTGCATATAATGCAATCATAGCAACAACAAGTGCATAAATAACTTGTGCTTCGATCATCGCTAAAGCAATGAACATAGTTGTCATTAATTTTCCACCTAAACCTGGGTTTCTAGCAGTACCAGCAATAGTTGCAGCAGCAGTGTTACCCATACCGATAGCACCACCAAGTGCAGCAAGACCAAGACCAATACCTGCAGCAACTACAGAGTAAGCTTTTAATGTTTCATTTGCAACTGCACCATCAGCAGCGAAAGCAGCACCAGCGATAGCTAGCATTAATAGAACGATTTTTTTCATTCATGATTCCTTATAATATATTATGTTCAAAGTCCGTTCGGATAGCGTAACCAATTCCTAAGAATTAGCAATAACTACATAAATGCAATTATTTCCCTACTTGTTACTTTGTTCGCGTGTATTTTATCTTAAAAAAAATTAATTATAACTTATGAAAAAATAATAGATTTAGTATTTATATGTATATAAAACTTATTTATATTTATTCATTAAGTTTTTATTCTCTTTTGCTCTTGCAAGTCCTTGTTTAGCAGATTTTGCAAAGTATTTATATGCTAATGCATTATTTTCTTTTACCCCAAGACCAATATAGTAATTTATAGCGATATTAAAATTTGCCTCTTTATTTTGGCTCTCTTTAAAATAAATAATGGATTCTTTATTGTCTTTTGTTCCATTTCTTGTAGCATATAGAACACCCAAGTTATAGGCAATTTGTTGCTTAATTAAACCTTTTGATTTCTTATATGCTTTTTTTAAATAATTTAAAGCTTTTTCATCTTCTCCCATTTCAAAATAGTATTTTGCTATATCATTTTGACTTTGAATATTGGCATATTTTTCTACTTTTTTTAATACTTCTATGTTATGATTTTTAAGACTTTTATAAATGAAATTATTTATATATCTACTATTTTGTAGGCATTTGATATTTAGTTTTTTATCTGATTCATTACAGATATTTGATACTTGTTTTTTTTCTATTTTTTCTAATTCATCTTCTATTATTTTGTGATTGTTTTTATTTGATAAGTTATTTGTATCAAACTCAAATGAACTAGCTAAATTTTCAAGTTGTCTTATTTCACTTTTATATTTTCTTTTCATTGAGCTATTCATATAATCATTTTTATAAGTATGATTATTTATAACACTTTCAAAGTTATCTAATATATTTTTTAGTTTATTATATTTTTTATCATCGAATATATTTGCTATAGAGTCTGTAAACCCTTCTTTATTTAGATTAAATAGTTCATCATTTAATTGGATTTTTATTCGTAAAATTTCTTTAAATTCATCATTTTTTCTATTTTGAATATTAAATAGTTCTTCATATAAAGCAAGTTTATTTACAATACTATTTAGTTTTGAACTATACTCTTCTAATAGTAGATCATCATTACTTTCAACTGGTAATAATAGTTCTTTTACTTTTGAGTAATCTATTGAGTTCTTGTCTGTATTTTCAATAATATAACCAAATTCTTTCATATATAAAAATCTTTTTAGATTTAATCTTACGACTTTTTTGGTTTTGATTTTTTTATTATTAGGTTCGCTTTTTCTTATTGTATTTTTTTTAGGACTTTTCTTTTTATAATTGATTATTTTGTTTTTGCTTTTTGTTAAGTTTTGCATATATGTATGTATTTTGTTAAATTCGTGATTTGTATGATATATTTTTAATTTATAGTTTTTTGTTACAAATTTATCTACCTCTTTTTTGTCCAGAATCATATAGTATGAATAGACTAAATATTGTAGTTTATTGTTTTTTTTATTATATGTATCAAATGTAAAATAGATCCATTTATTAAGTTTTTGATTGACACTTTTAGGTATTGAATATGCTTCAAAAGATAGGTCTGTTTGATTTGTATATTTTATAGTTTTGTTGTTTAACAAATATTGTAATTGTCTTTGTTTTTTATTTGAATAGTTTGTAATTAAGTATTGTAAATCATTCTGTTTTGGATATAAAATATGATTATTATTAAAGTTTATATTTTTTGATAAATGTCCACTAATTTCCCCAATAGAATTAAATCTCAATAAAGCTAAATTGTACTCTTTTACAAAGTTTGGTAAAAATAGTTTAAATCCATCATTGCTTTGGTAGTCAATTATATTTTCACTTGATACTAGGACTTTATAATTATTGTTCTCTAAATAATATTTTACTTGTGGTTCATTTATATTATAAATAGGTTCGAAAACTTTTGCGTTTAATGATAGTGTTAAAAGAATAAGTAAAAGAAAAAATCTTTTACTTATTAATGAAAATTTATTTTGAAGGTGCATAAACTATAGTTCCTACAGCATTATTCTCTACTAATCTTCTATCTTCCATTACTGATACTTCTTTGTAATTCACAGCAATATATGAAGCTCTTTGGTCTTCACCTAATTGAATATTACTTTGATTTGTAATATCTTTAATTTGGATAATACCATTTTTAAACATTTTAGGATTATTTGTTTTTGATAATATCTCCTCAACTGAAATACTTACAACTTCATTTTTCATCGTGTTTTTAATATTTTGTTTTTTAGGCGCAGGTGAGAAAATAATCACTTTCTCTTTTTTTGAATCTTTGTTTTCACTCATATCTCTTACAGTTATTTTGTATGTTCTATTTTGCCATTTTGAATACGTAAACGGGAAAGTAAAGTTAATATATTGATTTCTTCCTTCTTGATCATATGTGAATGAAGTGATTCTATGTTGTAGTGCTTTTAAGATTTTCTTTTTCTTTTGAGCTCCTAATAAAACTCTTGGACTTGTATCACTACTATAATCTATCCCAACTCCTGTTACTTGTTTATCGTGAGCACCTTTAAACGCAAGCATTGGTAAAACTGCAGTTTCTAAATCAGATTCAGTATTAAATGTCACATGTCCGCTTAAGCTTGAACTATCTACACCATTTTTTCTAAGTTTAGGATTATTAGTATTTCCTTTGATTAAAGAATCCCATCTATCAACTAAAAGATATTTTTCTACTTTCGCTGTACTTCCTTCATTAAATTGTGCAATTGGATAAATCTCAACATAACCTTTTGTAAAATCTATACCTTCATGACCTGCATTTCTACTGTGTTCTGCAAGATTTTTACCTCTTGATAATACGTCTTTTACCACAGGGTGATTTGAATCATCATTACTTTTAAGAACTACACCATTTCTAGTCTCACAAACTTCACCTTCCCAAACATCAGCAGGTGAAAGAAATATTGGTAAATCAACTTCTTGTGAACTGATTCTTTCTCTGAAAGTAACTTTTGCCAAAATAGAGCTAGTTTCATTTGTATTAAATACAGTAATTTTGCTACAAACATTATCTTTTGCTACATACATAGGTGCAATTAAAAAATCACCTAACCCATCATTTGAAATTTCTAATTTGTCTGCACTAAGAGCTGTGGCACAAATAGCTGCTGACACTACTGTAGAAATCAATTTTTTAATCATATTCTTTTCCTTGTATTTATAATATAGGAAATAATAATTAATTGGTGTAAAATCTATGTCAAATATTGAAAGTATAAATAAATATATTTGTTTGATTTTTTGAGCTAATTCCAATAGAAATATTGTATTTATTGCATACATTCTTTACAATATTTAATCCAATCCCTGAGCCTCTTTGAGAATTGTTTTCTCTATAATATCTATCAAATAATTTTTCAGTATTGTTTATCTCTTCACCTTTAGAAATAAATATAAGTTCTACTACTTCTTTGTTTTTCTTTAGAATTACTTCTATTATTGTATTTGGATTTGAGTATTTAATACAATTTGTTAGATTATTATCTATCATTCTTTCTAGTTCTATTTCATTTATAAAAAAGTTTATATTTGATTCTATTTTCTCATGAATTTCTCTTTTTCTAGAATATGCAATAGAAGAGAAAAACTCACAACGATTTTTAAGAAGTTTTGATATTGATATCATACTTGGTTTATATTCAACACTATCATTAGATATAACAAATGATAAATCTTCATAGGAATTAGATAACATATTAATTGAAGAGTTAATACTATTTATAAACTCTTTGCTATTTTTGTCTTTTTGTGTCATTTCTATTAGATTAGTATTTGTCATTATTACACTAAGTGGGGTTCTTATTTGGTGTACCATATCAGCAATAAATTCTTTATTTTGAGAGAGTAAAAGTTGATTTTTATTAACTTCTGTATTTAATCTATCATGAAGTTTATTATAATCATTTTTTAGGTTTTCTATCTCTTTTACAATGATGTTCTTTTCATCTGATTTTTTATTGTCATTTATGTCTTTAATTATATTTAATAGTTTTGAAGATACATTTTTTAGAATAAATTTATATACAAATATAAGTATCAAAACAATAAACATATAGATATATAATAGAGAGAAAAAGTTTTGGTTTTTCTCTTCTTTTAATGACTTATTACTAAAAGTAGTTTTGATAAAAAGTTTCGTTTCATCTTTTCT
>DKNG01000063.1 GCA_002470185.1 Arcobacter sp. UBA7394 | reverse complement strand
ATGTGCAATATTACCAATCATTTCTCCCATTGAGGCTAATTTTGATTGCTGAATTAATATAAATTCTTGTTCTTTTCGTTTTGATATCTCATTTAATACTTTTTTTTCTAGTTCTTCATTTAAGTTTTCTAACTTCATATTAATTTTTTTAGCTTCGCTAACTTTTTTAATTGTATAAAATATTGATAAAAAACCAAAAACTATCATTAATAATAAAATTTCATCAACTTCATATTCTTCATGCTCATGTAAATAATCAACAAGAACTTCAAATGCATCAAAATAACT
The DNA here is from genome assembly GCA_002470185.1 of Arcobacter sp. UBA7394. GTDB lineage: Bacteria > Campylobacterota > Campylobacteria > Campylobacterales > Arcobacteraceae > Poseidonibacter. Next base: position 10,032 of record DKNG01000063.1, on the reverse strand, counting down.
TAATGTTAACCATAAAATAATTGATGCAATAATATAAATAAATAAATCTTTATATAAATCAATTTTGTCTATCATAATTTTCCTTGTCAATAATATTTAAAGTCTTAATTTCAGATGTTTAAAAATTTCAATTTTCTTACTTTTTCAAATGTAGTGATTTAAATTTTATGATAAAGAGATAAAAATAATTTTTTACTGATATTGTTTATAAAATGATAATAGTAATTATAGAATAATAATATAGATTAATTAATTAAAAATAAATTAAAATGCAGTATAGAAGTGACAAAAATAATAATAAGTTATTTTGCCACTTTCTAAAGTTATGTTAGTCTTTTTTTGTTGTAGAATCTTCTTCTTTAATTTCTTCTATAGATTCTACTTCATCTGATAAACTTTCGTTAGAATCATTTTCATCTTCTGAATTAGTTTCTTTTTCTTTAAGAGAATCACTATGTAAATCTTCATCTTCAAAAACTGTTCCACCAGTTTCTTTAATTATCTCTCTTACTCTCTCACCTGAAATAACTTCTATTTCAAGTAATTCTGCAGTCATTAGTTCAATTGCCTCTTTATGATCTCTTAATGCTTCTAAAACAACATTATATCTTTCATTTAATACTGATTTAACATGATCGTCAAGGTTTTTAGCCATATTATCAGAGAAGTCTTTTTGTGTTTGACCACCTAAGAATTGGTTTTGTCTTTTTTCTAAAACCATAAGACCAGCAACATCACTCATACCATAAATAGAGGCCATAGATTTAATAATATCTGTAGCTCTCTCAAGGTCATTTCCTGCACCTGTAGAGATTTCATTAATAAATACTTCTTCAGCAGCTCGTCCACCAAGTAATGTATCTACTTCAGCAATTAACTCATGCTTTTGCATTAAGTATTTATTCTCTTCTGGAGTATTTAAAGTATATCCTAAAGCTGCAAGTCCTCTTGGAACAATAGATACTTTATTTACTTTCTTAGCACCCTTAGTAATCTCAGCAATTAAGGCATGTCCAGATTCGTGATAAGCTACAATCTTTCTCTCTTTAGGAGAAATTCTTCTAGATTTTTTCTCTAAACCAGCAATTTGTCTCTCTACTGCTTCTTTGAAATCACTTGGGTCAACTTGATCTTTTTTAGCACGACCAGCAAGTAGTGCCGCTTCATTAATGATATTTGCTAAATCAGCACCAGCTAAACCAGCCGTCATTTTAGCAACTTCTTTTAAGTCAACATTTTTACCAAGTTTTACATCTTTAATATGAACATTTAAAATTTCAATTCTACCTTCATAATCAGGTTTATCAACTAAAACTTGTCTATCAAATCTACCTGGTCTTAATAATGCAGGATCTAAAACTTCTGGTCTATTAGTAGCAGCTAAAACAATAACAGGAGCTGCTTCTGTTGAGAAACCATCCATTTCAGCTAATAATTGATTTAAAGTTTGTTCTCTCTCATCATTACCACCCATAGGTCCACCAGATGCTCTAGATTTACCAATTGCATCAATCTCATCAATAAAAATAATTGCAGGTGCAGATTTTTTAGCTTGCTCGAATAAATCTCTAACTCTAGAAGCTCCAACCCCTACAAACATTTCAATAAATGCAGAACCAGAAACAGATAAAAACTCAACGTCAGCTTCACCAGCAACTGCTTTTGCTAATAGTGTTTTACCAGTTCCAGGAGGTCCTACTAATAAAACACCTTTAGGAATTTGTGCTCCTAGTTTTACATATCTATCTGGATCAGATAAGAAATCTACAACTTCTTGCACTTCTTCTTTAGCTTCTTTATTTCCAGCCATATCAGCAAATTTAACATTTGGTTTTTCAGAGTTGATCATTTTTTTAGAAGATCCAATTCCAAGAATTCCTCCTGAACCACCACCCATTGACTTTTGCATTCTTTTAGCAATAAACATCCAAATAGCAAAGAAAATGAAAATAGGTAAAACCCAACCAAATAAAATATCAGCTAAAACATTCTCTTCATTGATTCCACCGTAATTAATTCCAGCTTTTTCTAATTGAGGAATTAAAGTATCATCTGGGATAACTCTTCTAGCTGTATAAGCTGTAACTTGTCCAGCTGATTTTGAAATAGCTCTAATTTGAGTATTTCCAATACCAACATACTCAATGCTTCCAGAAGAAATTAACTTCTTTAAATCAGAATATGCAATTGTTTTATTTTTTGATGATCCAAAAGCTTGAACTTGAGAATTAGAACCATTTGAACCCATTTGATCTTCTGGGAAAATAGCTTTAAATGCAAAAATTGTTACAATTGAAAAAATTACAAAAACTAATAATGGATTATTGTTAAAAAAATTGTTATTGTTTCCACCATTATTATTGTTGTTGTTTTGTTGTTTATTATTCATAAACTAAGACTCCTTATTTTTATAGACAACTGAAACCCATTCATTCTTATGAATTAACTCTAGTTGTTCTAAATCTTTAAATTTATTTTTAACTCTATCAATGTGTTTATCTAATATACCTGAAATAATTAAAATACCATTTTCATTTAAACACTTCTTTAAATCACTTGCAATCATTGTTAAAACATCTGCAACAATATTTGCAATAACTACATCATATTTTTTAGAAGCACTATTAGCTGAACCAATCCATGATCCATCAAAAGAAACATTGTTTAATTTGAAATTTGAAGTAGTATCAGTAATACAAACTTCATCAGTATCACAAATATCAACTTTACAAGATTTTTTAGCAGCTGCAATAGCTAAGATACCACTTCCAGTACCTACATCTAAAACTGTAGCACCTTCATTTATATATGTATCAATGGCTTGTACACAAGATGATGTTGTTTCATGATGACCAGATCCAAAAGATAATGCAGGATCAATAATAATATCAATTTTATCTTCTTTTTTTTCTTCCCAAGATGGTCGAATAAAAAAGTTTCCAATTTCAACAGATTTTACTGATTCTTGATATTGTTTAATCCAATCAATATTTTCTTTTTTTTCACATTTAGTTTCACATTCAGTATCTAATGCTTGTGCAAATTGATTTATACCAAATTCAACATTTGATAAATCTTCTTCACTTCTTGCAATTAAAATACCATTGTCTTCTTCAATGGCTTGATTAGTTAGAGATGTTAATAATTCCAGAAAAAGTTCATAATTTTTCACAGGTTTTATTGTTAGTTCGTAGTAATATTCAGACAAATATATCCTTTTTTTAACTATGCAAAATTAATACATTTTACATAAAATAAGATATTTTATCTAAATAATTTTTTGATTACTATTAAAAGGACTTAAAAGAAGTTTTCTATCATATCTCTCATTACTTTTGGGTCAGAAATTTTATTGATTAAATCCCTGAATTCATGAGCACCGGTATAGCCTTTTGAGTAAGAATGTAATAGTTTTCTAAACATTATTGCACCATGTACTCCATGGAACTGTAATACCGCATCATAATGTTCTAATATTATCTCTTTTTTCTTTTCTTCTGAAATATCATCAATACCATGTTTTAATTGATAAAACACCCAAGGTTTACCAATAGCTCCACGACCAATCATAACTCCATCAGCTTTTGTATATTCTAATACTTCTTTAGCTTTATCATAATCTTTAATATCACCATTGGCAATAACAGGAATACTTACAGCTTCTTTCATTGCTTTAATTGCATCATAATCAACTGGAGCTTTATATTTTCCAGCTCTTGTTCTACCATGTACTGCAACATAATCTACACCACAAGCTTCTACTGCTTTTGCAATCTCAACTGGAATTTTATCATTAACACCAATTCTTACTTTAGCAGTTGTATACTGTTTATTTGAATACTGTTTAACTGTTGATAAAATTTCTTCTAACTTATTTAAATCTCCTAAAAGATTTGAACCTGAACCATGAGAAAATACTTTTGGTGCTGGGCATCCACAGTTTAAATCAATTCCATCAATTCCAGGGATATCATTTAGAATAAGAACTGCTTCTTTTACTAAGTCAGCATTATTTCCTGCAATTTGTACAATATATGGATCTTCTGATGGAGATTTTTCTATCATTCGAAGTGTTTTTTCAGATTTGTAAACTAAAGCATTAGAAGAGATCATTTCAGAAACAGTAATATCTGCACCAAATTTTTTAACTACTGATCTAAAAGGTAAATCAGTATAACCAGCAAGTGGCGCAAGCACCACAAGGGGCTTGCTAAAATCAATCTTTTTTTCCATTATTTATAAGAAATCGACTCTAAGTCGTAGTGTTTTCCAGCTTCTTTTAAATCTAAAAGTGCTTTATATGCAGTTAATTCACCTTCTGCTGAAGGAGCTACTACTTCTCTTATTTTCTCAATCATTTCATATTCAAATAACACATGTAAATAAGCAGGTGTTGCTTCGTCTAATTCTGTTGATAACTTTTCAAATAATGCAATAATTTGATCTGGTTGTAAAATTGTTTCATAATTCTTAGCTAATGATAAGTAATCTTCATTAGTATAATTTAAATCTTTAACGATTTTTAATATCTCTTCAGGTGTAAAGCCAAATTCATTATTAGCTGCATCTTTTTCAAATAATAATTTAGCTAACTCTTTATCTAATTTGATATTTTTATAAAGTTTTTTTACAGTAGTCATTGTTTTATCTCTTAAAACATTTTTAAATGCTTGATTAACAACTTCTGCTGAATAGTTTTCTGTTTTCTTTAATACATCAACTGCAAAATCAATTTGCTCATTAACTTTATTAATCATATTTTGATTAGCCAATGAAGAAATTTCACTTAATTTTAATGACTTGTCATTAACGTGTTTTCCAACTTTAATATCTTGAATACTTGCAACTATTTTATTTAATTCTTCATCAGTTGAAGAGAATGCATTATCTTTAACACTCAATTGAAATTGACCTAGAATTGAAGACAAGCTTTTAAAGGCTTTTGTTTTAAATCTTTTATTAAAACTTTTTTCTAATAAATTAGATTTAAGTAAAGAAAGCATCATTTCACTATCTTTATTTATTGCTCTTTGTTTAAATACACTTATTAAACCATAAAATAATATATGACCAATTGTAGCAATAAATAATAACACCACTGGTACTATAATCCATACAGCAACTGGTAAAGCTAAAGAGATATCAAGTATAGTAACTTTATAATCCCCTAATTCTAAACTAAATACATAGCCATACATTGCTACAATAAATAATATAGAAAAAATAACATACTTCTTAAAACCCATCTTATATCCTTTTTACTATTTTTCTACTTCGTAAATCTCTCTACAAGGTGTACAAAATTTTGCAAATGGTTTCGCTCTTAATCTACCAATTGCAATTGATTCATCACACATATCGCAAACCCCATATGTTCCAACTTGAATTCGTTTTAAAGCTTCTTCGATTTCTTTAAGCTCTTTAATTTGCTGATTTGCAATAATTCCTTCTTTAAAAGAATCACTAGAAACTTCTGCATAATCAAACTCATCATTACACTCTGAGTTTTTTAAAGAGTTAATACTCTCACGACTGTCATTAATACTATTTGTAATAGTCTCTTTTCTTACTAATAGTACTTGCTTTAATTCTTCGATCTGTTTCGCGTTAGCCACATCATTCCCTTATAATTAAAATTTTGCCATTATACAAAAAATATAATAAATTATTTATGATATGGATGGTTATTTTTTATCGCAAGTGCCCTGAATATCTGTTCAGTCAAGACAACATTTGCAACTTTATGAGCCATCGTTAAATCGCTAAGAGATATTATACTATCACATTTCTTTAAAAACTCCCGTTGGAATCCAAAGGCACCACCAATAAAAAAATTTATTACATTTTTACCATCTATTAAATCTGCAAATTTGTAAGAATCAACCTTTTTTCCTAAAACATCTAAAGCAATATTATAACCTTTTAGCAAAGGTTCATAAACATCGCTATAAGATTGTTGAGCTTCTTTTTGTCCAATTGTTTGAGCTTTTGCTATATTTTTATTAAAAATATAGTGAACTTCAACTTTTGCATATTTAGAAGACATCTTAATAAATTCTTTTATTAAGGTATCAAAATCATCTCTTGAAGGTTTAATAATAGCATAAATATTAATTTTCATAAAATCCCGATCCTACAACATTAAATGTAATGTTTTCTATTTTATCTTCTTTTTTAACACCACCAATTGCACAAACTGGATGTTTTGATATTTTGGCTAAATATGATATTTTATTTCCCAATACAGTAGATACATCTTTTGTATTAGTATTTTTATATGCACCTAAACCTATCATGTCTAAATCTAAATCATTTGCTTCTAGAATCTCTAACTCGTTATGAGTAGATAGACCTAATAATTTATTTCCAATTTTTTTTCTAATTAATTTTATAGCTAATGTTTTATCTAAGTGTATTTTGTCAAAATCTTCTTGACCTAAATGCACTCCATCAGCATAATATATTAATTCAATTTTATCATTAATAATTATTGGTATATCTAAATTTGATTTTAGAAACAAAAGATTGTTTTTTTGTTCTTCAATTGATAATATTTTATCTCTATATTGAATTAATTTTACATTATTATTTTTACAAAGTACTACAAATTCATCAAGGGAAATATTTTTTTTAAGAAGAGTCTCATAATCACATAAGACATAAAGAAGATTAGAGACTTCAAGTTTAAAACCTAAAGCCTCCTCTAAATTACTAAACATTAATTAGCAATTTTATCTTTTTTGAACATTTTTAATAGATCATATAATGTTTCTTTCATTTCTGATCTATTAACTACCATATCAATTGAACCCTTATCAAGTAAGAACTCAGCTCTTTGGAACCCTTCAGGTAAATCAGCACCAATAGTTTGTTTAATAACTCTTTGACCTGCAAATCCAATTAAAGCACCTGGTTCTGCCATAATAATATCACCTAAGAATGCAAATGATGCAGATACACCACCCATAGTAGGATCTGTTAATACAGAGATATAAGGAAGCTTAGCATGATCTAATCTTTTTAATGCAGCAGATGTTTTAGCCATTTGCATTAAAGCAAAAGTAGACTCTTGCATTCTAGCTCCTCCAGAAGCTGAAACTATAATTAAACCTTGATGTTTTTCTATTGCTCGATTAACTGCTCTAACAATTTTTTCACCTTCAACTGAACCTAATGAACCACCCATAAATGAGAAATCAAATACAACAATTTGTACTGCTAAATCATTAATAGTACCTTCACCACTAACTACTGATGAAGTTCTACCTGTTTTTTTAACAGCTTGTTCAACTCTTTTCTTATATGAAGTTTTATCAACAAATTTTAAAGGATCGTTTGGTTTTAAATCAGCATCATATTCAACAAAACTATCTTTGTCAGTTAATATCTCTATTCTTCTTTTTGCCCCAACTCTCATATGAAAGTTACATTTTGGACAAATGTTATCTTGATGTTCAACCTCTTTAAAAAACATTAATGCACTACACTCTGGACATTTAACCCAGTGAGAAGGAGCATCTTTTTTAGTAGGTTGTTCTTTTGAACCACTGTCAAAAGAAATTTTGCTAAATAAATTCTTTAAATCCATATCTAAGCCTTTTTATAATTTATAAATTTTTAAATTTTTCTAATTCGTCTAATTTTTCCCAAGGATAGTCACTTTGACCAACTTGACCTCTTGATGCAACATCTGCATAAAGGAAAGTTTCTTCACTTGGTTTATCTAAATTAAATTTATCTGTAATCCATTTAGGAGTTAAAGAAAATTCATTTGAAACGAATTCTGATAATTTATCATCATCATATTTTGTATATGTTCCCATTGTATCTACTGCTACTGATGTTGGTTTTGCTACACCAATTGCATAAGAAATTTGAACATTTGCTTTTCCAGCAAGACCAGCAGCAACAATATGTTTAGCTAACCATCTAGCAGCATATAATCCTGATCTATCAACTTTTGTATAATCTTTTGAACTTTGAGCTCCACCACCAATAGGTGCATATCCACCAAATGAATCAACAATTAGTTTTCTTCCTGTTAATCCTGAATCATGTAATGATGAGTGATTAACATATCTACCTGTTGGGTTAATATGAATAATTGTATCTTCTTTATTATACATATCAGTTGGAAGACCTGTATCATCAATTAATCCTTGGATTAATTCTCTTACTTCTGTAATTGGCATACCATCAACAGATGGTGCACTAACAACTATAGTATGAATTTTTTGAGGCTTACAATTTTCAAAGTTTGCTTTTGTTCCATAATCAACAGTAACTTGTGTTTTAATATCAACACCTAACTTATGATTATGGTTTAAAGCATAATTATATACTTTATCACTTAACATTCTTGCATAAGTAATCGCAGCTGGCATAAAATCAGCAGTTTCAGTTGAAGCGAATCCAAACATGATACCTTGATCTCCAGCACCTATTTCACCAGATTCTTGATCAACACCTTGATTAATATCAGGAGATTGTTGATTTAATAATACTTGTACATTTACGTCATCTGGGTGTAAACATTGTTCTTTAGTAAAAGCTGATTTACCATCGTAACCAATTTTTGCTAATGCGTCTTTAACTAGTGTTTCATACTCTTCAGTAGATAACTTGCAGTTTGATTTAACTTCTCCACCAATTACGATGTTTTTTCCTGCAACAAATACTTCTGAAGCAACTCTACTCTCACTATCTTCAATAATTAGTTTATCAACAATTGAATCCGCAATAATATCAGCACACTTATCAGGGTGTCCTGGGCTTACTACTTCACTAGTGAATAAATATTGTTTTTTGTTTTCCATTTTTGTTTTCCTTCTAGGTTTTCCATTTTTGTTTTCCATTATTTTTAATTACATTTTTGCTGTTAAAAAAATAACAAATACAACAGCAAGTCGATTCTTATTCTACAGTTACTGATTTAGCCAAGTTTCTTGGCATATCAACATCATTTCCTAATCTAACTGATATTTCCATAGATAGAAGCTGTAAAGCAACTAACATTTCAAAAAATTCTAACATATAATGATCAGTTTTTTTAGTTTTTATAAAGTCATCACTTAATTCAAAGTCAAGCGGTGATATAGAACAAATAGTACTATCTCTAGCACTTAATTCCTCAACATTTGATTTTATTTTATCATAAAGTAAATTTTGTGGCATAAGTGCAATTGTAAATAGCTCTGGATCAGCTAATGCAATTGGACCATGCTTCATTTCACCTGCTGGGTAACCCTCAGCATGTAAATATGAAATTTCTTTAAGCTTTAAAGCCCCTTCTAAAGCAAGAGGGAAAAATACATCCCTACCTATAAAGAAGAAACCATGACCATGTAGGTACCTTTTAGATAATCTTTTTGTTTTTTCATGAACTCTATCATCAATAATTAAAGATGATGGAACTTCTCTTAATGCATGAATTTCAGATTCTAATTTTTCATTTGTTATTACTTTTTTTGCTTTAGCAAAATATAAAGATAACATCCATAAAACAACAGTTTGAGTTGAAAAAGCTTTTGTTGAAGCAACACCCTTTTCAATTCCTGCTCTTGTTAAAATTGTAGCATCAGCTGTTCTTGTCATAGACGAATTATCAACATTACAAATTACTAAAGATTTCAAACCGGCATTTTTTGCCATTTTTAAAGCTTCTAAAGTATCTGCTGTTTCACCACTTTGAGAAATAACTATAAATAAAGTATCTTTTGTTAATAAAGGATCTTTATATCTAAATTCACTTGCAATTTCTACATTACACTTAACTTTTGATAGCCTTTCAAAAAGATACGAAGCTGTTAATCCTGCATGGTAAGAAGTCCCACATGCACAAATTTTTATTTCATTAATTCCCTGAATTAAAGATTCATCAATTTCATCAAATAAAATTTCTTCATCTTGAATTCTTCCAAGCATACAATCACTTACAACATCACTTTGCTCATAAATCTCTTTTTCCATAAAAAATCTAAAACCATCTTTTTGAGCAAATTGTTTAGATGTGGGAAGAGTTGACCATGAGTA
>DKNG01000006.1:31317-31832 GCA_002470185.1 Arcobacter sp. UBA7394 | reverse complement strand
GCATAGTTTTCAATACCCTTACACATTCCAGTACCTTCAATCATCTCTAAATCAAACTCAACTCTTTGTTTTAATCTTTGATGTTCAACTAGCTTGTCATTCTCTTTAAGATTAAATAATCTCTCTTCTAACTCTTCTTCTATTTGTTTTACTGCAACTGCTAATTTATCATTTGATACAACAAAGGGATTAACAGAATAGATAATTACTTCTTCAACAGTTTGAGTTTTATTATTTGTAAGATATTCATGTTTTGTAATAGATTCTACTTCATCCCCAAAAAATTCAACTCTAATAAATTCATCTTCATAATAAGCTGGGTAAATATCAATTACATCCCCATTTACTCTAAAGTCAGATCTATCAAAAAACTTATCATTTCTTTTATAACCCATCTCAACTAGTTTTAGTAAAAATTCTCTTTGAGAGTATTCATATCCAACTTCAATTCGTTGAACCATTGCTTTATACTCTTCAGGATTTCCTAAACCATAGTTAGCAGATACAGAAGCTAC
>DKNG01000006.1:0-31262 GCA_002470185.1 Arcobacter sp. UBA7394 | reverse complement strand
ACAATAACATCATCAAAAGATAATAATGAGGCAGTAGTACTAAGTCTTAGTCTCTCTAACTCTTCATTTATTGATGAATCTTTTTCAATAAAAAGATCAGTTCTTGGAATATAAGCCTCTGGTTGATAATAATCATAGTACGAAATAAAGTACTCAACATGGTTATTAGGGAAAAACTGTTTAAACTCAGAATACAGCTGAGCTGCTAGAGTTTTATTATGAGTCATAATCAATGTAGGTTTTTGAGTTTTTTCAATAACCTTAGCCATTGTATATGTTTTACCAGAACCAGTAACTCCTAAGAGTGTATTATATTTATTACCTTCAAGAATAGAATCACTTAATGCTTCAATTGCTTGTGGTTGATCTCCTGCTGGTTCATATTCACTTACTACTTCAAACTTTGCTATGACTTACTCCTTGAAGTTATTTCTATTGATTAAATAATAAAAAATTACAGATACATCTCTACTTGTCCAAATAATTTCATTACATAATTCATCTTTACTTCTATCAACATTTACTTGATTTAGATACTTACTTTCAATTCTTTTCATTAAACCTAAAATATTTTCATTTGATTGATTTTCAATAGATGGATGAAAAGTACCTTTTACTGTTGGCACATAAAAATTGTACTTTATTTTTACAGTTCTTAAAAGTAGTGAGACTTGCCAAGTATGCCACTCTTTTTTATCTAGAAAACTCTCTTGTTTTGAAGCATAATCTAAAGCTTTAAAAGTATCAAATATTTTATTACAAGCTTGAAATAAAGTATGATTATCAAACTTCTCAACCCTGTTTGGTAGATTCAGATCAGAACACATAGTTTTAGGTTCTTCATCTTTTTTAATACTTGTAGTTTTTGTTTTTACAGTAGATTTTGAATTATTCTTTTTTATTAAAAAAACAACTAAAATAATTGCAATAATTAATATTGATATAACAATAGCAAAAAATAAAATATTCATATTTGTTCTCCTATAAATTTATTGTCAATTAATCTCATAAATTTATTATCACAACATAAAGATGGAATATTTACATAAGTTTTATTATCTACATTATATGTACCACCTTGGTGATAATGTCCTTCTATAATTATATCACTTTCATAGAAAGAGACTCTTCTTTTTACTAGTCGTTCAAAATCATTCATTTTATGACAAATATTTTTTTCTAACAAAGAGTTTTCTATTTTTTGAGAAATCTTATAATTAAAATCTATAAGATTCATAAAACGAAGAAAAATAGTATTTCGAATAATTTTACAATATAAATCATAGTGCCAATTAATAAAATTATCTCCATGAGATAATGCAACACTTTTATTTTGATATTGAGCAAAAAATGGTTGATTTTCTCTTTTAATTACTTTTATATTAGGAAATAGTATTGCAAGATTATAATCATGATTTCCTTCTAAATAAATGATTTCCATTTTTGAAGAAAGATAGTTTAAAATATCAATAACTTTTTTATTTTCTTTAATAAAATATTTACTCTCACCTGATATAAAATCAATCATATCACCCATCAAAAATAGTTGAGTAGTATGGATTTCTTCATTTTGAAGTTTTTCTAAAAATATTAAAAATTGTTGATTTTTTTTATTGAAGTGAGAATCAGCTATAAATATAGCTGATTCGTGAATATTAAGGTACATAGGCTATTTTTGGAATACCTTCGTTTTCTTCATAACCGCACATAATATTTGCATTTACTACAGCTTGAGATGAAGCTCCTCTTAGTAAATTATCAATTGATGAATTAATAAAAAGTGCTTTTTTATTTCTTGCAACAAAAATATCGCAGAAATTTGTACCAGCTGTTGATTTTAAATCAACTGGTGATTTTCTAACTCTTACAAACTCAGAATTTGCATAAGTATCTTCTAAAATCTGCTCAACATCTATTTCATCTTTTAATGTAGCATAAACAGAAACTAACATTCCTCTAGTTACTGGTAATAAATGAGGTACAAAGTTTATTTGGAACTCTTTATCTTTAACTAATTTAATCTTTTCTTCAATTTCAGGCATATGTCTATGTTTGAATGGATTATAAGCAAGTGTATTTTCATTTAGATTTACAAAATGAGCTACTTCACTTAATTTTTTCCCAGCTCCAGAAACACCTGATTTTGCATCAATAAAAATTGGCGTTCCCTCTTGAATAAAATCAACAAAAGGTAATAATGCTAATAGTGATGCTGTTGGATAACATCCTGGATTTGCTACAAGTTTTGAGTTTTTTATATCTTCTGAATAATATTCAGGCAATCCGTAAACAGAATCCTTGATATGTTCTTTATCTTCATGTGCACAATAATGCTCTTCATAAGTATCTAACTCTAATCTATAATCAGCAGATAAATCTACTACTTTTACATCAAGTTCTAATAACTCTTTTGCAAAAGACATAGAAGTTTTATGAGGTAATGCTAAAAATGCTAAATCAGCAGCTTTTGCTACATCCTTAGCATTTGCTTTTGATACTTCAATATTAACAACATCTTGTAAACAAGGGTGAAGTTCTTGTACATTTACTTCCCCTGTTGAATTTGCGATATATGTAATGTTAAATTTTGGATGAGTTAATAAAATCTTGATTAACTCTAATCCTGTATAACCACTCGCTCCAATAATTGCTACATTCATTAGATTACTAGCTCCTTATAAGATACACCTAATACTTCAAACGTTTTAACCCCACCAGGTAAAGTAGCAGTAATTTCATCACCCTCTTCTTTTCCTAATAGTTGTTTTGCCAAAGGTGAGTTAAAAGAAATCAAACCATTATCTACGTTTGCTTCTACTCCACCTACAATTGAATAAATAAATTCTTCATCAGTGTCAACATTCACAAGTTCAACTGTTGAACCAAAACTTACTTTGTTATGAGGAAGAGTTGAAGGATCAATAATTATTGCTTTTGAAATAATTGCACCTAATTCTGCTATTTGAGAATCAATTAAAGCCAATTTTTCTTTTGCTGCATGATATTCTGCATTTTCTTTTAAATCCCCTAATTGTCTAGCTTCATCTAGCTCAATTACGGTAGTAGGTCTCTCTTGAGATTTTAGAAAATCTAAACTTCCTGTAATCTTTTCGTACCCTGCACTTGTCATTGGTTCTTTATCCATCAATGTCTCCCAATATTATAATTTATGATATAATACCGAAAAATTTTAAAAGAGTAGATTATATGCAATACGATAGAACAATAAAACTATTTGGTGAAGAAAAATTCAATAAATTTAAAGATGTAAAGCTAATCTTATTAGGTGTTGGTGGAGTTGGTAGTTTTGCTCTTGATGCTTTATATAATACAGGAATTAAAAACATTACAATTGTTGATTTTGATACTTATGAAGAATCAAATATGAATAGACAACTTGGAAGTGTTGGAAATGTTGGAAGAGTTAAAGTTGATGCTTTAAAAGAGAGATACCCAGAAGTAACTGCTATTCATGCAAAAGTAACTCCTGAATGGATTGATAATTTTGATTTCTCAGAATACAACTATATTTTAGATGCCATTGATGATGTTAAACCAAAAGTTCATTTAATCAAGAGATATTACACAAAAGTAATCACAACTTCAGGTGCAGCAAAAAGAATTGATCCAAGTAAAATTGAATACAAATCAATTTGGGATACATACAATGATCCATTTATCAAAAAAATTAGAAATCAACTGAAAGAAGAAGGCTTTAAAAGGAAATTTAAAGTAATTTTTTCATCAGAAGATCCTAAGTGTATAGAAAAAGGAAGCTTTGAGGGAGTAACGGGTTCATTCGGATTAATGATGGCTTCAGTAACTATGCAAAAACTACTAAGAAAAATGGAAAAATAATTAAAGTTACTTAAAGAATAAAAGATATATAATAAATAAGTTTATACTTATTAAAGGATTCACATGAGCGGTATTAGTGGCAGTGTTGAGCAAATGACTCAAGCACACCTTAGAAATGTTCAACAATTGGCTGTTTTTTACACTGGCCATGATAATATTTATGCAATAAATATTGCAAAAGTAAAAGCATTTATAATTACAGAAGAAGTTACAATTAACGATACTCCAAAAGAGAGTGAAGTAATTGCAGGTATTGCAACTATTAGAGGTGAACCTGTAACTTTAATTAATTTAGATGTATGGTTAGGTTTAAAAGCACTTGAGATGAGTGAATATAAGCTAATCATCTATTGTGAATTCAACCATAAGAAGATTGGTTTCTTAGTAAGAGATATGCTTGATATTGTAGAAAAAACTACAGATGAATTAAGACATACAGAAGAAACTAACTCAAAAATCACATATACAACATATGTTAAAGTTGATGATAAAGACGAATTATGTACAGTGTTTAATGCAGAGCAACTATTAAGAGATGTTGGTTGGACTGATGATGGAGAAGATGATGTTAAAAAGTTTGTTGATGACAAAATTGAAACAAACAAACTAATCTTAGCTGCTGAAGATTCAGGAGTTGCAAGAGAAGTTTTAAATAAATTCTTCAAAAAAACAGGTGCAAGATTTGAGATCTATTCAAATGGTAGTTTACTAATCAATAGATTAGATGAATTAGATCCTGAAAATATTGGTATGATTCTTACTGATATTGAAATGCCTGGAACTGATGGTTACCAAGTAGCATCTTATGTTAAAAACACTGCAAAATATGCACATATCCCTGTTGTAGTAAACTCTTCTATGACAACTGATGCAGTAAGAGGAAAAATGAATCAAATCGGTGTTGATGCATTTGTAGGAAAAACTGATATTCAAACACTGTTTGAAATGACTAAAAAGTTTTTATAATTAGATGAGATAATCTCATCTAATTCTTTTTTATTCTAAATTCTCATCCAGAGGATTTATTCTCCCCTAGATTTTTATTATTTATTTTCTTCTAACCACTTATTAAATACATCAATTTGATTTAATGTTTGTTGTGTTGAAGTTCCACCAAATGAAGTTCTAGCATTCATAGAGTTTCTTAAATCTAAATACATGATAATTTCTTCATCAATATTTTTAACTTCTTCATTTGATTCTCTAATTTCTTCAATTGTAAGCTCAGAAATATCTTTGTTTAAAGAGTTCGCTTTTTCAACTACATCTTTTGTAATATAATAAGCAGTTCTAAATGGCATATTTTGCTTTTGAACTAAGAAGTCAGCTAAATCAGTTGCTGATAGGTGACCTATTTTACAAGCACTTTCCATTTTATCAACATTTACAATCATAGTTTTAATTACTTCATTTAAAATCTTTAATGAAATTTCAATAGTTCTAACAGAGTCAAAAACACCCTCTTTATCTTCTTGTGTGTCTTTATTATATGCTAGTGGCAAACCTTTCATTACAGTAAATAATGAAATCATATTTCCATAAACTCTACCTGTTTTACCTCTTAGTAATTCAGGAACATCTGGGTTTTTCTTTTGAGGCATAATAGATGAAGTTGTAGCATACTCATCACTCATTCTAACAAATTGGAACTCATAAGAAGACCAAGTTACTAATTCTTCTGAGATTCTAGAAATATGCATCATTGAAGTAGAAATATTAAATAAAATCTCTAAAGCAAAATCCCTATCAGATACAGTGTCCATAGCATGTGCTGTAGGTGCAGTAAACCCAAGTTTTGAAGAAGTACTATCTCTATCAATATTATGTGGTGTTCCAGCAAGAGCTGCACTTCCTAATGGTGAATAATTATTTCTTTCATATGAACTTTCAAATCTTTGAAAATCTCTTTTGAACATATTTGCATAAGCTAACATGTGATAACCAAAGTTAAGAGGTTGTGCATGTTGTAAGTGAGTCATACCAGGAATTAAAGTTTCTGTATGTTTTGAAGCTACATTTACAAATGTTTCTACTAACTCTTGTAACTGAGCTTTAATTGACAAAGATTTCTCTTGAACATATAATCTGAAATCAGTTGCAACTTGGTCATTTCTACTTCTAGCAGTATGAAGTCTTTTTCCAGGCTCTCCAATAATTTCAGTAAGTCTATTTTCAACTGCCATATGAATATCTTCATAAGCTAATGAAAATTCAAATTTACCTGATTCAATTTCTTCTTTAACTTGTAATAAACCTGATTCTATTGATTCTTGTTCTTCTACAGTTAAAACACCTCTCTCACAAAGCATTTGCGAGTGTGCAATTGAACCTTTGATATCTTGTGCATAAAGTTCTTTATCGAACATAATAGAAGCGTTAAATTCATCAAGAATTTGTGCATTAGTATTTTTTAATATTTGATTGTTTTGAGTTGACATCTATATCCCTATGTTATAATAAGCTTAATTTTCGCGTATTATAACATAAGTGTCATTATTTAAAAGCAGACATGTCCATTGGGTCAGTTTTTGCTATTTCTTTATATTTTATTCCACCATTTACACAGTTAATAAAGAACAATATATTTGATGCTATAAAAATTACAGAAGCTAAATATATAAGCTCATTTACATAATTTGATAATACAAATAATACCAATGCAGCACAATGTAAAAAGAAATGATATTTAATAAATTTTTCATCAATAAATTCTCTAATAGTTGGGACGTTAAAGTAACCTTTTGATGTTAAATGAAACCATGATAAAAATGGTATTATCTTATAAACCATTCCTTGCAGTAATGAATATAAAAAACCTAAAGCAAAGATAATAGCTAATACATAATTAGATTCCATTGCATTACTTAACCAAATTAGAATTGAGATAATTAACATACTTAAAGATAGTTTCCAATACCAAAGTGTTACATCAAATACTGGTCTTTTTCTATTGTTTAAAGATTTTATACCAAACAATGCGAAAGAACAAATAAGTATTGAAAATAAAGCTTTTATAAAAAACATATCAAGTTCCATATATAAAAATACAAAACTTATACATAATAAAATAAATAAAACTAGAGGCATCTTATCTTGCAATAATTTGGGGAAATCTAAAGCAACATAAAACATAGGAATCACCTGAAACGAAACTCCCATAATAAGTAATACAGCAAAACCAAATAATGCAAATAACATATGTGCATTAACAAAAACATAATGATTATCTGATATATTTGAGCTTATATGTCCACTAGCTATATATACTCCTAAAAGTACTGTTATTACACCACATAATGAGAATAACTTCATAGCTTTAACTGTAGAGGTTAAAAACTCTACTTTAAATAATAACTTTGTTGAATAAACAAAAAAGGTTAAGAAAGAAATACTTAGTAATAATACTGCTATATGAAGTGCAATTTTTATATTAAATATAAAATAAGCACTAAATGCTAAAGTACCCAAAGTAAGTGAAGTATGTACAATATTTGCAAATACATTAGGCTTTGGGATTACAACTCCAGCTAAGACCGGCATCATTTGTTGCATAGCACCAAAAATTATCATCGCTAAAATACCTAAAGTAAATATATGAACAGCTCCAATTGCTAAGGAAGAGTATTGGTTTGATATAGTTTCAAAAGGAGAGAAAAAGAAAACTAATCCTAATAATATTCCAAATATTGGTGCTGTCATAAAAAATCTAAATGGTATTGATATTGGTGGTGCTTGATCTAAGCTAAGTCCCTTATTAAACATCTACTTATAATGCCTTCATATTCTCAACAACATTTGCAACATCATCAGCTAAATGAGCATCAGCCATTGCATATAACATTTGTTCTTCTTTCATATTATGTTGTTGCATTAACATCATTAAACTTTCACTAACACCAAAGAAATGATTTTTATCTTTTGCTACTAAATCATCTTTTAATTGATCAAGAATTTGTTTCATTTGTTCGTGTTCCATTCTCATCATCATAGTTGGACCTTGAGTCATTCCTGTTTTATCCTCAAAAGCTACAAACATTACTTTTTCTTCCATATCAAAATGGTGAAGTAAGTCAGAAGAGAATTTATTAAATTTTTCATTTGCTTCATCCCAATTTTCTTGAGATACTGAATTTTCCATACTTGCAAATTCTTCATCACATGCTCTGTGATCATGAGTTAAAAAAGTTGAAATTGTTTCCATATAAATACCTTTTATTTTATTTATATGAATAATATAAAAATAAGTGATTATTTGCATTGATAGCAATCAACAATTTATTTCTCTAAATTATTAATTGCCTCTTTAATGATAGCTATTATTTTTCTTTTTGCTTCTGGTTCATCATTTTCTGGAACATCCAATCCTACTATTGACATGTACTTTGATACTAAAGAGTTAACATCGTCAACAATTCCATCATGTAATTGTTCAAGTTCTTTATCTTGTGCTGTCATAAAATATCCTTTTTTATTATTATAACATAAATGCTAAGAGAAAATGATTTTTAGAATATTTGCTCCCAACATAAATACAAGTACAAATATCAATATTTTTTTTATAAAAGCTTCTCCACCTTTAATAGCATAATGACTTCCAACATATGAGCCTAACATATTTGCAAGTGCCATAGGTATGGCAACCATCCATAATACTTTTCCCGCCATTACAAAAGCAATTGCTGATCCCAAATTAGTTGCTAAGTTTAAAGGTTTTGTAGAAGCCGTAGAAATAATATAGTCTAAATGTAAAAACTTTTTCATTGAAATTGTCATATATGTTCCAGTTCCAGGGCCTAATAATCCATCATAAAAACCAATTGGCGCAGTAGCTAATATAATATTTTTCTTTGATAGTTCAGTATTTTCTTCTCTGAATTCACTACTTTTTTTTAGTAAAAAAATTAATGCAATTGGAATAGATATAAGAATTGCCCATTGAATTATATTATCAGGTACAAACATAACTAGTTCACTACCCACATAAGAGGCTAATAAACATGGAATTATTGCAATACTAACTACCTTTATAGAAATCTTGTTACTTAGATAATATTTGATCGTAGCCATTAATGTACCAAACAGACTTGCCATCTTATTTGTAGCTAAAACAAATATAGGAGGTATTCCACTATATAAAAGAACAGGAACTTGTATCATTCCCCCTCCTCCAGCTATTGAATCAATATAACCAGCAATAAAACCAGTTAAAATAAATATGATTATCCATGAAGTTGTAATATTTTCTAAAAATTCCATATATACTCTTTTAATATTTTTTGTGAATTATATCAAAAAGTTATATCAAAATGACATATAAAGCACTATTATTTAGACATAAAAAAAGGCCTATGCAAAATGCACAGGCCTTTTTTAATAATTGTTTATATTTATTAAATCAAGTTTTACTTAGATTGGTAAAACTCTTAAGTTTTCATCAATTTTTTGTTTTAATACAGATTCGATAGCATATAATGTACCAGTTGAACCAGACGCACATCCTGAACATGCACCTAAGTATCTAATGTATAAATCATAGTGAGGAATATTTTCTTTGATATCAATAATTTCCATGTTTCCACCATCCATTGCTAACATTGGTCTGATTTCTTCATCTAATAATGTATCAATTGCTTTAATTCTTTGAACTAAAGTCATTTTATCAAATGTTAATTCTCCAGATTCAGAAGCATCTGCAGCAGTTTTTAATTTTTCTTCTTCCATTGCAGCTCTAGTATCAGCTAAAACATCTACTAAATAAATTTCTTTTTCTTCATGCCCACCAGGCTTGATACATGATTTACAGAAAGCTCCAGCTTTAGTAAAGTCAGTAATTTCTTCTACAGTTTTTAAGTCATTAATTCTAATAACTTCTTTTAATGTAGCTAATGAAACTCTTGCACATTCACATACAATTACTTCAGTTTCAAAAGATTCCATATCTACACCTTTATACTCAGATGCAGCTTTTTTAATAACATCATAAGCCATAACTGAACAGTGCATTTTTTGAGGTGGAACAGCTGGAGTATCTGCATTATCTCTTAAAGCAAATTCAACATCAATATTAGTAATCTTTACAGCTTGATCAACAGTTTTACCAACACATAACTCAGCCATAACATCAGAAGATGCAATTGCAGTACCACAACCAAAAGATTTGAATTTAGATTCAACAATCTCATCAGTTTTTTCATTTACAGCCCAGTATAATCTTACTGCGTCACCACATGATTCAGCACCGAAATCAGCAACAATTAATTTTGTTCCTAATTCTTTTGCTCTTTCTTCTGTAATTTCACCTTGGTGCTGAGGGTTGTTCATTCTATTTACAACTTGGTCTGAATATTCATCCCAAATAGATCCGCTAATTAAATCATTTTTTGCCATTAGTCTTTCCTTTTAATCTTCTATTTTTTCTTATAAACCAGAGTTATGTGATTCTGGTGCGTATGCGTAAGAACTTGAAATAGCTCTTAATCTAACAATTGCACTTTTAATAACTTCAATTGCATAGTCAATTTGTTCTTCAGTATTAAATCTACTTAATGAAAATCTTACACCAGTATGAGCTAGTTCACTATCTGAACCAAAAGCGTTCATAACTGGGTTTGCTTCTAAATCTTCAGATGCACAAGCACTTCCTGTTGAAGCTCCAACACCTTTTTGATTTAAATCCCATAACATTGATTCACCTTCAACACCTCTAATTGAAATTAAAGTTGTATTTGGAGTTCTATTTTCTTTTCCACCAATAACAATAGTTTCTGGTAGTTCTAAAATTGCATTTTCTAATTTATCTCTTAATTTACTTACATGATTTTTTTCATAAGCTAAAGCCATAGTAGAAGTAGCTAAGTGCATAGCCCATCCCATACCTACCATTGATGCAACATCAACAGTACCAGCTCTTTTTCCACCCATTTGCTCACCACCGTGAATTAATGGAGTTAATTCAGAACCTTTTTTAACATATAATCCACCAACACCTTTTGGTCCATGGAATTTATGTGCTGAGAAAGTTAAATAGTTAATGTTACAATCTTGTACATCAACTGGTACTTTTCCAATTGCTTGAGTAGCATCTGAATGGAAAGCAACACCAGCTGCTTTACAAATTGTACCAATTTCTTTGATTGGGAAAACTTTTCCAGTTTCGTTATTTGCCCACATTACAGTTACTAATGCAGTTTCTTCTTTAATAAACTCTTTAACAGTTTCAGCTTCTAAAATACCTTCTTCATTTACTGGTAAATAAGTAACTGCAACACCTTGAGTTTCTAAGAATTTACATGTAGCAGTAACTGCTGGATGTTCAACTTCAGTTGTAATGATATGTTTTTTATCACCATTTAAAATTTTATCAATCCAAACACTTTTTAATACTGTGTTAATACTCTCACATGCATTACCTGTGATGATAATATCATCTTCATCTGCTGCGTTAATACCTTCATATAAAAAGTCAAGAGCTTCAACCATTTTTGGATGAGTTCCAGCACCAAATTTATGTAATGAATTTGGGTTACCATATTTGTCACAGAAGAAAGGTTTCATCTCTTCATAAACTTTTGGGTCAACCATTGTTGTAGCATTATTATCTAAATATACTTCCATCATATTTTTTGTTCCTATTTAATGATATTAATTATCACTTTTATTTATAATTATTTTTAATATTTCTTTTTGATTTTTTGTATTCTAATCTAAATAGGATAAAATTTGTCTTAATTGTCTTTCCAAGAAAAAATTTATTCCATTTTGTAACACAAAACAGTAAAAGTAAATATATTTATTATTAATATAAATTATAAAATTCGCGAATATTATATTCAAATTTTGATAAATAAATCGACTTTCAATAAAGAAAGGTTAAGTTTAGTATGGGATAATAAGATAATTATTAAATAAGGAAATTTATGAAAAAACTATTATCAATCATAATGATTAGCTTTTTATCTGTGTTTTTTACTGCGTGTGATAACAAAACAGAGGTAAAAGAAGAGAAAAAGGTTTTAAAAGTTGGAATGGAATTAGCTTACCCTCCTTTTGAAATGAGTGACAAAGAAGGTATTCCTCAAGGTGTATCTGTTGACTTTGCTAAAAAATTAGGTGAAGAGTTAGGAATGGAAGTTGTAATTGAAAATACAGCTTGGTCTGGATTAATTCCATCTTTAAAAACGGGTAAAATTGATTTGATAATTTCATCAATGACTATTACAGAAGAGAGAAAAAAGTCAATTGATTTTTCAATTCCTTATGCACAATCTTCTTTAGCAATTTTAGTTAATAAAAATTCTAATGTAAATTCTATTAATGAATTAAATGTAGAAGGTAAAAAAATTGCTGTTAAAAAAGGTTCAACTGGACATGTATATGCAAGTAAAAATTTAAAAAATGCAGAAATTCTAGTATTTGATAAAGAAAATGCTTGTGTGTTAGAAGTAGTTCAAGGTAAAGCAGATGGTTTTTTATATGATCAATTAACTATTTACAAAAACTATGTTCAACATAAAGATACAACAATTGCTTTATTAAAACCATTTCAAATTGACTTTGAATATTGGGGAGTTGCATTAAGACAAAATGATCCATTAAAAGCTAAAGTAGATGCATTTATTACAAAAGCAAAAGAAGATGGTACATTTGCTACTTTTGCAAATAAACATTTAAAAGAAGCAAAAGCTACTTTTGATGAGTTAAATATCCCATTCTTCTTCTAGGAACAAATTATTTTTAAATTTAAAAACTTATTTATAAATGAATTGAATTACAAAAAAACAGACTCCCTTTCAAGGGGAGTTTATTTCTTCAATCTTCTATTTTTAGCAATAATAGTAATTACTCCAATTTATTTGATGTTTTCAAATATCTCATATAACTTTAACTGGGCTCATGTATATGAATACAAACAAAAGTTCATTAATGGATTTATAATGACTATTATAATTTCATTTTTTGCTTTGATTCTTAGTTTTATTATTGGTCTATTTTTTGCTTACGCACAAAACTCAAAAGTAATCATATTAAGATTTTTTTCAAGATTTTATATTGAGATTATTAGAGGAACTCCTCTTTTAGTACAAATACTTATTTTCTTTTATGTATTTGCAAATAACTTAGGTTTTGAAAATAGATATATTGTAGGAACATTTATTCTTGCTATATTTTCTGGTGCTTATGTATCTGAGATTATAAGAGCAGCAATTCAATCAATTGAAAAAGAACAATTTGAAACAAGTTTAAGTCTTGGTATGTCTAATTTTCAGATGTATAGATATATTATCTTTCCCCAAGCCTTTAAGAGAATGTTACCTGCATTAACAGGTCAATTTGCTTCAATTATCAAAGATTCTTCATTATTATCTATTATTGCGATTAGTGAATTTACTATGAATGCACAAGAAGTTGATGCAATTACTTATTCTACATTAGAAAGCTACATTCCCCTTGCAATTGGGTATTTATTGCTAACTTACCCTATTTCTTATTATACAAAAAGACTAGAAAACAATATTAAATAAATTTAATTTATTCTAGTTTTTTTCTATACAAGACAAATTTTGTCCTATTTAAGTTTCATTTAATTATTTTACTGTTATATTTAATTAGGACTAAATTTGTCCTATTTAAAAATCAAAAAATATTTGGAGTCTGTTATGAGTAAAAATAAGCAGATACAGGACGTTATAAATAGTGATTATAAACTCGGTTTTGAGACTTTAGTTGAAAGTGATACTTTTCCTAAAGGTTTAAATGAAGATGTAATCAAAGCAATATCAGCAAAAAAAGAAGAACCTTCTTGGTTACTTGATTTTAGACTTAAAGCTTTTAAAAGATGGCAAAAGATGGAAGAGCCTACATGGGCAAACTTGAAATATCCTAAAATAGATTATCAAGATATCGCATATTATTCAGCCCCTAAAAAAGCTTTGGATTCACTAGATGAAGTTGACCCTGAGATTTTAAAAACATATGAAAAACTTGGGATTCCCCTAGAAGAACAAAAAATGTTAGCAGGTGTTGCAGTAGATGCTGTTTTTGATTCTGTATCAGTAAAAACTACTTATCAAGAAGAACTTGAAAAGTTAGGAATCATATTTTGTTCGGTAAGTGAAGCTGCCAATAAACACCCAGAAATTTTAAAAAAATATTTAGCTTCAGTGGTTCCAGTAGGTGATAATTATTTTGCCTGTTTAAACTCGGCTGTGTTTACAGATGGAAGTTTTGTATATATTCCACCAAATACTCACTGTCCAATGGAACTATCAACTTACTTTAGAATAAATGCCTTGGATACAGGACAATTTGAAAGAACTATTATCATAGCTGACGAAGGTTCATATGTTTCATATAATGAAGGATGTTCAGCTCCTACAAGAGATGAAAGACAGCTTCATGCGGCAGTTGTTGAATTAGTTGCCCTAAAAGATGCACAAATTAAATATTCAACTATTCAAAACTGGTATCCTGGTGATGAAACAGGAAAAGGTGGTATTTTAAACTTTGTAACAAAAAGAGGTTTATGTAAAGGTGATAATTCAAAAATCTCATGGACACAAGTAGAAACTGGTTCTTCTTTAACATGGAAGTATCCATCATGTGTTTTAAAAGGTGATAACTCTGTTGGTGAATTTTATTCAGTTGCAATATCTTCAAAAGCTCAACAAGCTGATACTGGAACAAAAATGATTCACTTAGGAAAAAATACAAAATCGACTATAATATCTAAAGGTATTTCTGCAATGCACGGAGTAAATGCATATAGAGGTTTAGTTAGAGTTGGGAAAAATGCACATAATGCAAGAAATATATCAGAGTGTGATTCACTACTTATAGGAAATGCATGTAATGCTCATACATATCCTTACCATGAAATAAAAAATATGAGTGCCCAAATAGAACATGAAGCAACTACTTCAAAGATTTCAGATGAGCAACTATTTTATATACAACAAAGAGGTATTAGCGCTGAAAATGCTGTATCAATAATTGTAAATGGTTTTTGTAAACAAGTTTTAAAAGAGTTACCAATGGAATTTGCTGCAGAAGCAAAAGAGTTATTAAATATATCACTAGAAGGAAGTGTTGGCTAATTACTTCTTTAACTTTGGCTTTGCCATAGTATTAAAAGAAATTATAAATGAAAGGTTCCCTTGAGAAAAAGGGATCATTTTTTAAGGAAAAACTATGCTAGAAATAAAAGACTTAAAAGTAAGTATAAATGAAAAACAAATTTTAAAAGGTCTTAACCTAAATATCAAAGATGGTGAGGTTCATGCTCTTATGGGAATTAATGGTGCAGGTAAATCCACACTAGTTAAAACTTTAAGTGCACATTATGACTGTGAAGTTACAGGTGGAACAATCACCTATAAAAAGAAAGATTTACTTGAAATGGACGTGAGTCAAAGAGCCAATGAAGGTATTTTTATGAGCTTCCAGAATCCTGTTGAAGTTCCAGGAGTAAATAATAGTTATTTCCTAAAAACAGCTCTTAATGAAAAAAGAACTTATAATAATCAAGAAGAAATTGATGCAATGCAGTTTTTAAAACATATAAAAGAAGAGACTTCAAAATATGATATAGATAGAAAACTATTGCAAAGAGATTTAAATGATGGTTTCAGTGGTGGAGAGAAAAAAAGAAATGAATTAGTTCAGCTTTTACTTTTAAAACCTGATTTGATCATGTTAGATGAAATTGATTCAGGACTTGATGTTGATGCTATTAAAACTGTTGCAAATGTGATAAATGCAATGCTTGATGGAAAAAAATCTGTACTTATGATTACACACTATGATAGATTATTAGAACTAATTAAACCAGATTTCGTACATATTTTAAGTGAAGGTAAAATAGTAAAAACTGGAGATTATAAACTTGCTTTAGAACTAGATCAAAAAGGTTTTGAGGGAATAGGAATTAAAGATGAGACTAATTGATATAGAAGCCTTAGAGCTTCCCTCAAAATATGATGAAGAGTTTAAAAAAGTAGATTTTAATAATCTTTTTTCAAATGAATTTAAAAATATTGAAACATATGAGTTTGATATTATGGGATTAAAAAGTGTAAAAGATGAAACTGTTTATGAAAACTCATTATTTGATATTACAAGAAATTTTGATGAGAAACAAATAGTTTTAACTATTAATTCTAATATTCCAGAACCTCTATGTTTGATTCACAAAATTAAAGATGATGATACTTTTTATGTAAATTCACTAAAAGTTGAAGTAAAAGAAGGTGCAAAAGCATCATTAATAGAAGTATTTACAAATAGCTCACAAAATAGTGCATATAGTGTAAATAGAAGTTTTGATATAGAAAAAAATGCAAATTTTGAGTATGCAAAAATTCAACATATAAGTGAGAATAATTCACTTTTATATAATGCAAATTTTACACAAGATGATGATTCAAAAGTAAAATTTACTAGTTTTGAGTTAGGTATTGGATTTGTAGTAAACAACTATATAAATATTATTGATAATAAAAATATTGAATATAATTTAAATGGCTTAGTAAAATCACAAAATAGTGCTAATACAGCAAATTTAATAAAAACTATTCATAATAATGAGAGCTCAACTAGTGATATTAATTTTAAGCATTCACTAAAAGATGAAGCAAAAGCGGTTTTTAAAGCAAAATCAAGAGTAAACAAAAATGCCCTATTCTCTAAAGCATTTCAAAACTCTAATACAATTTTATTAAGTGATGATGCAAGTATATACGCACAACCTCATCTAGAAATTTTAATTGATGAATTAGAAGCTAGTCATGGAGCAACTACAGGAACATTAGATAAGGAACAATTGTTATATCTTCAATCAAGAGGAATACCAAAACAAAAGGCTTATGATATGCTTTTAAAAGCTTTTGAAAGCCAAATATATGATAATATAAATGATATTTTAATAAAAGAATTTATCAAAGATTATTCAAGGAGCAAATATGTTTAAAAAGGATTTCCCTTATTTTAGTAATTCTGAAATTGCATATTTAGATAATGGAGCGACAACTCAAAAACCACAATGTGTTATTGATGCACAAGTAGAGTATTACGAAAAATATTGTGCAAATACACATAGAAGTAATTTTGGAGATGCCAATAAAGCAACTACAAATTATGAAGGTGCAAGAACAATATTAAAAGAGTTTATTAATGCTTCTAGTAATGAAGAGATCATTTTTACCAAAGGTGTTACAGAATCTATTAACTTTATAGCTTCATCTTTTGTATCAAAGTATGAAACTGTGATTATCTCATCATTAGAGCATCACTCAAATATTGTTCCATGGCATATGCAAGGGAGAACAATAGGAAAGGGATTAGAGGTAGTAAAATGTGATAAAAATCTTTCTTTTGATTTTGAACATTTTGAAAAACTTCTAAGTCAAAATAAAAATGCTTTTGTTTCAGTTACTCATATATCTAATGCTTTTGGAAAAATACATGATATAAAAGAGATTACAAGACTAGCTCATAAATATGGTGCAGTAGTTATGATTGATGGGGCACAAAGTTTAGCTCATATGAAAATAGATGTTCAAGATTTAGATGTAGATTTTTTTGCAATATCAGCACATAAAACTTTTGGTCCAACAGGAGTTGGCGCAATATATGTGAAAAAAGAGCATTTATCTGATTTATTACCATACCAAACAGGAGGAGCTACAATTCACGAAGTTGACTATCATGGTTCAACGCTATTAGACTCCCCTTATATGTTCGAAGCAGGTACTCAAAATATTGCAGGTGTAATTGGTTTTGCACAAGCTTTAGATTATTTAAATCGTGTTGGTTATGAAAATATTGAGACAATAGAAAAAGATGTATATGCATATTTAGATAAAAGATTAAGAGAAATACCAGATATTGAATTTTATAATGACATAGAAGATTCAGTAGGTAGTAGAAGTTTTAATATAAAAGGTTTAATCCATGATGATGTGGGAATCTTAGTTGACAAAATGAAAATAGCTCTTAGAGTTGGACATCACTGTGCACAACCTATAATGAAACAACTAGGAATAAAAGGTACCATTAGAGTATCTTTAGCTTTTTATAATAACTACAATGATATTGATAAATTAATTCTTGCATTAAAAAAAGCAATAAGTATGTTAAAAGATTAGGATAAAAAATGAGTATAGAAACTAAAGTAGAACAAATAAAAGAAGATTTAGACTTTTTTGAAGATGAGTTATCAAAGTATGAATATATTATTGACTTAGGTAAAAAGTTAAAACCTTTAGAGGAAGAACATCAAATTCCCAAAAACTTAGTACATGGATGTACTTCACAAGTTTGGTTAATTACAGAAAACAGAGATGGTAAATTATATTTTTATGGGACTTCTGATGCAATTATTGTAAAAGGTTTAGTTTTTATGATTTTAGAGATATTCTCAGGTTCAACAATTGAAGAGTTAAAAGAAGTAGATATGGATATAGTTCATGAACTAAAATTAGCAGAAGTTATTACACCAAATAGACAAAGTGGAGTAATCGGAATGATTAAAAAAATAAAAGAATATGCATTAAAAGCATAAGAGGATAAATTATGGAGCAAGAAAAAATTGAAGAAATAAAAGAAAAAGTAATTGAAAATCTAAAAAATGTATATGATCCTGAAATACCAGTAAATATATATGACTTAGGGTTAATATATGAAATTGCATTAGAAGAGAAAAAGAATTACTTATATTGTAATATTATTATGACACTAACAAGTCCAGCTTGTCCAGTGGCAGAAGCATTGGTTGAACAAGCAAAATATGTAACTTTAGCAGTAGATGAAATAGATGAATGTTATGTAAGTCTGACTTTTACACCACCATGGTCTAAAGAAAAAATGAGCGAAGAAGCATTAGAACTTATGGCAGCAGCAGGGGCAGTAATCTAATATAAAAAATGTTACAATGTAACTAATATAATAAAAAATTATAACACTACACTAATTTTAATAAACGGTTGAGAAAATGAAAGACAATAATTTAAATGAAATTCAAACAAATGAAGTTCCTATATCATTAGAACAATTCACTAAATTATCAGACATTCAACAAAATATTTTATCTATGGTTTACTCACATAATAAAACAGATGTAATCCTAAATAAAATCTGTTCCCTTGCAGAAACCCTTCTTCCAAACTCTGTATCATCAATAATGTTAAAAGATTCAGATACACAATTAATAAGCGTAAGATCAGCACCATCTGTACCTCAAGTTGGACATGAGGCATTAGCTAATTTAAAACCAGGTCCCCATGGAGGTTCATGCGGAAATGCCGTTTTTAGAAATGAAGCTCAATATGTAGTAAATACCTTTGAGGATTCAAGATGGAATGACATAAGACAAGTTGCAATAGATTTTAATATTTGTTCTTGCTGGTCTATGCCTATTCGAAATACAGAAGGAAAATCAATTGGTTCTTTTGCATTATCATCTTTTGAACATAGATCTCCTACAAATTTTCATAAAACACTTTTAGAAACAGCTGCTTCACTTATTAGTATTGTTCTAAAGAACCAAACAAATGAAAGAAAAGTTCAGCTTTTTTCTGCTGTAGTTGAAAATGCAGCAGAAGGTATAATTATTACAGACAAGAATAATTTAATTGTTGAAATAAATAAAACCTTTGAAAAGATATATGGTTATAGTAATAATGAATTAATTGGACAAAGTCCAAAAGTATTCTCTTCTGATCAACATAATAAAAACTTTTTCACACAAATGTGGTCACAACTTCAAGTACAATCTCACTGGAGTGGAGAAATAACAAATAAGAAAAAAGATGGTTCAATTATTACTCAATGGATGAGTATAAAAGTTATATATGATGAATATGACAATGTTCAAAACTATATATCAATATTTACAGATTTAACACAACTAATTAATGCACAAAAGAAATTAGAATATATGTTATATCATGACCCATTAACAAAGCTATTTAATAAAGCATACTTAGAAAAAATTACTAAAAATGAAGAGTATAACTCTTTTATTTTATTAAATGTAGATAATTTTTCTTATTTAAATACTGTTTATGGATTTGAAAATGGAGATGAACTTCTAATTAATATTTCTAACATATTAAGAAAAATTGGAAACACTCACAATATATTCAAATTTAATAGTGACGAGTTTGCCCTACTATATAATGAAGAGATTGATCTTGATAAAAAAATTCAAGAGATTCAATCATATTTTAATTCAAACTCTATTGAAATAGCAAATACTCAAGTAAATATATCATTCTCTTATGGAGCCATTTATGATAAAAGCAATATTCTTAAAAATAGTGCTTCTGCATTAAAAATTGCAAAAGAGAATGGTAAAAATAGATATTATATTTTCGATTTACAAAATGATAATTTAAATCAGTCTAATAGAGAAGCCTTTATTCATGCAACAAATTTAATAAAAGATGCTATAGATAAAGATAATGTAGTACCATTTTTTCAAGGTATATACGATAATCAAAAAGAAAAAGTTACTAAATATGAATCTCTAGTTCGAATAATAAAAAATGAAGAGATTATTAGTCCTTTTTATTTTTTAGATGCAGCTAGATTATCTGGTTTCTTACCTCAAATAACAAAAATCATGATAGATAAAACCTTAGCAGTTATGGCAAAGTGTGAGGAAGAATTTTCAATAAATATTACTGAAGATGATTTGACACAAAATTACTTATATAAATACTTTATTGAAAAAATAAATACTTATAAAATTCAAGCACCTAGAATTACATTAGAAATACTAGAGGGTGTTAGCTCAAGTGGTAAGAAAAATCATATCAAACAATTAAATAAACTAAAAAGCCTAGGATTAAAAATTGCCATTGATGATTTTGGAACAGAATACTCTAACTTTGAGAGAATATTAGATTTAGATGTTGATATTATTAAAATTGATGCTAAATATATAAAAGATATTCATACAAATAAAAGAAGTTATGAGATTACAAAAGCCTTAGTATTTTTTGCTAAAAATGTAAATATATCTTGTACTGCTGAATTTGTACACAATAAAGAAGTACAAGATGTAGTTAAAGAATTAGGTATTGACTTTTCACAAGGATACTATTTTAGTGAACCTAAAAGAGAATTAATAAACTAGAAATAAGAGTTTTCTTATTCTAGTTCAAGTTTTACATAGTTAGTATGTTTCGCTTTTAACTCTAAAATTCCTGTAACATTATAAACTTTATCATTATCAATATTTTGAAGTTTTAAGTAATACTTATTTGATGAAACTTCAATAATATTATCAAGCTTTAACTTTTTATGAGAATGAACTAACCACTCTTCATCATACATAACTTCATACATATATCCATAACAAGAAGTATCTATACTATTTTTTATTCTACACTCAGATAAAAAAACCTTTGTTTTATTATCTAGGTTTTGTTCATGTTTATATACAGTGATACTTCCATAATCTTTTGATGTTTTCTTTACTTCAATAGGATTTATTGCTTCTGATTTTTTTGATTTTACTATCATTTCTTGTTTATTAGATGTACATCCAACAAATACAAATATTACAAAAATAAACAGCAGTATTGCTTTTCTCATTTATTACCTTTTTGACTACATGTGTTATACTAAGTGTTATATTATCAAAATAATATAATGAATTGTATTATTTATATGTTTAATTTGACATATAATACAAACTTAATATAGTAAATAATTTTTATATAGATAATTAATAATATAAAGTGTAGGAAGTAATTGCTTATAATAAGGAAAATAAAGATAAAGATTTTATTTAAATAATATTTCTAAAATTTTAAAATTCTTTATTCTCACAACTAATTTTTATTAGTTATGAGAAAAAGATTTAGTAATATCTAGAAAATATAAACTGCAGAGAACCAACCAAAAATAATTAGTGGAATATTGTAGTGAATAAATGTAGGAACAACAGAATCCCAAATATGATCATGCTGTCCATCAACATTAAGACCAGATGTAGGCCCAAGTGTTGAATCAGAAGCAGGACTTCCTGCATCTCCAAGAGCAGCAGCAGTTCCAATAAGAGTAATTGTTGCCATTACAGAAAAATCTAACTGTAAACATAATGGTGCATAAATTGTAGCAATAATTGGAATAGTTGAAAAAGATGAACCAATTCCCATAGTAATAAATAGACCAACAATTAACATAAGAAGTGCAGCTAAAGATTTATTATTACCAATAATATCTGCAACTGAAGAAACTAATGTTTCAACTCCACCAGTACTATTAATAACACTTGCAAATCCATTTGCTGCAATCATAATAAAACCAATCATTCCCATCATTTTAAGACCTCTTGTAAAGAAATCTTGAGTTTCATTAGCTCTGATTACTCCTGCAATAATAAAGATGATAAATCCAGCTAGAGAACCTAAAATAATTGAGTTTGTATATAACTGTAATCCAAGTGCAGTAGCAATAGAAACTAAAGCAATAACAATATAAAAACCATTAATCTCTTTTTTTTCTGATTCTACTTCTAAAATCTTACTTACATCATAAACTCTTTTTTTTCTATATGTAAATAAAATAGCTATTAATAAACCTAAGAACATACCTAAAACAGGTATAGCCATTGCAACTGGAAGTTGTCCTGAGATTGCATTTACACCATTATCTACTAGGTTTTTTAATAAGATTTCATTTAAGAAAATCCCACCAAAACCAATAGGTAAAAACATATATGTTGCCACTAAACCAAAAGTAATAACACAAGCAACAACTCTTCTATCTAATTGCAATTGAGCCATTGAGTGTAATAATGGTGGAATTAAAATAGGAATAAATGCAATATGTACAGGAACTAAGTTTTGAGAAGAAATTGCAGCAAACAATACTAAAGTTAACATTATATATTTTATATATATAAATTGCATTTCAGATGCTCCAGTACTTACTTTTTTAATAATCACATTTGATAATAAATCAGTAATTCCAGATTTAGAAATAGCAACAGCAAATGTTCCTAACATTGCATAAGACAATGCTATTGTTGCACCATTTCCAAGACCCTTATTAAAAGCATCTATTGTTTCATTTAATCCAAGTCCACCAGTAAGACCACCAACTATCGCTCCAATTATTAAAGCAATAACAATGTTTACTCTCACTAATGAAAGTAAAACCATTACAGTAACTGCAATTACTACAGAATTCATCTGTTTTCCTTTTATTCATATAAATTATATCTTTTATATGAATTTATTTCATAATTTGTTCGAAGTATATTGCATTCTGCTTGAATAGCTTATAAAGCAACTTTATGATAACAAGTATCAATATTAAGTTTATAGAGTATATAATCCATATATCTTTTTTTATAAATTGTTTATTTTACAAAAAAATGACACTTTTGTGTTACTAATAAGTAATATACTTATTTTCATAAACAATATAAGAGATTTGTTTATTTTTTAGAGGTAGGTATTATGTATAAAAATATTTCAATAAAGAACAAGTTATATGTTCTTTTATTAGGTGTAGTTTCAGGATTTAGTGTTTTAGTTTTTTTAATGTATTTAGCAGTTACAAGTACAAATGACTATGGGAAGATTCGTCAAGAAGTTGAAATAATGAAAAACAATGTACTTATGTTAAGACGAAATGAAAAAGATTTTATATTAAGAAAAGATTTAAAATATAAATTAAAGTTTGAAAAAAACTATAATAAATTAGAAAAAGAGAACAAAAATCTAACAAAATTGTTAAGTGAATACGATATAGAGACTCAAGAATTAAGTAAATTTGATTTAATCATAAAAGATTATAAAAAGATTTTTTTACACTATATAAAAATTCAAGAAGAAATAGGCCTTGATGAAAAAAGTGGCCTAAATAATATTTTGAGACAAAATGTACATAAGGTACAAAAGTTTGCAAAAGAGAGTAATAATCAAGAACTATTATCTAAAGTATATGAATTAAGAAAAAATGAAAAAGATTTTATGTTAAGAAGAGATATAAAATATGTTGACAAATTTAAAAATAAAATCGATGATTTATTAACTAGCTCATTAATTAACAAAGAGAATAGATTAGATCTTAATATGTATAAAAACTCATTTTTAGAACTTAGTAATAAAGAGATAAAAATTGGATTAACAAATAAAGATGGTATCCAGGGTGAAATGAGGAATACTATACAAAAGACTGAAGATTTATTAAAAAAAGTTAGCGATGAATTTGAAGTGATTTTATTACAAAAAGAAGAAGCTCAAATTCAGTTTTCATTTATATTCTCTACTTTTATTATATTAATGACTTTTATTACCGTTACTATGATAAACAAAGGAATAAGTAAATCAATAGAAAACTTTCAAAATGGTTTATTAGAATTCTTTTTATATTTAAATAAAGAGAAAAAAGAGGCTCAATTATTAGATGATAGCAGCAAAGACGAATTTGGGTTAATGTCAAAACTTGTAAATGAAAACATCACAAAAATACAAAATGTAATTAAAGCAAATGAGCTATTAGTAGATGATGTAAAAAATGTTGTAAATATTGTTAAAAATGGATTAATTACACAAAGAGTAGAAAAAACAACAGAAGATAAAAATCTTGAAGAGTTAAAAACAATTTTTAATGAAATGTTAGATGTAATGTCTGTTAATGTTTGTGGAAATATGAACAAAATACAAGATGCATTAAAAGAGTTCCAAACTCTAAACTTTGAACATAGAGTAGCAAATCCAACAGGAAAAACATCACAAGGATTAAATGCTTTAGCTCAAACAATTAATGATATGTTAGTTGAGAATAAATCTAATGGTTTAACTTTAGATAGAAGTGCTAGTAATTTAATGACAAATGTAGAAACATTAAGTTCATCTTCATCACAAGCTGCTGTTTCATTAGAGGAAACTGCTGCTGCGTTAGAAGAAATCACTTCAAATATCTCATTAAATACACAAAATGTAATGAAAATGGCAGGATATGCAAATAAATTAACTACATCTTCAAATGAAGGACAAAACTTAGCAAATCAAACAACAAAAGCCATGAATGAAATCGATGAGCAAGTAACTACAATAAATGAAGCTATAGTAATAATTGATCAAATTGCATTTCAAACTAATATTCTTTCTCTTAATGCAGCAGTAGAAGCAGCAACAGCAGGAGAAGCAGGTAAAGGATTTGCAGTTGTTGCACAAGAAGTAAGGAACTTGGCAAATAGAAGTGCTGAGGCCGCAAATGATATTAAGAGTATAGTAGAAACGGCAACTACAAAAGCAAATGAAGGTAAAATAATTTCTAAGAAAATGATCCAAGGATATGAAACATTAAGTGATAATATTAATAATGCAATTGTATTAATAGAAGATATTAAAAATGCATCAACCGAACAGCAAGAAGCAATTGAACAAATTAATGATGCAGTAAGTGAATTAGACCAACAAACACAACAAAATGCAGTAGTTGCACAGACGACTAAAAACATCGCAGAACAAACACAAACAATTGCAAAAAGAGTTGTTGAGAATGCAAATTCAAAACAATTTATTGGAAAAAATGAAGTAAAAGAAAAAGAATTTTTAGATAATAAAACAATAAAAGAGTAATTCTCTTTTATTGTTTTGTAATAAATATCAATTTTAAAGTCAATTACTTATAAAAAGAATCAATCTTCTCTTTATGATTAGCAGCCCATTGTTCAAAACTCATGGCTTTTTCTTTTTCTACATTTATTTTTGTTTGAGCATAAATCTCTTCAGCTTTATCTTTTGGAATAACAGTAATTCCCTCTTCATCTGCAACAATAATATCACCAGGGTTTACTGAGATTCCACCTGCAACAATAGGAACATTAACAGGTACTGCATTTTTTTTACCTCCTGGCATTGGTAAAACTCCTCTTCCAAACATTGGCATTTTTAGCTCTTTTATTTCACCTATGTCTCTTACCGTACCATCTATTACAAAACCAGCGATTCCTCTTTCTTGTGCAATTTTAGTAACATTTCCACCTATTACTGAATAATCAACTGTATTTGATTGTGCAACAATTATAGAACCAACAGGCGCTTCATAAATTGCTCTATGCAAGCTTAAGTTTTCACCAGCAACCATTTCAACAGTAAATGCGGGACCTGAAACTCTAGGAATTTCTGGCCATAATTCTTTCATTCCAGCATCCATAAAACTCTCTCTTTTTAATGGTCCTGCATAATCACAAGGGGAAAAATCTGCAAATTTTTTGTAATCCATTTATACTCCTAAATATTAATGAATAATTATACTATTCATTAATAAAGTAAAACTTGAATTTAAAATAAATTTTGCTTCAACAAAAAAAGAAATACGATGAACAATATATAGAATTTTCATATTATAATTCTAAATTTATAGATAAACAGAAATTAATGTGAAATATGTAAAAATTACTTTATGAAAAAAAATAACTTGTATAACATGCTTAAAATGCATAAACGAAAGTTTTTAATAACTTTATTGAGTCTACTTGGACTATTTTTAACTGTAACTGTCGTGGAAAATAGTAAAAGTATAATTAATGCAATTTATTATGGAACTGCAAAACCTTCAAATACAACAAAACACACACCACAAAGACTTCAATGGATTGATAGCTTTAAAGGTGTAAATAATATGAAAAACAAGTAATCTTTCAATAAAAGTATGTCAAAATTATATTATGAAAAAAGTAGAAAAGAAAAAATCATTATCAGATACTATATTTAAAGTACTTGTAATAGCAGTAATTCTTGTTTTTACTCTTATTGTATTAGATCAGCCATCAGGTAGCTATTCAATGTCTGAGAATAAATTACGTACGCAAAAAACATCAGGTAATATTAGTAAAAGTAGTAAAAAATCAGATAGTGCTCCATCTGAATTAAATTGGTTTGATTCATTTAAAGGTGTTTCAAATGAATAGAGGAAATATTTAATAATCTCCCTATTTCATTTTATCAAGAATAGCAAAAACTTCAAACATAACTTCAGTTTCTATAACAATAGATATAAAAAATAAAATTTCAAATTTAAATAATAACATTCTATTTATTTTCTCATTTAAAAATCTAAAATCCTTTTTTAACATATCATAAGCATGCATAGAAAGACTATGTTTAACATTGTGTTTAAACCACTCAATATAAGCTTCTCTTTTATTTATAGTTTTTTTAGAAGTGATTTCATGTAAAAAACAAACATGAAGAATAGATATAAAAAAAGTACCAATAGGAAATATGTCTTCCATTAAAAAATAGAATAATATGATTAGAAAGGGATAGGTAACAATAAAACAGCTGATTTGTTTATGTTTATGATATATATAATTAACAAAAAAATATTTTGAACCTAAGTTGTTCTCCATTCTTTTATTAAAAATTAGTAAGTTTATAAAGATTATAAAAAAAGTAATGATATGCAAATGAACTAAAGAAACCATAATAATCCCTCCTCTAACTCAATACTTAACAAGCTATTTATAATGTATCTTAGTTCAATTTAATAATATATAAAAATTATTTATTAGATTTTTTTTTAATTTTTATATAAAACTTTTGAACTGCAAAAAGCTGAAGATTTATTCAATTACATTTAAAAGTAACTCTATTTGCACAGTTTAGAATTACAGTAGCGCTTAGTGCATATTCTCTTTTTTCATTTATTCTTTACCTTTTATATAGGTATAATTCTACATTGCAAAATATAAAGGAATAATATGAAAAACTATGTATATATAGCAACAAGTTTAGATGGGTATATAGCGGATATTGAAGAAAAATTAGATTGGTTGCCAAATCCAAATGAAGAAATAAATCTAGAAATAAACTATCCAGAATTTATTAAAAGCATTGACGCTATTGTAATGGGAAAAAATACATTTAATATAGTTTGTAGTTTTGGTGGTGATTGGCCCTACCCTAAACCAGTATTTGTAGTAAGTAATTCATTAAAAGAAATACCTGAAAAATACAAAGATAAAATTCAACTATTAAATGGTTCAGTTGAAAATATTTTAAAAGAGATCCATTCACAAGGATATAAAAACTTATATATAGATGGTGGAGTAAATATTCAAAACTTTTTAAAAGAAGATTTAATAGATGAAATTATCATAACAACAATACCAATATTACTAGGTGGTGGAAAACCTTTGTTTTCTAAAATATCAAAAAGACTAAATTTTGAGTGTGTATCTTCTAGTATTGATAAAGGAATAGTTCAAAATCATTTTAAGAGAGTTCATACTAAATAGATCACATATATTTTGTGATCTATTTAATTTCCCATAATCGTAGCAACAACTTTTCTACTACCACCATAATCTCTATGCTCACCAAGATAAATACCTTGCCAAGTGCCAAGGTTTAGTTTTCCATTTGTAATAGGTATAGTAATATTAGAGCCAAAAATTGAAGATTTTAGATGTGCTGGCATATCATCATCTCCCTCATAGGTATGTTCAAAGTATACTTTGTTTGAAATCACATCATTTACAAATCTTTCCATATCATCTCTAACTGAAGCATCACAATTTTCATTTATTGTAAGACTTGCACTTGTATGCTTTATAAATAAATTTAAAGTACCTACTTTAAAACTAGATAACTCTTTTAAGTTTGATAGTATTTCATTTGTAATCAAATGAAAACCTCTGCTTTTTGCTTTTAGATTAAACTCTTTTTGTTCTATTTTCATAAAAAGATAATAACAGATTTTTCAAATAATTTGAAGATTTTACAAAAAATATGTAAAATATAAGTATAAAGAAAATAGTAGAAGGAGCAGTAATGGAACTTTTATTTATTCTAGTATATTTTATTCTTTTTCTTATTGCAATAGTACTGTCTTTTCAAACAGTTAAATATTTTAGGACTATGTGGAAATTTAAAAATAGAAAAAAAGATGGAAGTGAAGATAAAGACTTTAAGTATTTTGATTAATCTTCTTTTTTGAATACAAAGATAAAACTACACCAAAAGATACTAATGCAGTTGAAATAAATAGGCTCATAGTTAATAACTCATCTAAGAATATAATACTTACAATAATTGCTAATATGGGAACAAATAGTTGAATTATTCCAGCAGTTACTATTTGAATTTGAGGTAAGACCTGATACCACAATACATAGCCTAAAGCAGAAGTAATACTACCTGATAAAATTGCAAATATTAAACCTTCAAAAGTAAAATACATCTCATCTCTTATAAATATAAAGAAAAACACAATTATAAAAAAACTTGCTTTTATAAAATTATCCATTGTATTAAAAAGTGCATCAGAAGAGTTTTTTCCAAGTATTGAATAAACAGCCCAAGCTATTCCAGAAAGAATCATTAATAGAATATGAAAGTATGATAACTCAAAACTTTCACTAGGATATAACAAATATATAAGACCAGAAAATGCTATTAATAAACCTAAGATTTTAGTTTTTGATAAAGACTCTTTATAAAAAAATGAACTAGCTAACATAACTATCTGAACCACTGCAAAAAGAAGAAGTGTTCCAAAGCCTGCATCTATGCTTAAATATGAGTAGGAGAAAGAAACTGCATATAAAAATAGCATAAATGAGCTAATCCAATTTTGTTTAAAAGAGATTGATATTTTTTTGTTTTTAAATAAATAGATTATTACTAACATGGCGCTTGCTGATAATAATCTAAAAAAAGTAAATGAATATGCATCAATGTAGTTATTAACTAATGCTGCTTTACAAAAGATTGAGTTCAAACTCAAAAACAGTAAAGAAACACTTATTAAAAAGAATAAATTAATATTTTCTTTTTGATGAATATTCATTTTTATATATTATTTTGCCTCTACAATTCTATTTAATGTTGCAATTGATAAATACTTATCAAAATATGCTCTACTAAATCTTTGTTTTGCTGATGTTAATAAGAAATTTGCATCAGTTAAATCAGTACTACTTGAAATACCTTCATTAAATCTATTACTAACTATATTATAATTTTCTTTCGCTTGTGCTAATGATAATGTAGCTGTTTCGTAATTATCATTTGCAACTTCTAAATCTGACTTAGCATTTTCATACTGTAATTTAATATCAAGTGATGTTTTTACTAATTGAGTTTTTAGTTTTGACATTCTTGTTTTATAAATGGCAATTTGATTATCATCACTTCCACCATTATATAAATTCCATGATGCACTTAAGTTTGCAACATTTTGATTATCAATTCCAGAATCAACCTCATCAAATCCTAAATCATCATAAAATCTATTATGAGAAAAAGAAGCATCTAATTTAGGATAAAAAGATCCCTTAGTTGCTTTTTGCTGATTTTTTATTGATTCTAAACTCATTTTTAGAGCTTGAATTTCACTTCTTTGATCTAAAACATTTGCATCATAAGTTTTGATATTTAAATTTTTTTCATGTAATGGCTCAATAATTTCACCACTTAAATCCATACCACCTAAAATATTAGATAACTCTAATTTTGCAATTTTAACATCTGCCTTTGCTCTAACCACATTTTGTTTTGCATTTGACATATTTACTTGTACCTGTAATAAATCATTTCTTGCAATTAAACCTTGGTCATATCTATTTTGAGCATCTGTATATTGTTTTTCAAATAAAGTATATTCACTCTCAAAAGTTTCTTGTGCATTTACTTTATCTAGATAATTAATATATGCTTTTTTTGTATTTAATATAGTATCTTGTTTTAAAGCCTTTAAAGAATACTTTGATGATTCAGATAAATATTTTGATGATTTTTTTGTTGAAATATCTTTAAATCCATTAAAAAGATTATAAGAGATTTTTGCACTTAAAGTACCATCTTCTTTTGTTTGTGTTGTATTAACTTTATCTCTATTATTATAACCATAAGCTAAATCTAGTTTAGGTAAAAAATTAGCATTATTTGCTTTTACATTTTGAATTGACTCAATATAATCAAAGTTTTGAATTTGTAAGTCATTATTCTTTTCTAATGCAATATTTACAGCTTCATCTAAATTCAAAGCATTAGCACCAACGGCAAAGAAAGATGCCGCTAGTGATAGAGTTAATAATTTGTTTTTTATTCTTCTCATTGTTTTTCCTTTTATGCTTTACTTACATCAACAGGTGTATTAGGTTTTTTACCTACTTTTTGCTCTAGTTTAATAAAGAACATTAATAATGCTGGTGTAACAAAAATCGTAAAGATTGTAGAGAACGCAAGTCCTCCTGTAATAACAGAACCTAATCCTCTATAGAATTCGGATCCCGGACCTGGAATTAATACTAATGGTAACATACCAAAAATAGAAGTTAATGAACTCATATAAATTGGTCTAATTCTTGTTTTAGTTGCTTCAATAACTGCTTCTTTGTGCTCCATAGCTTCATTTTTAATATAATTTAAACT
>DKNG01000001.1:11131-11316 GCA_002470185.1 Arcobacter sp. UBA7394 | reverse complement strand
GGTATTACAATTTATGATAAAGAACTAAAACAAAATGTTCCTATTCCTAATGATGGTGGAAATCCTCCTCAACCTATGAATATTTTTATTGATGGTGCTACATCTATTAATGACATAGTTGCAGCAATAAATAGTGCATCATTAAATACTCACACATCAACTGGTACATTAAATACTACTATTAA
>DKNG01000001.1:0-10966 GCA_002470185.1 Arcobacter sp. UBA7394 | reverse complement strand
CAGCTGGTGCAAACTTAACAGCGACTTATACTCCTTTAGATAAAAATAATAACTATAGTGGTAGAGAAGGTGCTGGGGCTGAGTTTATTGAAATTATTAATAAAGTTGATCAAACTGCAACTAAAGGTTCTTTACAATTAAGACTTGATACTTTAGGAATTTCTGATTCAGCATTCGGTGAGTTTTCTGTGGATAGTACAGGTCTTATCATGATGAAACAAGATGGTGCAGATTTTGCCATCGGGCAAGTTGCAATTGCACTATTTAATAATAATAGAGGACTATCTCCTTCTGGTGACAACTTATTAGCTAAGACAAATGAATCAGGTGAACCGATTTTTAATCTTAATAATGATAAAACAGCAAAAGTTGAAACTAAAACTTTAGAATTAAGTACTGCAGACTTATCTGAGAGTTTAGTAAATCTTATGGTATTTCAAAGAGCTTTCGAAGCAAATGCTAAATCGATCACTACATCGGATCAATTATTAAATACTTTAATCAACTTAAAAAGATAAATAATAAATAAAGTAAGAGAAATCTTACTTTATTTACTAACACTAGGATAAATTTGGAAAATTTTTTATTAATCGGTATTATAGGTATATTATTACTTTATTTTTTCTCAAGTACTAACGTACATAAATCTTTATATAGAAAAGTAAATGAAGAAAAAAACTTATTAGAAGATGAAATAACAAAACTACAAAAGATAATTGATAGATATGATAGACAATCTAAAGTTAGTTCAAATACTCTAAAAAATAGTCATGATAATTTACAAGTTGCTAGGGATGATCTTCAAACTTTGAGATTAGAAAATATGAATTTAAAACATAGAGTTGAAGAGCTAGAAAGTAGAAATGAAGAATTATATGCTCAAGTTAATACTATGGTTTAGGATTGGTTTTGAAGAAGAATTTAGTATATAAAATATTATTAATCACTAGTATATGTAGTTCTTTATATGCTAAAACAGAATTAATTGAGTCTCAACCAGAAATTATTTTTCAATATGATAAACTAAAAAAATCTCAAGCAAATTTAGCTTTACAAGTTGAGTTTAATAAAGCGGTTTTACTTTTGGAAAAAGAGAAGTTTAATGAGTCTATAGAAATCCTAAAAAAAACAGCATTAGTTATAGAAGTGCCTTCTTATTTAAATATAGGAATTGCTTATTATAAATTAAATTCAATTGATAATGCTATTGTTTTTTTAAATAAAATTTATCAAAATAAAAAAAATGCAACCAGTAATACTTATTCTTATATGGCAGCTTGTTATTATTTATACCAAATTTCAAAAGATAATAAATATTTAGATACAATTATTAAAGTATCAAAAAAGTTTAAAAGTTTATCAGAGCATTCAAAGAGAATGCTAGCAGATACATATATAATTTTAAAAGAGTATAAACGTGCTTTAAAGGTACTTAAATCCATGGATTATGCATTGCCTTTAAAAAAAGCATTATTACATCTAAAATTAAAAAATTACGAAAAAGCTAATATTCTTTTATCTCAAGCGCAAGCGAATACTCTTAACCCAAATACATTAGATAAGATTGTTTGGTTTAGGGTTTTTACTGATCTTAAAGCCAATAATATTGATAGACTTAGAGATAATCTTGATTTAGTGAAGAATAGAAAATCTCTTTTTAAAACAAATCAAGAACTACCTCTAGAAATATATTTTAATCAAAATAAATATACGCCAAAACAA
Source organism: Arcobacter sp. UBA7394 (assembly GCA_002470185.1). Lineage (GTDB taxonomy): Bacteria > Campylobacterota > Campylobacteria > Campylobacterales > Arcobacteraceae > Poseidonibacter. The sequence continues at coordinate 9,244 of DKNG01000001.1, read as the reverse complement.
TATTTAAATTTTGTTCAGAAATTTGACGATAATAGAAAAGCTGATTTTATTTATTATTTTGCTCCATTTATTTTCTCTGATTCAGAAGAAATAATTTATGACAGTTCGAAAGGTTTTATATTTAATTCTTCTAACAATTTAGAGAATCTAGAAGAAATGGTTGAGTATAATGCAAAATTTTTGAATATTGTAAAACTAGATCCAATTATTAGAGTTGTTGAATTAAAGAAACTAATTGTAAAAGATACAAAATCATATATTTATTACAATCTAGCACTATCTTATGCTCAAATTAGTGATTTTCATAATGCATTAAAATATTTTGAGAAAGCTTATAAGTTAAACCCTGGGAATAAATTATATGCTTCAATGACATTAATAACTGCAAACAGAGTTAAAGTAAAATTAAAAGATAAAGATTATATTGATGCAGTTGTGCGATCAAAAGGTGGAATGTATAATTATTTTGGGAAAGAAATATATAAATTATTTATTAATCCTGAGTACAAAACTGAAGTTAAAGCACTTGCGTATAAAAAAACAATTTTTTATAAAGCTCTTGATTACTTAAAATTAATGAATGAAGGGAAAGCAACTGTTAACCATGATCTTTTATCAAAATACTACAAAGATCCATTAACATATTTAATGAGATTGGTATATAGAAAAAAGGGAGAAAATATTTATGCTTATTATGCAAGACTTCAAGATACAATACCTTTATCTTTAAATAACAATTTTTTAGAAGGTCCTTTAATAATTACAAAATATTATGTTGATATTTTAAAAGCATTGGGATTATTTAAAAAAGCAGATCTAAATATTGTAGGTAAAAAGTCTCCTTCATATCTTAGAACTAAAGCTTTAAAAGATTTACATTTCAATAAACCTGATGAGTCTATTAAAACTTTAGAATATTTACAAAATGAATTTGGTTTAGAAGATAAATATTCTATGTATCTAATGGTTGCTTCATTATTGGAAGCGGGAAGATATAATGATGCTTCTATCCAGATATCATTAATTAAGGCTATATTAAAAGATAAAGATGCAGACTTTTTAACAGCTATCCAACTTATTCAAGATTTAAAAATAACTAGTGCTAAACAATTTATAAAAGAGGCATACAAAGATTCACTAATCGACTTTAGATTAGTTGGATTTGATGAATATTTGGAATCACTTTAATATATTGCGGGAAAAAGAAAATCATTCTTAAATAATTTATTTTATTTGTGCTATAATATCTGAAAATAGTAACTATCAAAAGGAGGATATTATGGAGCTTGGAAGAATAGCGGAAATTGACAATGCTAAACTTAACAATGTCGAAAAAGTACAAAAAGTTAATGAAACCAATGGAAATGATAGAGTTATCCAAGATGATGAATATAAAAAAGTACTTGGAAATAGAGAAATTATAGATAAAAATGAGGTTATCTTAGATAATGTTATGTTTGGCTATAACAAAAGTTCAAAAGACTTTTTTGTAAAAGTTACAAAAGGTGAAGCTGAATATAAATATCCTACTGAGGATATGATGAAAGTAAAAGCATACCTTTTACAAGAATTAGAATCATCACAAAAATAAAAATTAAGGTTAATATAATTGGCATCTGACTTATCAAATATATTTAAAGAAGAACTTTCTAACACGTTAGAACAGTTATTATCAAATAGTTCTCAAGTTGATACTGTAAATAGTTTATCTCTTGATAACTACGAATCATCTCAATTTATTGAAGGTGAAGTAAAATTTGAGTTTAAAGATATTTCTTCAACATGGTTTTTTTATATACCTACTATTAGTGCAACTAAATTTGAATATTTAATGCTTGGTGGTATGGGTGATTTAAAAGAACATATAGATGATGAAATTACAGATGCTGTTAATGAAATAGTTTCTAATATTTGTGGAAGTTTTTGTACATCAGTTAATGCACAAGGTTTTCCTGATGTTAGCTCTATTAAATCAGAGGTAGTAGGTTCAAAAATTGTTGAGAACGATGCTTTGTCTTCAAAAAATAATTCTTTTGAATTTATTGTGTCTTTGGGGGATGAAAAATTGCCAGTTATTTTATCTTTTGATGAAATAATCTTGCCTTTCTTTTCAACTATTACAGGAGCACAAGATAGCAATCCTGTTACACCAACTGCTGCAACTGCAGCTGTAATGCCTGAATCACCAACGTTAAATCCTACTTCAAGTATTCAAACACCAAAGAATCTTGAACTATTATATGATGTAAAATTAAAACTAAGTGTTAGACTTGGGACAAAAATTGTTTTATTAAAAGATATTTTAAAATGGGATGTTGGAGAAATTATTGAATTAGAACAAATGGTTAATGAACCTTTAGAAGTTTTAATTAATGGTATTAAAATTGGTGAAGGTGAAGCTGTTATTGTTGAAGGCAAGTTTGGATTAAAAATCAAAAAAATTGGTAATGAAGATTTAAGATTAAGTCAAATAGGATTGTAATTTATGGATAAAAGTACCTTAGCGGGATTAGGTGGTGGTTGGGGATTAGTTGCCCTTGCTATTATTCTTGGTGGAGTTGGATTCGGACCTTATATAGATATACCATCTGTTGTAATTGTTATTGGTGGAACTATTGCAGTTACTGCTGGACAATTTGAAGCTTCAGATTTAAAAAGAGTATCACCTGCACTAAAAGTTGCTTTTAATGAAGTAAAAGTCGAACCTTTACCTGAGTTAGTTGAAAAAATTATATTTTATGCAACAGAAATCAAAAAACATGGTGTTATGCAAATTGAACAAAAGGTAATGGAAGAGACAAATCCTTTTTTCAAAGAAGGGTTCCAGTTATTAGTTGATGGGACTAAACCAGAAGTTTTAGAGCCTTTACTTGAATATAAACTTGAGCATATGGAAAAAAGACACAATACTATGATTGGACTTTTTGGTAATATTGGTGGAACAGCTGGAGCTATGGGTATGATTGGTACACTAGTTGGTCTTGTTGCAATGCTTGCGAACCTTTCTGATCCCGCTGCTGTTGGTCCTGCAATGGCCGTTGCCTTACTTACTACTATGTATGGTGCTTTAGTTGGTACTCTATTTGCTGGTATTATAGAGAGTAAACTTGCACAAAAGAATGCTAAAGAAGTTGTGTCTTGTGAAGTTATTATTAAAGGTGCTTCAATGATCGCAGCTGAAGAATCAATTGGTAATATAAAAATGCAGTTAAATGCTATTTTAACTGAAGTTGAAGACTAGAAGTAAATTATGGCTAAAGATAAATGTCCTGAATGTCCTAAATGTTTACCTGGTTGGTTAGTTCAATTTGGTGACTTAATGTCTTTACTTTTAACATTCTTTATTCTTTTATTATCTATGGCTGTTATGGATAAGAAAAAAGTTGAAGAATATTTTGAAGTAATGAAAAAAGCTATGGGCTTTATTGATAAAAATACTTCTGTAGAAACACAAACTGAAAAAAATGATGTTTCTAAAAGTACTTCTGAGGATGATGATAGTGATGGCTCAAGCGAAAATCCAGCAGAAGAAGCAGCGGAAGAGGTATCTGAAATAATTGAAGATATTAATTCTAACTCTAGTAGTGAACTAGAAGAAATTCAAATTGAAAAAGGGAAAAATGAATTTACTTTAGATATTCCTTCAACTATTATGTTTCAAGAAGGTGAATATAATCTAAGTAACCCTGCTGCAAAAAGATTTATTAGTAAAATTGCTAGGGTGATTAGAACTATGCCTCAAAGTTTTAATATTGAAATTATTGGACATACAGATACAAATAGAAATAAAAGTACTACTATTCCAAGAGATGCTTGGGATATATCAGCTTTAAGATCTATTGCAGTTGTTAAAGAATTAATTAAAAATAGAATTGACCCTTCAATTTTAAAAGTTTCAGCACATGCTTCCTATCATCCAAAAAGTGAAGTTTCTGCAGATAATAGAAGAGTTGAAATGAGATTTTTTGCTCAAGAGAGTCAAAATGATATTTTAAGTGAAGAAAGTTTCTTCGATAGGTTGGAATAATGGAACTTAATAGTAATAACTTAGTTAATATGTCAGCAATAAATAATGCAAAAGATTTTGATAAAGTCAAAACTGACAATTTAGAAGAAAAGCAACTTAAAGAAGTAAGTGATGAATTTGAGGCTTATTTTTTAAAAGAGATTATGGACATATCTTTAAAATCAACTAGTGTAGCAGGTAAAGGTGCTGGTTCTGATATTATAAAAGGTATGTACACACAAGCTATTTCAGATAATTCTGCTGGTTCTATGGGAATTAGTAGTATGTTATATGAATTTTTGTCGAGAAATAATAAATAATAGGGGTATCATATGATTGAAGAAATTATAGAAAAAATGTCTAAACTTGTAACAGATTTGCAAGACTCAATAAAACATGATATTGAAGATATTAAAAATGCCAAACATGAAGGTTTATTAGATCGTAATGATGAAAAACATATTATGATAAATGAAATTGCAGATTTGAAAAATCAATTAAATCAAGCTCTTGTTGCAAAGATGCAAGAAGGTGTTGATGTTAATATTTATAGAGATAAAGTTAATTCTCTAGAAGATGATCTTAGAGAATTATATGAACTAAATAAAAGATTAGCTGGAATTGTACTTCCTGTAAAACAAATGTATAAAGATTTGGTTGATGATATTACTGCTGCTAATGGAGGGCAAATTTTTGATGTTAAGGCTTAGTGTTCTTATTGCCTTATTAACGATTAATTCTTATGCTTTAACTGTTGTAGTTGCAAAAGAAGCTTTTCAATTTGAAGAAAAAATTTCAATAAAAAAATTACGATTAGTTAATGTAACAAGAATTAAAAAAGCTTGTGTTCCATTAACTTTAAAAGATATCCAAAATAATGAATACACTACTACTCACTATATTAATAGAAATTCAATAATTTGTAAAAAAGATGTTAGTGAATATAAAAATGAAGCAGTAACTTTTAAGTTTGGTTCTCTTGAAATTGAAAAAAAAGGTAAGATCGTTTTTGAAAATGATCAATTTATAAGAATTAAAAAAGCAGATGGAAAAATTGAAAAAATATATAAAGATGGAAGATTAAAATGAATATGCTTTCTTTCTTAGGAGAAACTCCAACAGCTGCTTTACGTCTTGCTCAAGAAGAGTGTGGAGAAGAAGCAATTGTTATTTCTACAAAAAAAGTATCAAATGCTAGCGACAATGGAAAAAATATGTATGAAGTTGTTGTTGCACTTGAAGAGGAAGATAATAAAAAAAATTTAGCTTATACTAAGCCTGCTGTGGTTAAGTCAAATACTAGTACTTCTAACCCTAATCCTAGACCAATACAAACTCAAGTTTATGATTTTAGAGAAGAAATTCTAAAAATGCAGGATAAGTTAGAGCAAGTACAAAAGTCAATTTGGAATCCTAAAAGTCAATTATATGATTTAACAATTCCACATGAATTTATTGATATATATAATCTTTTTGAACAAAATGAATTTGATCAAGAAATGACATATACTATAATGAAAAAAACTATAAAACAGCTTCCTGTATCACTAAAGTCAAACCCAAGAAAAGTAAATGATTTTTTCAAATTAGTTTTAAGAAGAATTATTCCTATTAAGTATGAAATACCGTTAAGAAAACACCAAAGAAAGATTATTATGATGGTTGGACCTACTGGTGTTGGTAAAACTACAACTATTTCTAAATTAGCTGCTAGATATGCCTATAAATTGGGCCAAAACTATAAAGTAGGTATTGTAACTTTAGATTCATTTAGAGTGGGAGCTATTGAACAATTACAAGCATATACTAATATAATGAGGTTACCTCTTGAGATTGTAAAAAAACCAGAAGGTTTAGCAGAAGCACTGTTCAGATTAAAAGATTGTAATTATATATTTATTGATACTGCTGGATCTAGTCAATATGATGTAGATAAAATTGAGCTAATCAATGAATATCAAAAAAAAGTAGAAGAATTACCTATTGAAAAGATATTAGTTCTTCCTGCAAATGTAAAACAAAGTGATTTATTAGAAATTTATGCAAACTATTCAAGATTGAATATTGATTATTTAACTTTTACAAAATTAGATGAAACAAAAAGTTTTGGTAACCTAATTTCTTTTTCTCATAAAACAAAAAAGTCAATTACATATTTTTCAATTGGTCAGAATGTTCCTGATGATTTAATTGTATCTGATACTTCTTTTTTAATTGATTGTTTTATGAATAACTCTTGTATTAGGAGATAGTTATTGTTTGATACTATTTCATCCCAAGCTAGTAAGCTTATAAACCTTACTAATAGAGTACGTAATTCAAAACCTTCAAAAACAAAACTTATTACAGTAACATCTGGAAAAGGTGGAGTAGGAAAATCTACTTTTACTGCTAATATTGCATTTTTATTATCTCAAAGAGGTTACAAAGTTGCAGTAATTGATGCGGATATTGGCTTGGCTAATATGCAAGTATTATTTAATATGAAGCCTAAATATACACTTTTTGATTACATTGATGGTATGAAAACATTAGAAGAGGTTACATTAAAAACATCTTATGATAACTTATATTTAGTAGCAGGAAAAAGTGGTTACCAATACTCAAATCATTCCAATTCTTTTGTCTTTTCTCGTATTGTTCAAGACCTTATTTCTTTGAATAAATTTGACATTATTTTAGTGGATACGGGAGCTGGATTAAATGATTATGTTAAAGAGTTTTTAACAATATCAGATAATATTTTAGCTATTACAACTACTGATCCTAGCGCCTTAACTGATGTTTATTCTTTAATGAAAATGTTATCCTTTGATAAGAATAAGCTTATGTTATGTTTTAATCATACAAAAAATTATAAAATAGGTTTAACTATTGCAAATTCTTTAGTGAATTTGGCGAAAAAAAATAGACTAAACAATGATTTTATGGTAGAATATATAGGTAATGTCTCTACATCTGCGAACATTTCTACTACTGGTAGATTAAGAAAGTTGTTTACTAATGAGTTTATTCAAGATGACTCAACAAAACAATTGCAGGTAATTATAGACTATTTATTAAAAAATATTCACTAAGGTTTGATTAGGTGCAAGCATTTTATTTCTCTAATGCTTTTATTATTGTTAGGACACAAAAAATATCATGGTAGTAGAGAGATTCTCCCAAGATGTGATTAATAGTGGAATCTTTAGGCTATATATAGCTACAGGATTTTTCGCTACATTAATCTTTTTTGTAGTTAATGCTGACTTTTTCACGCCCTTAGAAATGCTTTTTGGAATTATGGGAGTTACAGTAATCTTGAAAGGTCTTAGTAATATGATGCTTTCAATGATAATCTCATTTTTCAGTCTAGATAATAAGAAACAAGAATTAGACTTCAAATATAATGAAGAAAAAATTGAAGCAATGCTTAGCGAACTTAATGTTCAAGATATAGTAGCTTCAGAAGAAAAAAATAAAAATGCTAGTTAAGGAATAACTTATGAATATATCTTCAATAGCTAATACAATTAGTCCATTAAGTTTAAGTTTAAATGAAAACAATCAAACTAAAACTAACAACAATGGTGCTGGTTCTTTTGAAAGCATGTTAAAAGATGCGGTTTCAGATGTTAATAAACAACAAGTTGAAGGTTATAATGCAATGGAAGGTATTGCTACAGGTAAGGTTACAAACTTACAACAAGCAGTGCAACAAATTGAAGAAGCTGAACTAACTATGAAACTAGCATTAGAAGTTAAGAATAAAGCAATTAATGCTTATAAAGAAATCGGTAGAATGCAAATTTAAGAAGGATAGGTTATGGGATTTTTTGACGGATATAATGTATCAACTTCTGGTATGAGTGCACAAAGAACAAGAATTAATGTTACAAGTGCAAATATTGCAAATGCAAAAACTACAAGTACTATTGATGGTGGTCCATATAAAAAACAACAAGTTGTTTTTGAAGAAGTTTTAATGGCTGAAAATAATAGCAAAAATAAAACAAGTTCGATTACAAATGGAATGATTAAAGACCAAAGTTCTGACATGGCAAATAGAGGTGTTGGTGTAAAATCAATTATTGAATCTGATGCTAAACCAGTAATGAGATTTGAACCTAGTCATCCTGATGCTAATGAAGAAGGATATGTTGCATATCCAGATATTAATCCAGTAATTGAAATGGTTGATTTAATTGAGGCTATGAGATCTTATGAAGCAAATGTTGCTTCATTTAATACTCATAAAAATATTGATACAAAAACATTAGATATTCTGAAAGCATAGTCATGAGTAAACAAATAGATATATTAGCAAATGAAACAAAAACTTTAAATACGAATAGTGTTAATACAAAAGAAGAAAAAAAAGAAGGTAGCTCTTTATTTGATTCTTTATTAACTAAAGCTAAAACAAAAGTAGTTGATAGTGAAGAAAAAACTTCAATAGATAAATCTGCAAAAAATACTAATATCTCTAGTTCTGATAAAAAAGAAGAAGTAACAACAAATTCTAAAAAAGTGGATGTAAATAACTCAAAAGATTTAGTAGATACAAAAGAAACATCTAAAAATGATAAAAAAGATGCTATTGTAACAAAAGCTGATAATAGTGTAGAAACAACAAAACCTGAAGTGAAAAGTTCTGGGTCTTTGTTAGATAGAATGATTTTAGAAGCTAAGAATAAAATTGGTGACAATCCTCAAATAACTACAAAAATTGAGAAAAAAGAAATAAAATCTACTGATTCTCAAAAATCAAACTCAAATGAATCTCTAGGTGATATTAAAACAAATAAAAAAGATGAAAATTCTAAAGATGAAATTAAAGTTAATAATTCTTCACAAAAAGTAGAATCTGTTTTAGAAAAGAATGAAGATAATCCTAGTAAAGATGTGGAAAAAATTGATAAAAAAGATTCGAAAGAAGTTAATACATCTACTGGAAATATAAAAAAAATTGATTTAAAAGAAAATATTTTAAATATCAATGAAACAAAAAACAGCTCTGAAATTAAAGATAAAAATACTCAAGATTCAGAAAATACAAGTAAAAATGAATCAAAAATAGATAATAAAGCAATAAAAAACACTGATATTTTAAATGCAGTAAAAAAAGATTTAAATACTAGCACTGAAAAAAATACAAATACAACTAATGTTGAATCTAAAAATAAAATTGATACAAAAGAAAAGAATGAATTAGTAGATCTTAAAGATAATAAAAATAAATTAATTGATTCTTTA
>DKNG01000071.1:1400-4014 GCA_002470185.1 Arcobacter sp. UBA7394 | reverse complement strand
TTGGAACTGGTTTCTTATCAGCATTTCTAAGTGCTATTATGAACAATATGCCTACAGTTATGATTATGGATATAGCTTTAGATAATATGGGAAATATGTCAAATCAAGCCTTAGCTTATGCGAATATTATTGGATGTAACTTAGGGCCTAAGATGACACCATTTGGTTCATTAGCAACTCTTTTATGGTTACATGTATTGGCTAAAAAAGGTGTGAATATTTCATTTGCTCAATATAGTAAATTTGGTCTTATTATCACTCCTCCAGTACTATTAATAGTATTATTATCTCTTGCAGTGGTGGTTTAGATTTTGGAGTTAATATTAATAGCAATAGCCCTTGCAATGGACTCAGTTGCAGTATCAATTGCAAGTGGAAGTAAATATAAAAATATTAATTTTTTTGATGTAATTAAAATAGCATTATTCTTTGGAATATTCCAAGGTTTAATGCCTTTAATTGGGTTTTATATGGGGAATCTATTTGCTTCTTTTGTAGATAGTATTGACCATTATATTGCATTTATCATTCTTGTATACCTTGGATACCGAATGATACAAGAAGCAAGGGAAGATAACTTTGAAGATGAGGTAAAGGATTTAAAAAATAAAACTTTATTAATTCTAGCAATAGCTACAAGTATAGATGCTTTAGCAGTTGGAATTACATTCTCATTTTCAAATACAGATATAATATATGCAGTATCTTTAATCACTGCTATCACTTTTATTTTATGTGTATTTGCTGTTTATATTGGAAAATTTCTAGGTGGATTCTTAGAAGATAAAGCTGAATATCTTGGTGGAATAATATTGATAATCTTAGGATTTAAAATATTATTAGAAGGAGTCTCAATTATATAAAATAAGATTTTATAAAAATATTTAAAAGTTATTTATTGTTAATAATATGTATCATCTACCATTTTTAAGGTGTTTAATTGGTATTTAAGAATTATTTTAATTTAGTATGTGCTACAATTTAAAAAAATAATTAAATAAAATTCAAATCTGATGGAAATATTATGGAAAATGATTTAGAGTGTAGTTTTAAAAAAGAGTTTCTACAAGATACAACTATATTGTATGTAGAGAGTGATAAAAAAACAAGAACAGAAGCATTTGAAATATTTGATGGCTTTTTATATAAAGTTATTGTTGCAGTTGATGGAATAGATGCCTTTGAAAAGTTTGTGGAATTTCAGAATGAAATAGATGTAATTCTTACAGATATTGATCTTGATAGAATGAATGGTTTAGAGCTTTTACGTAAGATTAGAAAAGTTAATTGGGAAATTCCTGTTTTAATATCCACAGCTTTTGAAAACTCAGAATTATTATTGAAGTTAATAAAGTTAAATGTGACTAATTATATTGCCAAACCAATGCAACTTAATACGACGTTTAAAATCATTTCTTTGTTAATGGAAGAAAAACAACGTAAATATGATATTAAAAAGCATGAGTATGAATTAAAACAGTTTATGTCTATACTAGATTCTATAAATCTAGTTTGTGAGATTGCATTGGATGGTTATATTACATATGCAAATGATTTATATTTGATTACCTCTGAATATAATTTAGATGAACTTTCAAATATAAAACATAAAATGATAAGTGAAGAAGATTCAGGTTTTAAAGATTTTGATGAAATGCAAAAAACTACTTCAAACGGAAAAGTTTGGAGTGGTGAGCGTAAAAAAATTACAAAAAGTGGAAAAGTATATTACACTTTTTCAATTATATTACCAATTGTTAATGTAAAAGGTAAGATTGAAAAATATATAGAATTTGCTACTTTAACAACGAAATACAAAAGTGAAATTTTAAAATTAAAAAAACATATAATTTCTATGAAAACAAATAATTTTAAGAATGACCAATTAAGTAAACATATAAAATCAGAATATGATGAATTAGCACATAAGTACCAAGAAAAAGAAGAGTGTCATCTTAAACTTATTTGTGAATATCAAAAGAGAATAGATGATGGCGTAGATAATGCTCAGGTTACTCTTTGGGAATTAGAAAAAAGTAAAAAAAGAATTGTTGAATTAGAAGAAAAACTAAATGAACAAGAAAAAAGATTAGATAATTTTCAATCTTTCCATAATGATGAGATTGAAAAGATAACAAAAAAATATACCAAGACTTAAAAAGGAAAAAAATGGATAAGAAAGTTTTAATTTTATGTACAGGAAATTCGTGTAGAAGTATTATTGCTGAGGCATTAATTAATGCTAAATTAGATGGGATATCTTCTGATTCATCAGGTGTGAAAGCAAGTGGTAGAGTAAATCCTAATGCACAAGAGTTATTAACTCAAAAAGGTATTTGGAGTGATTCATACCATTCAAAAACTATTGATAAAGTAATAGATAATGAGTATGATTTAGTAGTAACTGTATGTGATCATGCAAATGAAACTTGTCCAATGTTCCCAAAAGCTACTAAGGTTATTCATGTTGGATTTGAAGATCCAGATGGAAAAGGTTTTGATGCTTTTGAAGATACATATAAAGAAATTGAAGAAGTATTATTACCAAAAGTAGTAGAGGCTTTAAAATAATGAAAACTTTAAAAATCTATGACCCAGCTATGTGTTGTCCAAC
>DKNG01000071.1:253-1242 GCA_002470185.1 Arcobacter sp. UBA7394 | reverse complement strand
GTAGCAAATAGTGAAGTAGCTAGAATTTTAAAAGAAGAGGGTGTTGATTCTCTTCCTTTATTTTTTGTAGATGATGAACTTGTATTCTCAAAAGATTATCCATCAGTTCCGCAACTAAGCTCAAAACTTGGGCTTGCTTCTTTTGTAGCAAAATTCTAATATGAAAAATTTACTTTCAAAAATACCTCAGTTTCTTTTCTTTACTGGAAAAGGGGGAGTTGGTAAAACTTCAATGTCTTGTGCTATTTCTGTGGCACTTGCTGATGAAGGTAAAAAAGTATTATTAATCTCAACTGACCCTGCATCAAATCTTGATGAGGTATTAAATACAAAGTTAAAATCAACACCAGTTCAAGTGAATAAAGTGAATAACTTATTTGCTATGAATATTAATCCAGTTGTTGCAGCAAATGAGTATAAAGAGAAAATGGTAGGGCCTTATAGAGGTGTTTTACCATCTGAAGCAATAGATCAAATGGAAGAGCAACTAAGTGGGGCTTGTACTGTTGAAATTGCAGGATTTAATGAGTTTTCAAAATATGTTGGAGATGAAGATGTTGTTTCATCTTATGACCATATTATCTTAGATACTGCTCCTACTGGACATACTTTAAGACTTTTAGCACTACCTTCTGCTTGGAATGATTTTATTGCTGATAATGAAACTGGATCTTCTTGTTTAGGACCAGTATCAGGTCTTGCTGAGTATAAAAAACTATATGACAATGTAGTTGAAAATTTAAAAGATGAAGAAAAAACACTTCTTATTTTAGTATCACGTGCTGAAAAACTATCACTTTTAGAAGCTAGTAATGCCAGTGATGAGTTAAAACAACAAGGTATGAAAAACCAACATTTAGTTATAAATGGGGTTTTCCAAAGTTCTGATGAAGATGAAATCTCAAAAGCATTCTCTTTAAAATCAAAAGAAGCTATTTCCTCTATTCCTTCAAACCTACAAGACTTAGATAATACAAAAATTGGATTTT
>DKNG01000071.1:0-137 GCA_002470185.1 Arcobacter sp. UBA7394 | reverse complement strand
GTAAAAGAGGCTTTATCTTCCGCTTTAGAAATTTCACTTCATGGAGTTGATTCATGGGAAAATTTAATCAAATCTTTTGAAGATGATAAAAGTGGTTTGATTATGACTATGGGAAAAGGTGGAGTTGGTAAAACTAC
>DKNG01000218.1:1059-2665 GCA_002470185.1 Arcobacter sp. UBA7394 | reverse complement strand
TCAGTATTATATGAAGCAGATGAAACTCTAATACTCCATGTGGGGTCAATACAATCGCAAGATGAAATTATTGAACTATCTAAATCAATTTCAGTTTTATTTTTTGATGATTTTTCCGAGTTTGCCCATAAATTACTCTCTTTTTCAATTAAAAAAACAGGAGATTGTTTATATGCATCTTCTTTCATATCAATAAAAGCATAATCACTTTGTGTTTGAATACTATTATCTTTAAGTATTAAAACATCATCAAATAATTCAAATGTTTCATTTGTTTTATCATAGATAATTTTTTTTGCTGAGATATAATAACTATTGGAAAAAATTACAACATCACCTGATGCAATTACTTTATCATTTTTAGTATCAATAGATTTTGCAAGCAATTGAAACTTCTCTGTATTCATTTCTTGAGCGAAAGAAAGAGAAGAAGCTATGATTAAGGGGGCAATTATATGTTTAAGCATTTACAACCAACGTTTTACCAGTAATATCATGAAATGTTTTTCTTCCATCATTAAAAAATCCAATTAAGAAGCCAACATAAAAGAACATTTCAGAAAAAATTCTTCCACCTGATCTTAAAAAAGAAGAGAATAATGATACTCTATCCCATGAATTAACATCAATAACTCTAATTTTTGTAATGATTTTACCTATAGTTGCACCATAATACCAAACAAAAAAAGTTTGATACACAACTTTTAAGATAATTAAAGGCATAACTAAATCTACTTTAACTAAGTACATCATAGCATCAATATTATCTTGTGCAGCAACAATATTTTCCCAAAAAATTACTAAAACTATAAATGTTACAAGCAAATCATCAATGACAAAAGCAAAAGCTCTTGATCTCATTGATGCTAATTGTAAATCTTCATTGTTATTTTGCATATACCTACTTTAAAGCTTGGTATGCAATATCTGATCTGCATTTTTTACCAGCGAAATGAACTTGACCGCATAATTCATAAGCTCTATCTCTAGCTTCCTTAATAGAAGGTCCAAATCCAACACAAACTAATACTCTACCACCAGTAGCCATTAGTTTTCCATCTTCTTCTGTAACTCCAGCGTAAGAAATATGAGAATTAGCTGCTAACTCTTCATCAACAATTTCATCTACAATAATTTCTGCAGGTTTAGATGATGAATAAGGATAGTTTTCACTCGCAATTACAACACCTACACCAAACTCTTTTTTTATTTTAATATCTAATTTATCAAGTTGTCTTGTAGCACCTTTGTAAAATAATTCAGAAACAGGAGTTTCTAATAAAGGCATTAAAATTTCACATTCAGGATCACCAAATCTTACATTATATTCTAAAATAATTGGTTCACCATTTACGACCATTACTCCAATGAATAATACACCTTCAAAAGGCGCACCTTCTTGTTTCATACCTTCTAGAGTTGGTTTAATAACTCTCTCTTCTACTTTTTTGTAAATATCATCATTTACTAAAGGTGTTGGAGCATATGCGCCCATACCACCAGTATTAGGTCCAGTATCACCATCACCTATTCTTTTATGATCTTGTGCTGCTGGAAGAACTTTGTAGTTTTCACCATCACAAATAGCAAAAATAGATAATTCATA
>DKNG01000218.1:708-1019 GCA_002470185.1 Arcobacter sp. UBA7394 | reverse complement strand
CCATCTAAAAATTCTTCAACTACAATTGATGTTCCTGCATCACCAAAAGATTCTCCTGACAACATATCAGAAGCAGCATCTTTAGCTTCATCTTTTGATTGAGCAATAATAACACCTTTTCCTGCACATAAACCATCTGCTTTTACAACAATTGGAAGATTCATAGTATCAATAAAATCATGAGCTTCTTTTTCATTTGTTGTTTCTATAAACGCTGCTGTTGGTATGTTGTATTTTTTTAGAATATTCTTCATATAAACTTTTGAACCTTCAAGTTGAGCAGCTGCTGCACTTGGTCCGAAAATTGTTAA
>DKNG01000218.1:0-616 GCA_002470185.1 Arcobacter sp. UBA7394 | reverse complement strand
AGAATTATCTTTTGCCCATTGTGCTAATTCGTTATAATCTTTAATATTTATATTTTCACCTAATTCTGAAGTCGCACCATTTCCTGGCATGAAAAATAAGTTATGAGCATTTTCTTTATATATTGCTAATCCAATAGAGTATTCTCTACCGCCACTTCCTAGTATCAATATATTCACGATAATTCCTTGTATTATAATAGTTTTTTTATGTTTGTGTTACCCAAGTAGCCGTTAACCATCAAATGGCCCACAAAAGCCAACGACTGCACGTAAGAGAGGTATTTAAGGAGTAAGAACACAATGAATTACTGCACACCATACCACTACAATTACACACAAAAATATAGTATCGGACCCTCAACGATGGTAATCCCGCACTACTTAGATATCAATATTGTAGCTAATTATGTTAAATCTGAGTTTAAATTTGTAATTCTTGTGCAACTTTTATGCACTCTTCAATGGATGTTTTACTACTAATTTTATATTTAATTTCACTTGGTAGATACTTTGCAGTTGTTTCTCCAATGCAAACAGCATAATATGACTCATGCCAATTATAGTTTTTGAAAAAACATTGAACACTAGAAGGTGAAGTAAAAACAAATATTGAATT
>DKNG01000214.1 GCA_002470185.1 Arcobacter sp. UBA7394 | reverse complement strand
ATTCCATTATCAGGATCAACTGCTATAAAGTCACTATTTTTACTAAAATCTTCTGCTTTTTGTAACCATGATTTTCTATACTCTAAATCATCTTTATTGTTTTCATTTACTAAAGAGCCAAAGTATTTAGTGTTAGTTAATAAGTTTGAGTTTTCTAAAGCTTTTACATTTCTATTTCTTTGTGATATTTCTTTGAACTTTTCTTCAAGCTCTTTATCCATATCTTTTACTTTTTCAAAGTAGTTAATATATAAACCATCATTATTATGAGATTCATCTGGATACATATACCAAATCTGAGATAGATTATAAGAAGAATTTAAAAGGATATAACGAAGTAGATGAAATTTTCCAAAATCACCTACATCAGCAGAATATCTATCCTGCACTAAGAAGCTTTCCTAAGGTAGATTAATCTATAAATCATAGGAACATAATATAAGTTAAGAACTGTTGCCCATAAAATACCAAATCCTAAAGAAATCGCCATAGGTTGTAAAATCAATGATTGCCCAGAAGCAAAGAAGATAAGTGAACTAAGACCTAATATTGTAGTAGCTGAAGTTAAAAGAATTGGTCTTAATCTCATTTTTGCATAAGACTCTAACTCTTTTATATCTTTTGCTTTTTTGATAAAGTCCATCATAATAATTCCATCATTTACAATAACCCCAGCAAGTCCAACCATACCAATCATACTTGGCATTGTAAGATTAATATCCATTACAATATGTCCTATTAAAACACCTAACATTGATAGAGGTATCGTACTTATAATAATCAATGGTTTTACAAGAGAATCAAACATCCATACTAAAGCCATAAAGATTAGAATAATAGCAATTAAGGCAGCCTCACCCATCTCTTTTTGTACTTTCTCATTCTCTTGTTGTTCCCCTTTAATATCCAAAGTAACAACTTTATTTAGTCTATCTATTTCATCCCCTAATTGAGCGAATACTTCAGCAGAAGTAACATCACTTAAAGAAGCAGTAACACTAATGATTTGTTCATTATTCTCTTTAAATATCTGTGAATAAGCAGGCACTTTAATAAAATCAACTACATTTGTAAGTAGTACTTTTTCATTATTAGATGTTGTTACTTCAAAAGTATCTAGACTTGAAAGTACATCTTTTGATTTACTTTTGAAAATCACATCAACTATACCTTCATCATCGAACATTTTAGAATATGTACCTTTGAAGTAAAAAGGTCTTAATTCATTTAGAATACTCTCTTCACTTATTCCTAATTCATCCCCATAAGAATTAACTTTGAATTTTAATTCATAGTTTCCAGTAAGAGCATCATCAGCAATATTTGAAACCCCTTTGATTTTAGAAAGGGTCTCTTTTAGTTCTGCTGTTGATTTTAGAACCTTATCATTTTTACCTGATAATGCAATCTCAAAATCATTTTTTACAATTCCAGCTTGCGGAACAAAGATTTTTAATTCATCATAATTACCTGAGTCTACTTCATCTTTTAAAATTACTTTTAACTCTTCTTCCATATTCTGAGCACTTGAAATCCTAAGCATATTTGAATCATCATATTTTGGTGATAAATATGGATTTATATATCTTTCAAATAAATTTATAGGAGCTCTTTCATTTAGGTTTACAAAAATATGAAAATAGAACTCTTCATGATGGGGTTGATTCTTACCATCTAGTTTCATTCCTGTAACTGATGTTACAGAAGATACTGTATCTTTAAAATCCACACTATTTAGTATTTGTTTCTCTATTTTTAGTACAGCTTGTTCTGTTTGTTCAATCTTTTTACCAACTCCAACTGAACCTGTAATATATATTTGAGTGGAATCAAAAGATGGCATAAACTCAAACTTTTGTGTTTTGAATATCAAAACAGTTGCAATAAGAATACTTCCTACCATTAAAGCAACACTTAGGTATTTACCTCTTAATAAAAAATCTAAAACATTTCCATAAAGTCTATAATTAAAATCCCATACTTTATGAGATTTTCTCTCCCCATGACTTACTTTTAATAACTCTTTTGCATGTAAAGGCAAAAAGAAAAATGCTTCAACAAGTGAACTTATTAATAAAATAGTAATCATAATAGGAAGGATTTGCATAAATCGCCCTACTTCACCAGTCATAAGTAATATTGGTAAAAAAGCAAATACAGTTGTAGCCGTTGCTGTTAAAACAGCTGGGAACATTTCTAATGCTCCATCACGTGCAGCAGTAAACTTATCTTTCCCCATTTCTAAATGACGATAGATATTCTCTCCAACAACAATAGCTTCATCCACAAGCATCCCAAGGGCTATTAAAGCACCCAAGAGGGAAAGCATATTTAAACTATAACCTAAATAATCAGCAAAAATAAGACCAATCATAAATGAAGTAGGAATACCAATAGCAATAACAATTGCAATTCTTACATTAATAAAGAAAAATAGTGCAATAAATAATAGAATAAGTCCAAATAGAATATTAGATACAACAGTATTAAGTCTATTTTTAATCCAAATAGAAGTATCAATATATGTATCAAACTCAAGGTTTTCATATCTTTGCTCGAAACCTTTTGTAATCTCTTTGATTTGTTTTACAAGCTCAATAGAGTCACCTTCAAAACCTTTATTGATACTAACAGCAATATTTTCTTTTGAATTATAATGGGAGATATTAGCCACATCCCCTAGGGTAAATTTCACATCAGCTATATCTTTTAAATAGAGTTTAACTCCATTTATTTTAAGAATAGTACTTTTGATTTTATCGATATCTTTTTCACCATTATAAGTAGATAGATAATAATGTCTTGTTTTGTCTTTAATAACTCCAATGGGAAAAATAGAACTAATAGACTGAACAGCTTTTACAACTTGATTTTTTTCTAAACCATAAGCTTTTATTTTTTCATCATCAAAGGTCACGAGCAGTTCTTTATCACTTTTTCCAAGAACTGTAACTTCTGATAAATCTTTTAATTGCATTATTTTTGATTTTACTTTTTTTGCAATCTCTATTAGATACTCTTTTGAATCACTGCCATCTTTTGAATATACTGCAACTGTAATCAAAGGAAAAGCATGTTTCATTGTTTTTACAATTGGTTCATCCATATCAGAAGGCAAGTTTGTCTGAATTTGTGCAACAATATCTTTTATATCATTTACACTATCTTCTGGTCTCTCTCCATCTTTTAAATCAACACGAATAGAGAAAAAACCATTTTTAATTGTTGATGAAATTTTATCAGCTTCACTTAGACCCAAGAGTTCATCTTCTATATCTGTAACGGCTATTTTATCAAGTAATTCAGAACTAGCTCCTGAGTATGAGCCACTAATAGAAACAGCATCTAATGCCGAAGGAGGAAAAATCTCCTTAGGTATTTTGAAATAAGAAAAAATTGCTAGTAGAAAAATGAAAAGTAATAATAAGTGATTTAGTATTGGTTTTCGTAATGAAAACTCAATTAGACTTTTTATCATTTTTCTACTTTCATTGGATTGAATAATAAGGAATCAATAATTTGATTTTTGAACTTCATATCTTCTAATTGTTGAGATAAGAATCTATTCTCTTCTTGCAGTGAAATATAATGTGCATAAAGTTTATTAACGTCTTTACTTACATAATAAATGTTACTTCTCAAATAAATCTTTGGGAAATAAACTAAAATTGCAAAAAATAAAATAGAAAATACTATTATCAACGAATTGAATTTATTCAGTTTAATCAAATTTGAATATCCTTAATTTTGAACTTCTACTTCTTGGATTTTGTTTTATCTCTTCTTTTGTAGGAATTATTGGTTTTCTAGTAATAACTTTTCCTAAAGAGTGATCATTTCCACATTCACATCTAAATACTCCAGGAGGACAAATACAAGACTTAGTCCATTTTTTGAAATAGTTTTTTACAATTCTATCTTCAAGTGAGTGAAAAGAGATAATAGCAACAATACAATTTCTAGGTTTAGAAGCCTCAATTGAATCAAATAATCTCTCTAAAACTCCTAATTCATCATTAACTTCAATTCTAATACCTTGGAAAGGTAAAGTAGCTGGATGAATTTTCCCTTTTGACATTTTCTTTGCTAAAAATGTAGATAATTCTTTTGCAGAAGAGAAAGGTCTATTATTTACAATAATTGATGCAACTTTTTTATACTCTCTAACTTCTCCATACTCTTTGAAAACTCTTTCAAGTTCACTTTGTGAGTAAGTATTTACAACAACTGAAGCATCAAGGCTTGCATCTTGGTTCATTCTCATATCAAGAGTTTCACTCTCAAATCCAAAACCTCTCTCTAATTTGTCTAATTGTAAAGAAGAAACGCCAATATCAGCTAAAATACCTTTGATTTCATAATCTTTGAATTTTTCAAATACGTGTTCGAAATTTCCTTTATTGAAAGTAACTCTATCTGAGTATTTTTCTAATCTTTTACCTGAAAATGCCAAAGCTTCATCATCTTGGTCATTACATATTAAATTAATATTTTCATATTTTTCAAGTAGTCCGTTACTATGTCCACCGAATCCAGTAGTACAATCTATTATATAACCCTCATTTATATCAGAGAAAGCATCTAGTGTTTCTTGGAATAAAACAGGTATATGAGGTATATGCATTAAAACAGTCCTTATTAAAATTAATATATAATATCCAAAAACATATTTAAGGCTTTTTAAAATGGTTGATAAAAAAACTGTTAAACAACTTGGAGATTTATCTCTAACTATGTTCAGAAAAAACTTTTTTGGTATCTACCATGGTGCTATCTCTGCAAAACTGGATCAAGAAAACTTTTTAATTAATACAAATGATGCAATTTTTGATGAAATGGGTGAAAGCTCATTTTGTGAATTAAATCTAAATAGACAAGATTATAGATGGAATATTGCAAGTATAGAATCACATATTCATGCAACTATATATACAAATATTCACGAAGCAAAATATATTGCTTTTGGAATGCCAATCTATACAACTGCTTATACTTTTGATCACGATAGAATTATTTTTGATGATTTCTTTGGAAAAACAGAATTTGGAGATATCCCAGTTTATGACCCGGGAGATTTTTCTACATGGTATAGAAGAAATGCTCTTGAAATAACAAAGTATCTAAAAGAGTCTAATAATAATGTAATGGTAATAAAAGGTGTAGGAACTTATGCTTATCATAGAGACTTAAATGAATTAGTTAAGAAAATCGCCATTTTAGAGAACTCGGTGAGGCTTTTAAGTATAAAAACATCATTTGATTAAAAAAGTACTGATTTAATCTAACTTTTCTGTTATTTATTTGTTTAAAAGCCCTAGTTTTAGCTATTCTAAAGCTTAAATACTATAAAGTTTACCTAATTTAATTTAAAACAAGGAGTTCTTCTATGAACAAAGCAGAATTTATCGACGCGGTAGCTACAAAAGCTGGTTTATCTAAAAAAGATGCAAAAGGTGCAGTTGACGCTGTATTAGATACGGTTACTGAAACTTTAGTAAAAAGAGAATCTGTAAGCTTCATCGGGTTTGGGACATTCACGACTGCTGACAGAGCTGAAAGAACTGCAAAAGTTCCAGGAACTGACAAAACTGTTATTGTACCTGCTACTACTGTTGCAAAATTCAAAGTTGGTAAAGCTTTAAAAGAAGCTGTAGCAGCTAAATAATTTTATTAAATTATTAATAAACCTTGGGAAAGGACTTATTTTCGGATAAGTCCTTTTTTAATGTCTTAAAAAAAGCCTCTATGGTGAAACTGGTAAACACGTCGGATTCAAAATCCGATGACTTCACGGTCTTGTCGGTTCGAGTCCGACTAGAGGTACCACTACTAAAAACCCTCAAGTAAGGGTTTTATTAAATTAACTATCTATTTTATAATTCTATAAAATCTACTCTATTTCTTCCTGATTCTTTTGCTTTATATAAAGCATCATCAGTTTGTTTATAAATTCCATCTATTGTATGATCACTATTACCTGAAATAATAGATAACCCAAATGATGCTGTTATAGTTTTAAGTGGTAGATTTAGTTTATGTTCAATACCAATCTGCTCAATATCATGTCTAGCTTGTTCTGCAAGAGCTTTTGCATCATCAATACTTTTTGTATTAATTAATATACCAAACTCTTCTCCACCAAGTCTAAATACTAAATCATCATCTCTTTTAAATGTATCTTGAAGTGTTTTTGAAACTTGCTCTAATACATTGTCACCCTCTTGATGTCCATAAGTATCATTGTATTTTTTGAAATTATCAATATCTAATAAAATAAACGAAAACACATTATTATTTCTAACTGTTTTATCCATAATATCTTTTGCTACTTCATTGAAATATCTTCTATTATATAAACCAGTTAATCCATCAGTAATAGACAATTCATATATTCTTTTTTTGTCAGTAATATCTTGTCTAACTGCATAATAACCTGTGATTCGCTCTTCAATATCAAAAATAGGTTCAATTATTGAACTAACCCAATATAAAGATCCATCTTTTCTACAGTTTTTTATCTCGCCTTTCCAAGTCTTACCGCTTTTAATTGTATCCCACATTTCACGATATACTGATTTTGGCATATCCTTATGTCTAACAATATTGTGATGTTTTCCAATTAATTCTTCTTTTGAATATCCTGATATTTTAGTAAATGCTGTAGAAACACTTTTAATTACACCTTTAGCATCAGTAGAAGAAGAGATAATATTTTCATCAAAAATACTGTTAAAACTTTCAATTTCTTTAACTTTTTTTATTTTTGAGAATACGTCTAAAACCTTTGATTTTAATTCTTCTTCTAAAACTGGTTTTGCTAAAAAGTCATTAGCTCCATGTTTAAATAGTTTTATTCTGATATCTCTACTTTCAATAGAACTTAGAATTAATACTGGTAATTCAGAATAATTAGAATTTTTTCTGATGTTTTTTATTAGTGTTAAGCCATCCATTTCAGGCATTGAATAATCAGTAAGTACCATTGCAATATTTTTATTATTTGTTAAATGTTCTAAAGCTTCAATTCCATTTCCAACAATTGTTACTTTTAATAATAACGTTTCTAAAACATCTCTTATTTGACTTGCAATTGATTTAGAATCTTCAACAATTAATATTTCTCTATCTTTAATAAATAGTAATAGCTCCATTAGTTCGTATACTGATGAAAGTCCGTGCATTGAATCTTTTAATACGTAATCAATAATTTTCATATTATCAATTGTATTGATAAATTCACTATCAATATTTGAGCTTAAAACAATTGTAGGAACAGATCTCTTTGTAAGTAATTCTAATAATTCACCATTTAAAGCATCAGGTAATATTGTATTTGACACTGCAGCAAAGAAATTATTTTCGCTTAATAAAAGTTCTACATCTTTTAAGCTTTTTGCAACAAATATCTCAAAATCATTTTTTTGTTTAAAAAGATCTTTTAATACATTAATAATAAGATTTGAATTATCTACAAGTAATAATTTTTTCAAAGTTATTCCTAAAAATAGTTTATTATTATTATATCAAAATAAATTTTACAAGAACTATATTTATAAGTACACATAAGCATATAATTTCATTATTTTTTTAATTTTTCATAGATAGATTTTATTGTTTTCATAAAATAGTGATTATTATTTGGTGCCCTTGCAACTCTATAATCTTTAATTCCTAACTCATCTGCAACTTCTTTATACTCTATATCTAATTCAAATTGTGTTTCAGAGTTATCAACTGTAAATGATATTGGGTATATTATTACATTGTTTTCAATCTCTTTTAGTTTATCTTCCATATAAGGTCTTAACCATTCCATAGGACCTAATCTTGATTGATAAGCTACATGTATTTTTTTAAACTTAATATTTTGTTTATCTAATTCGGCTCTTGCACATTTAACATTTGCTAAAATATGTTTTTGATATAAATCACCCTTATCTATGGTTCTTTGAGTTAAACCATGGGCAGAGAATATCAGTTCAAAGTCATTTGAGTTTTGACCATTTAATGATTCTTTGATTCTCTCAACAATAGCCTTATTATAGTTTTCATCATCATAATAAGAATCAATTGTTTTGATTTTATTTTCAAGATTATATTTTCTTGCAATACCTATAAAGTTCTCTATTGATGACTTTGTAGTAGTTGATGAATAATGCGGATACATTGGAATTGCATAGATTTCATCATAATCTTTTATTTTTTCTATTATTTCATTTGCAAAAGGAGGTGTATATCTCATCTCATAAAAAACATCAGCATCCAATATATTATTTAATCTTCGAACTAATCTTTTGGTATGTCCAACAATAGGCGACATACCACCAAGAAGTTCATAATTACCCTTTGATTCAGCTAATCTTCTTGAGATAATAAACTTTGCTACTAAAGCACGTATTGGTTGGGGGATTCCTAATATATACTTGTCATTAAACATATTTTTTAGAAAAACTTGTACTTCATTAATATTATTAGGTCCACCCATATTCATTAAAACTACAGCTCGTTTCAAATTGATTCCTTATTTTCTAGTATTTCTTTTGTGATGTTATGTCTAAAATCAAACATGTTTTCCAAATCTTTATTTACTAAAGATGAGAATAATGCACCTATATAACCAAATGGCATTTCATATTTAACAATATCTTTTAATTCTGTGAAATTTGCATGTTTTATAAATACATGTTGATGCTCCCAATATTTAAAAGGGGATTTAATTGCAACATCTACTAAAATATCTGGCTTTTTCAGTTTTTGAATTTTTACAGTCCAATTTAAAGGTATAAAGTTCTTAATACTTTTTAGTTTTAAAACCTCACCTTCTTTTGCTTCAAAATCTGGTGTTAGTAGTTTTACTTTTATATTATTTGGTGTAATTTTTGTAAGGTTATTAGTATCTAAATGAAAATCAAAAAGTTCATCGATACTACATTTGATTAGTGTGCTTTTTTCAAAAGTGTTCATAACATCTCCTTTTTACTTAATATTATTCTATCAGGCAAAAAGAAGTTTTTGTAGGAAATAAATGTCAGTTTATATTAATCTTCTATCTAAGTACTCACGAAACTCTTTTGCTCCATCTTTAGAAGAAGTTACAATTTCATCAATACCATCAAAAGAAATCTCAAGTTTTGATTGTTCTACACTTTGCATTGATTTAATTTTGTCAACATTTACAATATATGATCTGTGTACTCTAAAGAAGTTTTTATTAGAAAGTAGTTTTTCTAAATCCCCAATTTTTTTCCGTACATAAGCATCTGTTTCTTTTATTTTAATAATTACTTCATCTAAATCAGCCCTAATATAATATATATCATCAATATTAATTAAATATAAATTATCCCCTCTTTTAGCAATAATCTTTTTATTTTCAATCTCTGTATTTGAGCTCATATATGTTTCTATTTTTTTTAAAATCTCTTTTAATAAACTTTGCTCAACTGGTTTCAATAAATATCCCATTCCACCCGTTTTATAAGCCTCTAAGGCATACTCTGAATATGCAGTTTGGAATACTACAAAAGTCTTAGGCTCTAACTCTAAAATCATATTAGCAAGTTCAAGACCAGTAATATTAGGCATAGAAATATCTAAAAAAACAACATCAAATTTAGTTTTTATACACTCTTTTAACGCGTCTTGTGGATTAGTAAAAGAAGTGATATTCTCTATTCCTTCATCATTTAGTAGCCTTTGCAATCGGCTAATTGCCAAATTTTCATCATCAACTATTAATACTTTCACTTTTTATCCTTATAATAAATTTCATTTTTTCATCTGTGTCATAATCTAAATTACCTACTTTTAAAAGTTCTAGCCTTTTATCAAGATTCTTTAGACCTGTGCCATATTTAACAAACTCTTCAATTTTTCCATTATTTGATACAGTTATTGTATCTTTTGAAATAGAGATATTAATATCTAATTCTTTCCCCTCAAAACCATGTTTTATTGCATTTTCAACCAATAGTTGGATTGAAAATTTTGGAATTAATCGTTCTTCGTAATCTTTATTACTATCTATTTCTAATTTAATTTTATCTTCGAATCTTGTATTTTCAATATTTACATAAGTTTTTACCATATCTAACTCTTTTGAAGTACTTACTAAACTATCAGTATTCAAGGCATTTCGTAAAAACTTTGATACATTTAATACTGAATCTTCAGCTTTTTTCTTATCAATATAAATAAGCTCACTAATTGAATTAAGTGCATTAAATAAGAAATGTGGATTTAGTTCATTTTCTAAAGCTTTTAACTTACTCTCTAAAATCTCATTTCTAATAAATTCATTTTTATATTTCATAGAAATAAATTGATGTAAAATAAGTCCTATTAAAAAAGTAAGAAATCCAATAGTAACACTAATATAAATATAAAAAGGTTCAATAAACTCAATAATTTTTATGGAAAAATATGAAAATAAAAAATATGAAAATAAAAAACCTAAAGCCCCAGATAGAAAAGAAAAAGCAAAACTAATCAAATACCAAAACTGTTTATTAACTAAAGGAAGTATAAAACTATTTGAAATACTTATTAGAATTGACGAAAATATAGCGATTATGATAGCAGCACTTGTACTAAATACCATTGTGGATATTTTTTGTAAATCTTGATTTAGAAAATAAAAAAATATTGAGATTAAGAATCCAAAAAAAGCAGCAATAGTTATAATATAAAGCCAATCTTTTATAGATATTTTAAGTTCAAAGCTTTCCATTTAGTTCCTTATTTAATACTTCAACTCCAAGGGCAATACCAGGCCACCCTTGTCCAGCAAAAACTGTATCTCCAACATTATAAAGTCCTTCAAAAGGAGTATTACAAGAAGGAAGATTAATAGCATTTTTTATAGTGATACTATTTCCACCACAATTAAATCTATTTATATAGTTATTAAAAGTTGTAGATGTAGCACAAAAAGAATATTTTATATTATCTTTACTAATCTTATCAAAATTATTTAAAAACTCTTCAATAATAAAATTCATTGTTTTTTCTTTTTCTTTCTCATACTCATCTTTTGAATATCTTTTCCATGAATTTGCTTTTGTGTGAGTTGAGATAGTAATACTAAGTCCTTTTTTACTTAGTTTTAAATCATTTTTATCAGAAAGAGAAACAAAAAATGAGTTTGAAATACAATTAGGTATTTTTTCATTTAATATTACTTGGTAATGATGTAATAATTCAGGATTTATATCAAGTTTTAGATAAACAACAAATGCACTTTGGTCATTAAAAGAAAAGCTTTTGTAATAATCTTGTATTTTTTTATCTTCGAAAAACTTACTACTATCAAATACCGTAGAGTTTAAAATCACATTTTTTGCTAAGTACTCATCTTTTGAAGTTTGTATATGATAGTACTTATCTTGTTTTTTTATTTTTAACACTTCTTCTTTTTTATGAACATCAACCTCTTCAAGAATACCATCAAACAAACTACCCATACCACCATAAACATAAAAAACATCATGGAAAGGATAAGATAAACCTAAAGCCATTGATAAAAGAGGTATATTTTTTGAAGTAGTTTGAACTGTAATAAAAAGCTGTGCATCTATAAAACTTTGATACTCTACTGATATATCCCCTAAAACATCTTTTATAAAACCTGATGCACTTTTGAATAAATCAGATTTAAATACTTTTAATAACTCGAAAATAAATGAAGCTGTTCTAAAATAAGATTTCATACTATATTTTGCAAAATATAATTTTTTTAAGTTCCAAAACTTTTCATCAATATTTTTTAAAGTTCTCCAAAACTTCTCATTGTTTTTGTTTGGATAGACTTTATTTAACTCTTCTAAAAAAGTATCAAAATCTTGAGTTCTATCTAAAACTTTTTTATTTTGAATAGTTCTAATAGCAATATCGCTTTTTAATAAATCAGGATTAAATCCTATCTTATCAAAAATTCTTTTTATTGGATGATTATCTTCATAACCTACAAAAGTAGTAGCTCCAGCATTAAAAAAGCTTCCATATCTTTTAAAAGTACTAGCACAACCACCAAGATTCATATCTCTTTCAAAAAGTTTTAAAGAGTTATCACTATTTAAAGCGGAAATCATACTTCCACCTATTCCAGATCCAACTACAGCTATATTAATCTTTTTCATTTTGAAGCCTTCTAAAAGTATCAATTGCTCTTTGTCTTGAA
>DKNG01000227.1 GCA_002470185.1 Arcobacter sp. UBA7394 | reverse complement strand
TGTTCCAACTATGATATTTAATCAGTCATCTAAAATTAGTGGAGCATATCCAGTTGATAGTTATAAACAGATAATCAATGATTTATTAGGTAATAAGAATTAAAATTTATTTTAGACATAAAAAAGGTAAGAGAAAGTATCTCTTGCCTTTGTCTGTCATAATATTTTCGCCATTTTATATTTTCATTTCCTACAATAGTATAAATAAACTATTTTTTATCTTCTTTACCTTTAAAAAAAATATTTAAAGATTACACATAAAGTCCACATAAAAATGTAAAAATGTCACATACAAAAAGGAAATAGATGAAAACTTTATTATTTTTATTCTTATTTTCACTTATATTAATTGCAGATGAAAAAGGTGAAGCACTTTATAATTCATGTAAATATTGTCATGGATTAAAAGGTGAAAAAATATATGCAGATGTTATTCCAAGTATTAATAACTTGGATTTAAATACATTAGAACTAAAACTTAGATTATATAAAAAAGGCTTAGTTAATGAGTATGGTTTTGGTCCAATTATGGAACAACAAATGAAAAATATACCTGATAATAATATTTTGCAATTATCAAAATATATAAAAAGTTTACAAAAGGAAAACAAATGAAGAAAATAATATTCTTAGGATTAATTGCAGCTACCCTTAGTTATGCAGAAATTGCAAAAGAAATGACAGTTTATAAATCACCTTATTGTGGTTGTTGTGGTAAATGGATTGATGCAATGAAAAAAGAAGGTTTCAAAATAAATACTATGGTAAAAGAAAAATTTAATGATGTAAAAGCAAAAAATGGAATAACACAAAATACTGCTTCTTGCCATACTGCTCTAATAGATGGATATGTTATTGAAGGACATGTTAATTATTCAGCAATTAAAAAGTTATTAAGTGAAAAACCAAAAGATATAAAAGGATTAACTGTACCAGGAATGGTAGTAGGTAGTCCAGGCATGGAAATGGGAAATAAAAAAATGCCATACAATATTTTAGCAATTAAAAAAGATGGGTCAACTGTAATATATGAAAAACATTAATATGAAGATATAAGAGTAATGGGAAAACTTAGTTTTCCACATTAACTCCACATACTTATTCTATACTAAAATATTAAAAAGAAAAGGGTATTAAATGAAAAATATTGTAATAACAACACTTTTGACTGGTTTTCTAACATCAATGCTATTTGCACATGGTGGAAACTCACAAGATGATAACATGCAAATGATGAAAAATAAAAAGAATCAAATGCAAAACAATCATATGGGTGATCATATGCACAACGGTAAAATGATGAATCATGGAAATCCAAAAGGTATGACAGATAAAAAAATGCAAATGATGAAAAATAAAAAGAATCAAATGCAAAATAATCATATGGGTGATCACATGCATAATGGAGAAATGATGAATCATGGAAATCCAAAAGGTATGACAGATAAAAAAATGCAAATGATGAAACACAATAATTAATCTAACTAAAAAAAGAGAAAGTTAAAAAAAACTTTCTCTTTCCTCCTATATAAAAATTACAATTTTACTTATTTGACAAGTCTTAATACATATGATATAATTTTCATATGTAAATATCATCATATGAAGGATTTAAATTATGAAAAAAATATATAAAGCAAATAATATAGCTTGTTCAAGTTGTGCAAATTTAATAAAAGTATCTTTAGAAGATACTTTTGGAGAAATCAAAGTAAATTTAGAAACTAATCCTAAAGAAGTAACAGTTGAAATAAAAAATGATATTCAAGAAACTGAATTTAAAAAAGAAATTGCAGAACTTGGTTTTGAAATCATAGAAGACTAATATGAAAGAGTCTCAAAAACTAGTTCGTTCATGTTGTGAGGGAGTAAGTTATCTTGAAGATATAAAAGATAATTTACCAAAGGAAACTGAACTTACAAATATATCTAATGTATTTAAGGCATTAAGTGATGCAACTAGAGTAAAAATCTTATACGCTTTATTAGAATATGAAGTATGTGTAGGTGAAATGGTTAATATTTTAGATTTACCACAGTCTCATGTATCACATCAACTTAAAGTCTTAAGAAAATATGGAATTGTAGATTTTAAAAAAGACAAAAAAATGTCTTTTTATTATATAAAAGATAACTATATAAAAGAGTTATTAAGTATATTACTTAATGAAAAAAGGAGTAAAAATGACTAAGAAAATAAATCTTAATATATCAGGAATGACATGTGTTAATTGCTCTAATGGTATAGAGAAATTTTTAAATAAACAAAAGGGTGTATTAGGAGCACAGGTAAGTTTTGCTTCAAGTGAAGGGGAATTTAAAATTAATTCAAACCTTTACTCAAAAGAAAAACTAATTTTACAGATTGAGAAACTTGGGTATAAGGTTGAAGAAGATATTAAAGCTTTAGAAGAAGAGCAGATAAAAAGTTTTTTTGAATTAAAAAGACTTTTTATCTCTTCTATTTCGATTACTATCGCAATCTTTGTTCTTGCATTTTCTAATATCTTTGACAATCCTTTAAATACATATTTAATATTTATCCTCGCAACTATCATCCAATTTTATTGTGGAGCAAGATTTTATAAATTAGCATACAAAGCAATCATAAACAAAAACTACGATATGAATGTACTTGTAGCTCTTGGAACGAGTGCAGCATATTTCTATTCTAGTTTTGTAATCTTTTTCCCTTCACTTTTTCCTGAAAACTTAAGATTTATGTATTTTGATGGTGCTGCTGTTATTATTAGTTTCGTGATACTTGGTAGGTTTTTAGAAGAAAATTCTAAACAAAAAGCAAGTGATTTTTTAAAAAAACTTATGCATCTTGCACCTCAAAATGCAAACTTAATTGATGAAAAAAACCAAATTACTATAGTTCCTGTGAGTTCGTTAAAAGTAAGTGATAATGTTCTAGTTAAAACTGGTGAGAAAATACCAGTTGATGGATTAATTATAGAGGGAAATGCAGATATAAATACTGCCATGATTACCGGAGAATCCTTGCCTATTTATAAACAAGTTGGAGATGAAGTTCTAGCTGGTACTTTAAATACAAATGGGGTAATTACAATAAAAGTTTTAAAAGAAGCATCTGATACAACTTTATCAAAAATAATTACACTATTAAAATCTGCACAAAGTAAACAAATACCAATAAGTAGATTTGCTGATAAAATTGCAAATATTTTTGTACCAGCTGTAATTGTGATTTCTATTTTAACTTTTTTGATTTGGGGAGTGATTTTAGAAGACTTCCAAAATGCAATTATTGCAAGTATTTCTGTTCTTATTATCTCATGCCCTTGTGCTTTAGGACTAGCAACTCCTATTGCAATAGTTAGTTCAGTTAGTCGTGGAGCTAAAGAAGGAATATTAATAAAAAATCCAGAAATCTTGGAACAAATAAAAGATATAGAGTATGCAGTGTTTGATAAAACTGGAACATTAACAAAAGGAAATATATCCGTAACAAATACAGATATTAATGAAGAGTATTTTCAAATAATTGCTTCAATTGAAAAGTACAGTGAACATCCTATCTCAAAAGCTATTGTTTCATTTGTTGAAAATAAAAATATATTATGTGATGAAAAAATCGAAGACATAGATATTATTGCAGGGCATGGTATCAAAGTGATAATTGATGATGTAGAGTATTTATTAGGGAATAAAAAGCTTTTGGACGATCATCAAGTCTTAATTTCACAAGAACACTTGAGTTTTTATGAAAAAGAGTTAAATAAATCAAATGGAGTTATCTTAGTCTCAATTAATAAAAAAACTGTAGGTTCTTTTTCTTTGGAAGATGAATTAAAAGAAGATGCAATTGATGTTATTAAGAAGTTAAAAGAAATTGGTATTAAACCAATATTATTAACAGGTGATAATAAAATCACTGCCTCAAAAATTGCTCAAAAACTTCAAATAGAAGAATTTTATGCACAAGTAATTCCCACTGAGAAATATGATGTAATTAAAAAATTACAAAAAGACTCTAAAGTAATGTTTATAGGTGATGGAATAAATGATGCACCATCTATAAAGCAAGCTGATATAGGAATAACTTTAAATTCAGGAGCTGATATAAGTAAAGATGCGGGGGATATAGTACTTATAAATAATGAATTACAATCTGTAATAAGAAGTATTAATCTTTCAGTAGAAACTATGAAAATAGTAAAACAAAATTTATTTTGGGCTTTTATATATAATGCACTTGGAATACCTCTTGCTGCAGGAATCTTATATCCATTTTTAGGAATTATGTTAACTCCTATGTATGCAGGTGTTGCAATGAGTTTTAGTTCAGTAACTGTAGTATTAAATTCTCTTCGATTAAAGGTAAAGAAACTATAAACTTAGTTTAGAAGTAAAATTCAATTCAAACTCTAATTTACTTAATATTCCACGTTGCTTCCTTATTAAATCATTACAATATCACATAAACAAAAATAAAAGGATATATTATGAAAAGAGTTATTACATCAATTATTGGAGCAAGTTTATTTCTTGCAAGTTCACTGTTAGCACAAGACAATTTAAAAAATGGAAATAGTGCTTTTTATCCAATTGAAAACAACGATACTCCAGATTATCTTTTGGATAATGAGGTAAGTGAACATGGAAGTAGTATAAAAGTATTAGCAAAGTCTACAATAGATAAAGATACACTACTTGCTTTATTTCCAGCAGAAAATGATGATACACCAGATTACATCTTAGATACTAATATAGGTGAACAATCAAATACAACTTCAGTATTGGTAAAATCTTCAATTAGTGAAAGTACATTATGTAGTATATATCCAGTTGAAGATGATGATTCTGCATCTTTTACAAGAAGTTGTTAGGATAGGAAGGAGAAGTTTTACTTTCTCTCCTATTAATCTTTTTCTCTAAAACTTTAATTAATATCTAACTTATAGCCTATACTTTTTATAGTTATTATTGTATCTTTATGAAGTTTTTTTCGTAGGTTTTTTATATAAGTTCTAATAGTAGTAGCTTCTGGCATTTCATCATATGTCCAATTATTTATAGAAATCTCTTCTATAGATAAAGCTTTATTTTTGTTCTTAATAAAATATTCTAGTATTTTTGATTCAACTTTAGATAAAGAATATTCTATTGTTTGATTCTTAATGCTTTTTGATTCATAATTATAAATTATCCCATCACTTATTTTTATAGAACCATAACTTTCAATTTGTCTTAACCTTTTTATATTTTCAATTCTGAGTTCTAGCTCACTTAAATCAAATGGTTTTTTTATATAATCATCAGCTCCAGAATTAAATCCTATTTTCAGATCATCACTAGTATTTCTTGACGTAATAAATATTGCAGGAGTGTTGATATTATTAGACCTAATGCTTTTTAATAAATCAAAACCATTTATATTGGGAACATTCACATCAAATAAAAATAAATCAAAAGCTTCATCATAAATTAGTTCTTCTGCGTGGTCTCCATTAATTACACTATTAACTTGATAGTTTAAAGTAGTTAAATGTTCTTCAATAATTTCATTTAAAATAATATCATCTTCTAATAATAAAATTTTCATTTATCTTTTAACCCTCCATATTTAATCCATAAGTTATAATGCTTTTCATCCCAGAAAGTTTGAAAGAAAGCTATTGCTGCTTCCTTTTCTTTAGTAGATAATTTATTTCCAAAAGCTGGCATATTACCTTTGTATGGTTCCCCACCCTTAGTAATAATTTGTAATATTTGCCATTTTGGATGATGCCATACATGCGCTTTATCATTTAAAGGAGGTGGAGGATAAGAACCATCCTCTAATGTTTTTTTCCAATGAATAGTCTTTTCAGCTTTTTCACCATGACATACTGCACAGTTATTTGAAAATACTTTTTCCCCTAAGTTTACTTGGGCTTGTGTGTACCATCTATTAGGAATAGTTTCCTCTTTTTTATTATTAAAGATCCATATAGTTGAAGGTATTATAATACCTAATGCTATTGCGGTTTTTAAAATAGTAGGATTCATATTTGCCCTTATCTTAAGCCTTAAACTAAAGACTTTTTTATTTTATCAAACTGTTCTTTTGTAATTTCACCTTTTGCAAAACGTTTCTTCAAAATATCAAGTGCAGATTCTTTTGAATCTTTTTCACTTTTATTAAGAATTGAAAATAACAAATAAATTAAAATAAACCAAAAAATAAACATTGATAAGCCATGAAAAATTGTCATATTCATATCCATATATTCAAACATTACAAATCCTTTTTTCTTAATTATATTTAACTAGTGTGGATGTTATGTGGAGGAATGTCGAAGTAATGAAATAAATTAAGTTCGCGCTTAATACAAGATTTCGAGTCTAAGAGAATTACTTCGACATAAAAGAGTTAACTAGTTAACTTAAATGAAAGTATATAAGACCTAAATGTAGTTAACATGTAGATTTATATTTTTAGTATATACCCTAGTCCTTTTACTGTTTCTAAATAATGATGATTTAAATTTTTTCTAATATTTTTAATATATGTTCTAATCGTTGCAATAGATGGTTCTTTATCATAGTCCCAAATATTAATAATAAGTTCATCTGTTGTAATTATTCTGTTTTTATTTAGAAGAAAATATCTTATAATTTCAGATTCTTTTTTTGGAAGTTTTATTCTTAAATCATTTTGAATAATACACATATTTAATAAATCAAATTTAATTTCTTTATCTATTTCAATAATACTTGAAGATTTGATTAAAAAGATTTTCTTTATATATTTAATTCTAATTAACAATTCTTCTAACTTAAATGGTTTTCTTATGAAATCATTTGCTCCTAAATCATAGGCTTCTTTGAAGTCTTTAAAATTATTTGAAGCGGTCATAAAGATAATTGGTATAGTCATTTTATCTAATCTAATTTTTTTTAATACTTCAAGTCCGCTAAAAAGTGGAAGATTAATATCAAATAATAGTAAATCGTATTTTGTAGAATATAGTTCTTCTTCTGCGTCTTCTGCTGTAAATACAGCTTCGACATAATAAGAATTTGATTCAAGATACTCTTTAATTAACTCAGAAAGTATTAAATCATCTTCTAATAAAAGTATTTTCATCATTATTTGGCCCCTTAATTTAAGTAAGACATTATATATGTGGAATAAGGAGTCAAGGTGTAAAAAACTACATGTTAACTACATCTTGCAAGATTATAATTTATATGCAGTTTGTATAAAGCATGTTATGTAAAGATTTATAAAAACTATAAGTCTAAAATTTTAGGAGAAAAAATGAAAAAAATCGCAAAATTAAGTTTAGTTACTGCAGTAGCAGTTGTAGGTTTTAGTTCGAGTGCATTTGCCGCAGATTCTATATCTGAAGCATTTTCAAATGGTAAAGTAAAAGGATCAATTAAGTCATATTATTTTGCTCAAACTTTTGATGGTGCAGGTAAAAATGATAGTTCAATTTGGGCTAATGGTGGTCATTTAAACTATATAACTGATTCGTTTAATGGTCTAGTTTTAGGTGCTACATTACAAACATCTCATGTTACAAATAAAGATGATAAAGATGGTAAAACTAAATCAAGTATGGATGCACAAGGTTCAGTATTATCAGAATCTTATTTACAATACACATATAAGAACACTACATTTAAAGGTGGTAGACAGTTTATAAAAACACCTCTATTAGCAGGATCAGGTTCAAGACTTATTAAAGAAGCATTTGAAGCATATTTGTTAGTAAATACTGATTTACCTAATACTACAATTGTGGCAGGAAAGGTAACGAAATATCAACAAAGAACAGATTATACAACTACAGCACCATTTACTAGTGCGAATTCAAATGCAAGTGGAGGACCTGGTAAATTTATGAAAATAGGTACAGATGGTATTGATACAATATATGTTAAAAATACATCTATTCCTAATTTAGCTGTTCAATTTCAATATGCAAATGCAGATGAGATTGCCGACTTAATGTATCTTGATGCAAAATATTCTATTGGTTCTGGTTATTTAGCAGCACAATATTATGATACAGATTATGATGCTGTATCAAGTAAAGATAATTCACTGTATGGATTGAAAGTAGGAGTTAAAGTTTCAGGAATTGATTTATTTGCAGGATATACATCTGCTGATGGAAAATCAGAAGATGCTGCTGTTGCTAGAGGGTTAGGTCAAGGCGCATATGCACATTATACTGCAACAACAAAAACGGCAGGTGCAAATGCATTCAAAGCAGGTACTGATTCTTGGCAAATAGGTGCAGGATATAAATTTGGAGATTTAAAAACAAAATTAAGATATTCAAGTTTTGATCAACCAAGTGCAAATGCAGATTTAGATGAAACTACATTAAATTTAGAATATGAATTTAATAAAGAGTTAAAAGCACAGATAGATTATTCTATCCTAGATTATGAAAATAATACAAACGATGCCACTGATTTAAGAAGTAGACTAATTTATTCATTTTAATTTATAAGGAGGATATATCCTCCTTATAAATAAAATCATTGAAGAACATTTATAAGAAAATGGTTTCAAAATTACTTCTATTTATGATAATATGAAGTTCAAAAAATACTCACAAAGACTTAATTTATTCCTATTAGATATACGTACCAAATATTACTACAGTTTTATTACTTTTGTAAATATACTTGAAGATGTAGAAAAGCGCTTTGCTTCAAACAAAACATTAATATAAAAAGATAATCGAATTATTCATAAAAAAAGGTAAGAGAAGCACACTCTTACCTTTTTTATTTTAGTTAGATTTACTTATCATCCACCATACATTAGGTTTGGTAACCATAATGCAATTTCTGGAATATAAGTTACAAGTAATAAACCTGCTAAGATAGTCATTGTCCAAGGGAAAGC